>JAVQXV010000455.1:0-1012 GCA_033577755.1 Anaerolineales bacterium
GTCTCAAATTCCTTATCCCGGTATGCGGGATTGAAACTTCTTCAAGCTGTCTTAATCCATCGTTTACTTTGCTTGTCTCAAATTCCTTATCCCGGTATGCGGGATTGAAACACTGCAAGTTAGCAGTTTCATAGTTATATTTCGCACGTCTCAAATTCCTTATCCCGGTATGCGGGATTGAAACTAGAATCTGATAAACTGCTGAGAATTTGTTCAATTGTCTCAAATTCCTTATCCCGGTATGCGGGATTGAAACACCCCATCCATGTACAAGTAATGACGACATACAAAGGTCTCAAATTCCTTATCCCGGTATGCGGGATTGAAACACATTATATCTGGGTATAGAGAAGCGGCAGAAGCAATGTCTCAAATTCCTTATCCCGGTATGCGGGATTGAAACTTGCCGCACACGTTCCAGGCGGTATTGGTTATGCAAGTCTCAAATTCCTTATCCCGGTATGCGGGATTGAAACATACTCGTGGCGACGGAACTGCTGCATCCGTGTCACGGTCTCAAATTCCTTATCCCGGTATGCGGGATTGAAACCGCTGTCAATAGTGTGTTTGGTCGCCCTGACATGAAAGGTCTCAAATTCCTTATCCCGGTATGCGGGATTGAAACCTTAAACCCTTTCTGGCGGCATTGTCTATCTGTATATGTCTCAAATTCCTTATCCCGGTATGCGGGATTGAAACATCGGTGTAAATATCTACCCCTATTCTTACTCTCGAGTCTCAAATTCCTTATCCCGGTATGCGGGATTGAAACATCCTGAGATTGACTGGGAGGGATATAACGAGGAACGGGAGTCTCAAATTCCTTATCCCGGTATGCGGGATTGAAACTTACATCTTCCGCGCTGGCGCAAAACTGAAGCATTTGTCTCAAATTCCTTATCCCGGTATGCGGGATTGAAACCAGTTGGCCTTGGTTGGAAAGGCCGCAACTCTCTCAGTCTCAAATTCCTTATCCCGGTATGCGGGATTGAAACAGCATTTTTAGGGTTAA
>JAVQXV010000456.1:0-1011 GCA_033577755.1 Anaerolineales bacterium
AGCTCGGGCGCATCGACACCCCACAGACGCACGCGACGGCCATCGGACAGCGCCAGAGTGTCACCGTCCACGGCGCGGGCGGACGCTGTATAGGTTGCGACAGGCTCACTTAGTGAGCCTCCCCACAGTGCATAGATTGAGACCAGCGCCGAGACGACGACGGGATCAGTGACGGGCTTATCACCACCGGCTAAGACGATCCAGCGCCGGCGCAGGATCATACCGTGGCACCAGAGCAGCGACAGCGCAGCGCCGACTACGGACATCGCCAGACGCTCAGGCCACGACGTGGCGATGAGCATAGCGGGCACCGCGGGCGCGGCGCACGCGACGATCAGCGGTAGCGCACGCACTCAGTACCGGGCCCAGCGGATCGCCAGCGCCAGGCCAAGAAATCGCAAATCCCCGGTCACAGCGGCGAGAATCGCGCACGCGACGAGCGCGGGGCGCGCCAGGTCAAGCACACCAGGGACGGGCGCTAAAGTGCGGCGCAGCGAGTACCGGCGCATCAGCGAGAGCTATCGAGCACGCAATCGAGATACGGGGCCGTGTACGGCAGCAACGCGGCCATGGCGCGCGCGCGATGACGCGCGGCGGACAGATCAGCCTCTGCACGTGCGAGCGCGTCACCGTCGACCAGGCCCAGGCGCGCACGCTCGCGCGTGACGCGCGCGACGCGCGAGAGCCGGACAAGATCAGATGCGACTGATAGCGCGTCAGACCAAGCGGCGGCGTGTGCGCGAGCGGCGTCCTGGCGGTCGCGCAGCGTGACGGCCAGGGTCACGCGGGCGGCCTCACCGGCGAGCGAGCCGAGAGAGACAGCGGGCTGCACGGTGAGCCGGTCCGCCAGACCCATCGGGGCAGGCGGCGGCAGGCAGTCCATGTCACGGCTCCAGGATGACCAGAATGGTAGAGCCGTAGGCTTCCAGTAGCGGGGTTCCAGTAGCGGGGCTGCCAGTGGAACGGCGACGTGCAGGGGTACGGAGATTTCGAGTTTGACGGTGCCCCTAG
>JAVQXV010000124.1:0-8802 GCA_033577755.1 Anaerolineales bacterium
TAGAGTATCTCGCCGCTCGCCGCATTGAGCCGGTCAGATCGAGCGTGCCGGAGGGATGAGCTTTGGCCACAGCCCCGCTTCGATCAACCAGGAAAGACTACGCGCTTCTCTCTTGCCCCGCAGGCGTGGCGTCCGGCTCTGCCGATTTACTTACAGATACCCGCCTCGGTGAGGCCATGCCTGCCCGACCGGAGAGCGAGGGGGTGAGGCGAAGCGTTCACGTCAGGTTACCCTGAGTGGTTAGTTGAGGGAAAACGGCGCCGGGCGCTGCGGCGGGGTTTGCGCCGGCATGGCATGGTGCTCCAAAATTTTCCAGGTCGAGCCGACTGCCCGAAAGATATTGACGGCACGCGTCTGAAGCAGGGCAAACCCCGCAAGCTGCCCGGTGTCAATGTTTTCAAGACAGCGCACCTCCGCTGTTTGGCCGAAGATGCGTACCCGTGCCTCGGTGGCCCAAATGTGTAACGGTCCCTGATGTCGAAAAATTTCACGCCAAGACTCGCGGATGGCCTCCCAGCCGTAAAGCGGCGGCCAGCCGGGATGAATGCATACAGCGTCAGCGCTATTCACCCATAGCCGCTCCATGGCAGCGAAGTCCGCCAGACTGAGCGCGATGTAGAAGCGGTCGTTGACACGGCAAACAGCCTCGATCGCGTCCATCAGCCACTCCCGTTTGACTCTGACCAGCGCCGGAGCAGGGGCGGCAGCTCCGGCAACGCTTGAATTTCGGCCTCCGGCACAATGTTGCCGCGATGCGCCCGGTTGGCCGGGACATCTGCCCGTGCGCTGAGCCACACATGACGCAGGCCCGCCAGCTGCGCGCCGAGGATATCGGCCCCCAGCGTATCCCCCACCATCACCACCTCAGCCGGCGGCAGCTTCCAGGCTTCCAGCACCAGTTCGAAGATACGCGGGTTCGGCTTACGCAGGCCCACCGCCGCCGAGACGAGGATCGGGTCGAAGTACTCACGCAGGCCGGCGTTGTCAATCAGCCGCTGAACGTTGCCGTCATCGCTGGCGTTGGAAATCAGGCCGAGGCGCAGGCCGGCGGCCCGCAACTCGCGCAGGGTCTCATGCGCACCCGGCATCACGGAATATAACGTCTCGCTGTAGGCAAAATAAGCCCGGACGGCTTCGGCCAGCAGTTCGGGCGATGGGGCGGGCGCGCCCAGGTCGGCCAGCGTGGTTCGGATGAGGTAACCGGCCGTGTACTCGACCCAGTCGTTCTGGCGCTGCCGGTCGAAGACAGCGTAATTGGCGCTTAGCCGACTAAAGAAGGCGTCAGGCGACAGGGTGTAGCCGTGCGCGTTTAGATGCGCCAGCAGATCGGCCTGCATGCGGGGCACGACGGCGCCCCAGTTCCGATCATACGCCGAGTAAATCAGCGTCGAGCCGAGGTCAAAGATGACGCCGCGAATCATCGCCGTTAATTATAACGACCTGACCGGAAAAAAAGCACCCTGCCATTGCAGAGTCATCGGAGCCGGCTACACTCTAAGCAGGAGGCTCACCCCATGTCCGAACGAGACCTTGTCATCAACGGCGTTCGCATTGATGCGGGTTTGCTGGAGAGGCGCGCTCTGCGCCGCTGCCGCACCGAAGAGTGCCAGTCGCACTGCTGCACGGGCGGCGTGTACATCAGCACGCGCCAGGCCGATGACATCCGCGCTCACGCTCATCTTATCCAGCCGCACCTGCCGGAGGAGCGCCGCAACCCGGCGCTATGGTTCGACGGCGAAGCGGAGCCGGACGATGACCATCCCGAAGGCGGCTTAGTCATCGGCACGCGCGTGGTGGACGATCCCACCCATCCCGCCGGTCAGACTTGCATCTTCCTTCGGCCTGACCGCCGGTGCGCATTGCAGGTGGCAGGCCTTGCCGTCGGCGAGCATCCCTGGCGCTTCAAACCCTTCTATTGTGCGCTGCATCCACTGGTGTACGTGGAGAAGCGCCTCGTGCTCAGCGAAGACAGCGAGATATATTTGGAGGGCGGCAGTTGCAGTCGCCCAAGCGAGACGGCGCCGGTGCCTCTTTATACGTTGTTCGATCTGGAGTTGAAACTGGTGCTGGGCGAAGACGGTTACGCCGAGCTGGAGCGCCTGGCGGCATCGGGCTAGGTGTCACGTGCCAAGTGATACGCGATACGTGATACGTGATACGTGATACGCAATACGTGACACTTGACACATGACACCTGAACCTCTTATGCCTGCGCCAATTGCCTCCTGAGCAGCTTTTTCTGTTTGCGCAGCTCGGCCACACGTGCAAAGCCGACCATCCGACCCAGCTCTTCATCCCACAGCCGCCAGCGGAGGGTCTTCAGGCTCTCGGCCAGTGTAAGCGTCGGGCTGTGCTGGAAGAGGTCGTTCTCGCGATAGGCGGCCTCCAGCCGGTAGAAGGGAATCTTCGGGCTGAGGTGATGGATGTGATGGAAGCCGATGTTGCCGGTGAACCATTGCAGCACCTTCGGCAGCTTGTAGAACGAGCTGCCCTGCAACGAGGCCTGCACATAGTCCCATTCAGGATGCGGGCGCCAGTACGTTTCTTCGAACTGATGCTGAATGTAGAACAGCCAGACGCCGACCATTGAAGCGAGGTACACCAGCGGGAATTGAATGAGCAGGTAGTTCTGCCAGCCAATGAGTGCGCTCCAGGCCGCCGCCCAGCCGAGCAGCGCCGCCGTCGTAGCGTGCACGCTGAGCTTCTCACGCCGTGGGTCGGCGGGGTGTGGCCAACGTTGGAGCAGGATGAAGTTGACCTGTGCGCCGACCAAGAACAGAAACGCCGGGTGCCGGTAGATGCGGTAGCCCAGCCGCCGCCACCAGGGCAGCGCCATGTATTCACGCACCGTCAGCGTCGTCACGTCGCCAATGCCGCGTCGGTCGAGGTCGCCCGAAGTGGCGTGGTGGATGGCGTGGCCGTGTCGCCAGCTGTAGTACGGCGTGAAGGTGAGCACGCCGAAAATCACACCGACGATGTCATTGAGCTTCTGGCTCTTGAAGAAGGCGCCATGGCCGCAGTCGTGCATGATGATGAACAGGCGCACCATGAACAGCGCGCCGGGCACAGAGAGCAACAGAGTCAGCAGATAAGAGATGTTTAGGCTCCAGATCATCAGCGCCCAGATCAGGGCGAAGGGGATGAGGGTGAGCGCAATTTGCTTAACGCCTTCGCGCACATCCGGCTTGTGATATTGCGCGACGATCTTCTGCCAGGAACGGTTGCCGGCTCTGGCCGGAGCAACCGCCAGTCCTTGAGACATGGGAGAACTCCTCTCAGGTTGTAGCAGCAGCCCGCCAACGAGCGGGCACCGACTCATTTAGGTTGTTACGGCGATGGAAACAGCGAAGCGGGGAGTGAACGGGCGGGCTAACAGAGCAGAGGCAGTGAGAGAGCGCGCGGCGCGACGGGGACGGAGGCGAAGTTGCGCGCGCACGTTGGCGCGAGGAACCGACGGCGCACGCGCGGCGGCCTGGGGCGCGGGGACCGGTGCAGCGTCCAGAGCAGGAGCGTCGTGTGCAGCACCGAGAGCAGCGCGCCGGCTGCGGCCTGCTGCATCCACTCCAGCGGGATTTGGAGCCGCCCTTGCTTGCCCAGCTCGGCCTGGTAGCTGAGGATGTAGGCGCAGTAGCGCGTCAGCACCTCGGCCTTGAAGGTCTCAATGGACAGGCGGCACTGCTCGAGCGCGGGTGTTACGCGACGCAGGTCGGCCTCGATGCTCCGCAGCGTGGACTGTGCGTAATGCCAGGCTTCGGCCAGCCGCAGGCGATAGGCCTCGGCGGTGCGCGGCCCGGCGAAGAACGGCAAACGCGCCAACGGCCGCGAGAGGTCGAGCGCGGCGAAACGCGCCCAGCGCTTTTTGGCCTCGGCCAGATAGTGATGAGCCGTCAGGGTGCTCAGATGTGGCGCTGCGGCTTCCGCCGGTTTGAGCTGTTCCTGCGCAGAGTCCGATCGGGCAAACATTGCGATAGATTGTACCCGCTGTCGGTCAAAATAGATAATTAAGGTTTCTTCAGTGTGCATGCAAAGGTTGTCAGGGAACGTGCCGCCCCTTCGTCCTTCGGCGGGCTTCGCCGAGCGAAGCCACGCTCAGGATGTCCTGCGCGGCAGGCGTTCTTCGACTACGCTTCGTTCCGCTCAGGATGCCCGCCGCTCCCCTGAGCGCGCTCATCGGAGCGAAGCCGAAGGGTCAGGGTGCGGCTGACATGTTTTTGGCGTGCACACTTTCTTCAGCTTTCTACGGTACGCGAAAGCCTGCCAGGAGGATGCTGTCTGTTGCGCCTGCCCGGAGTCGCTCGCCGGTTTCGGCATCGTACAGCCCTACGGTCAGCGCATACTTGCCCGGAGTTAGGTCGAAGGTGTACGGGTCGGCAACTACTTCGTTCTGCTGCCACAACGAAGTGGGGGAGGCGCCGGCGCGTGGTTGTGAGTCCGCCTGCGCCACAATCTGGCCGGCAGCGTCCAGCACGTGGACGAAGATGGTGTAATCGGCGTCGAGCGCGGGCGCGAGGCTCTGCCAGTAGAGCGTCAGGCGCGTGCTTGGGCCGGGCTGCAGCTCATAACCCGCCAGCCGGATGGCTGCACCGGTGACCGCGTCGGAGAGGACGGCATCCATGCGCGTCGCCGACTGTGGCAGGACAAAAGCTCTCGATACGGCAAGCACATCCACAGTCTTCAGCGTTGCCTCCCCTACCGTGTCAACTCTAACCACCAAATCAAAATGCCCGGCTTGCAGCTCCGGCGGAACGCGCAATGTCAAACGCTGCGCCAGCGCACCGTTGGCCTGCAACTCACCTGACCAGAGGATGCGCTCGCCGAGGATAACCGTCAACGGCGCGGCAAGCGGCGTCTCGGTGTGCCAGTACAACGTCAGGTCGAAGCGCTGATTCTGGCGCAGCGCGGGCGCGGGGAGCGTGTAACCAAGCAGCGGCGCGAGCATGCTTGCGGCAGGAGCCTGAGGGGCAAAGGCGCGGCGCAGTTCATCGGCGGAGGCCTCGGGACGCGCGAGCGGTTCAACGCCCAGCATCGCCCGTTCGCCGCCGAAGCCGCCCTGCGCGTTTACGCGCGCCAGCGCCGCGTTCGTGCTCTGCGAGTACACGCCGACCTTCAGCACGTAATCATCCGGCGGCAGGCCGGGCGGCAGCGGCAGGCTGTGACGTGTGATGAGCGTGTCGCCGGGCAGCCACTGCTCCGAGGGGTAAGTGAAATTGCCGCTTTGCGCCCATTGCCGGCCCAGTGAGTCGTACAGGCGCACGTAGGGCAGATAATCGCCGGCAGGCGCAAGATTCTCGATGCGCCAACGCACATCCACCAGTAGCCGCTCGTCGTCGCGCGTCGTGCGATAGCCCGTCACGAACAGCATGTTGCTGAAGTTCTCTTCTACAGGACTGAATACAGGAAGCGGCGGACTTTGCCCGGCTTCGAAGCGATAGACGCTGAATTCAGGCCGGCCATCCGGGCCGAGCTGCTGATGCACCCGATACGACTGCCAGTTCGCCGTCCACTCATCGGGCAACGGCGCGGAGGCGGAGGAGAAAATCAAGGCAGCGCGATCATGCGGCAGCGCCAGCGCCGAGCCACCGGTAAGCCAGCGCACCTTGCCGTATTCGCGCGCCAGATATGCCACCGTGGGATGGCGGTAATGGATGGCGGAGACGTAGGCGTTCGTCTCGGCCAGCGACTGCGTGTTGAGGTAAGCGGCGATGTCGGTCAGGTCGGCGTCGTTATTCAGGCGCTGGCTGCGCAGGTTTGCCCATTCGACGAAGTACAGTCGGTACGTAGCATAGGTTCCAATGGCGAGGACAATTAGCGTGAGGACGGTCAACGGGTACGCCACGCCGATGAGCGGGCCGGGCCAGTGCTTTTGCAGAAAACGGTAGGTCGCCACAATTCCCAGCGCCGGGAAGACGAAAACAAGCGGCGTCAGCCCGAAGGCGCGTACGTTGGAGGGGAAGATGTCATAGACCGAGAGCGCGGTGGGGAGCAGCATGAAGGGGAGCCAAACGATAAGAAGGAGGGAGGCAGGAAGAATGAGGTGGGAGGACGTATTGCGTATTGCGTATTGCGTATTGCGTTGGACGGGGCGCAGAAGTCGAAGGAGGCCGATGATGATGCTGAGCAGGCCGATAACGAAGAAAGCGCCAAGCGGCAGCGGGAAGAGCGGCAGGCCGGGCAGGTTGAAGCGGTCGTAGGGTTCGCCGTCCAGGAAGACCATCTCGGCGGCGCGGCGAATGCCCTGCCACAACAGGTTCTCGTCGCCCGGGCGCGCAACGATCTGGGCGGCGCGATTGAAGAAATCTTCCGGGTGTTGGATGAAGTACAAGCCGAGCGGGGCGAAGGTGAGGGCGGCGGAGAGGGTGAAGAGTAGAAAGTAGAAAGTGGAAAGTTGGGCGAAGGGCATGGCGCGTGGCGAGTGGCTTGCCCCCTGCCCAGTGTCTTTTGGCGTCCCGCGCCGGGCGGCAATCAACACCGCCAGCCAGAATACTCCCAACGGAAAGGGGAACAGCCGCGCCGCGAGGTACGTGTAGGCGGCCAGCCCGGTGAAGAACCCGGCGAGCACAAAGTCTCTAATCTCCAATCTCCGATCTCTATTCATTGAGGACTGGAGACCGGTGATTCGCGCCAGGCCGCGGAAGAGAAAGCCGAGCGCCAGGCACTGCACTAGCGGTTGCGTGATGACGCGGAAGCCAAAGCGCGAGAAGACGACATGAAAGAAGGCGAAGGCCAGCAGCACAGCAGCCAGCGCGGCCAGCGTGTACTGCAACACCTGATCCTCGGGCGTAAACAGGCGCATGAACTGGCGCACGGCGAAGAAGGTTGCGGGGATGGTGAGGATGCCGAGCAGCGCCGCCGATAATCGCAGGCTGAAGACCGACGAGCCGATTAGGTTGAACCAAGCGGCCAGCCAGTAATAAAAAAGCGGCTCGTGGCCGGTGTACGCTTGAATGAATATGGGCCGGTAGCCGTTGAAGGCGACTTCGTTGCCGAGCAGCGCCGTCGCGGCCAGGTCGTAGTGCAGGCCGGGCGGTATCTCCGTCAGCTGCCACAGCCGTAGGAACGCCCCGGCCAGCGTGGCGAGGACGACGGTGGCGAGGTAGCGACGGGGCATTTGAGATTTGAGATCGGAGACCTTATATCGTGGACTATGCCAAACCTCAATCAGCAATCAGGAGAGGGCCTGCTCCAAATCTGCAATCACGTCCTCGACCGCTTCGATGCCGGCGGAGAGGCGCACACACCCATCACCGATGCCCACAGCCGCCCGTTGTTCCGGCGTCAGCGCGCGGTGCGAGGCGATGGCCGGGTACATCACTTCCGTCACAACATCGCCGAGCGTGGGGAGGCGCTGCACCAGCCGTAGCTTCTCCAAAAATGTAAAGACTTCGGCGCGGCCCGCATCTTTGAGATCGAAGGCCAGCACGCCGCCAAAACAGCCGGCGCGAAACTGGCGCTGCGCAACGGCGTGATCAGGGTTATCGGGCAGGCCGGGATAATAGACGCGGGCAACGCGCGGATGGCCGGCCAACCAGTGGGCCAGCCGGAGCGCGTTGGCGTTCTGCTCGCGGACGCGCAGCGGCAGGGTGCGCAGCCCGCGCAGCGCCAGATAGGCCTCGAACGCGCCGAGGTTCGCGCCCAGCACCTTGCGAGTCTGGCGCAGGTTGACCGCATCCTCGGCCTGCGCGGTCACCACCACGCCGGCCAGCACGTCGCCATGCCCGCCTATGTATTTTGTCGCCGAGTGCATCACAAAATCTGCGCCGAGGGTGAGCGGCTGAATCAGGTACGGTGTGGTGAAGGTTGAGTCCACGATGACGCGCGCGCTGTAACGTTTCGCCAGCGCGATCAGGGCCGGTGCGTCGGCCACGCGGCAGAGGGGGTTGGCGATGACCTCGAACAAAAGAACGTTCGCGCCTGGAAGTGCCGCTTCGACCGCCGCGAGGTCACGCACGTCCACGCGGCGCACGGTCACACCGCCGGCGGCCAGATGGGTGAGCAGGGTCGTAGTGGCGCCGTACAGCTCTGCGGCGGCGACGACGGTCGCGCCGGGCACGGCGCCGGCGGCCAGCAGCGCGGTGTGCAGGGCGGCCATGCCGGAGGCGAAGGCGGCGGCGTCCGCACCGGCCTCCAACTCGGCCAGCGCCGCTTCGAAGGCCTCCTGGGTCGGGGCGCTGTAGCGCGAATAGACGTAACCGACGCGCTCGTCGCCGAGGGCAGCGTCCATTGTTTCGCCATTGGCCTGCGCCCAGGCCGAGGCGGTAACGATCGGCGGGGCGAAGGACGTGCCGGGTTTGGGTGGGATTTTGCCGGAGTGGACGGCTTGGGTGAAAATAGACATGACCGAAGTATAACGCAGCCTTGGTTTCTTGTGCCCGCTCTCTCAAAGAGGACTTTTTTTAAGAAATTTCCAATTGACTTTGGCACCGATAAGTCATACAGTGATGACGCATAGAAAAGCTTCACGGGACAATCGAGATCGGCCTGAGATAACACACTCGTTGCTGCAGGCGCAATCCGGTCAAAACCGCCCGAGCACTCTTTTGGAGCGACGCATCGGGAATTAATGTTGCAATAACGTGGCCGGAGCAGCCTGTGCTCCTCCTCCTTGGTGTGTCCATCTTGCGGCGCGGAATTTGCTGCCGGTCTCACGCACGTCAACGCCCGTGAAGCTTTTCTTCGTACCGGCCACTCGCGCTGTCTTCCCCAAAATCGGATGAGCCACAACGAGGGCAGCGGCTACTGCTGAGGCCGCCCTCCTTGCCTGTCATCACACCTTCGGATTCTCCCAACTCCGACGACGGCTCT
>JAVQXV010000125.1:0-8756 GCA_033577755.1 Anaerolineales bacterium
CTCATGCCGCTGGCCGGCGCGTTTTTCGGTCTTGGTTAGGGTGCGGCTCACCCCTTGGCAGAACCGAGGGCGGTTTGGTTAGTCTAAACTCGAGATTATTTGACAAGGTTTAAAACGCTCCCGTAAAATTTCAGCAAGCGGCTTATAGTTTATTGGTTTCACCGGAGGCCGCCCATGCAGACAACGCGCAAAGCTATTTTGGATTATCTCAAGCAAAATGGCCAGGCAACAGTGGATGAACTGGCCGAGGTGCTCGACCTGACCGCGGTGACGGTGAGGCATCATTTGGACATCCTGCGCCGCGAGGCGCTGGTCGCCGAGCCGGTTGTGCGCCATCGCAACTCGCGCGGACGCCCGCAGCACGTCTTCACCCTCACCCAAAGGGCCTCGGAGCACTTTCCCAAGAATTACGACCAACTGGCCGGAGCTGTGCTGGAAGAAATCAAAACGCACAACCCTCAGCTCGTCAATGTCATTTTCGAGGGCGTGGCTGCGCGGCTAAGCGGCGAAGCGCCCAGAGCGGCGGACGAGCCGTGGCCCGAACGGCTGGATCGCGCGGTGCAGTTCCTCAACGCACGCGGCTACGTTGCCCGCTGGGAACAGACCGACGAGGGCTATCTCATCCACACCAGCAACTGCCCGTATGAAGCGCTGGCCGGCAAGCACCCGGAGCTTTGCCAGATGGACCTGGTGCTCATCGGGAACCTGCTCGGCGCGGTGCCGCAGCGCGTTAGCCGCCTGGCCGAGGGCGCGACCAGTTGCACCTACCGAGTGCGCGAGCCGGTTGCGCAATAAACAATAAAAAAATAAACAAGACCGGTTTCTTGTAATTGACGCCGGCTGAAAAGTCCAATACAATTTCGGCAAACCATTCAGGAGCAAAAGGTATGAGCGACTTGTTGATGCCGACCATGCCCGATGAAGTGTCCACCGAACCCGAAATCAAGCTTATGCCTGCGGCAGTAGCCAAGCTGCGCGAGATCTTAGCGGCACGCAACCTGGCCGACTCCGGCCTGCGCGTCTTCGTCTCCGGCGGCGGCTGCGCCGGCATGCAGTACGGCATGGCCATCGAGAAGGAGCCGAGCGAATTCGACTCGGTCTTTGAGCAGGATGGCGTGCGCATCTTTGTAGACCCAACCTCGATGATGTATCTGTCCGGCTCAAGCATTGACTACGTGGACAACCTGATGGGCGGCGGCTTCCGCATTGACAACCCGAACGCAGTCGCGTCCTGCGGTTGTGGCCACTCGTTCCGAACCAGCAGTCAAGCAACTCCGGCAGCCGGCGGCGGCTGCGGCTGTCACTAAGCCGTCCAACCGACCGTGCCTACCGCGACGTCCCCCAGGGACATCCGCCGCGAGTGGGATGTTGCCTGGGGGATTTTATGAGCTAAGGTTCGAGCGATATGCCAATCTCCTGGCCTATCTTTCAACCCAAGCGTACCAGCAACCGCCTCTGGCTCGATCTGGGCGATCTGGGCGACCTGGTGAACCCGGCCGGCCCGCATGAGCAATGGCAGGATCACGGCCTCGGCCTGCTGCGCACCATCTTGCATCAGAACGGCCTGCTCACCGACATCTTCTCCACCCGCCAATGCACCAACTGGGACCAGGTGAAGAAGAAGATGCAGGGCTACGACCTGCTGATCATGAACGTGCGCTCATACACCTACCCCGTTGCCTATCGGGCCGCCAAGATTTTCAAGGAAGTAAACCCCAAGGGGATTGTGCTGACCGGCGGCATGCACGCCACCGTTGCCCTGGACGAGATGCTGGCCGTGCCCGAGTTCGACAAAATCATTCAGGGACCGGGCGAGAAAATCATCGTAGACCTGGTGCGCGACCCGACTGCGTTCCCGCGTGTGGTGCTAGGAGTCGGCGCGAAGAGCATGGCCGAATGGCCGATGATTGACCGGACGTTGTGGCCCAAGCCGGCCTCCTGGAAGCTGGCCCGCAAATTTAACTGGCCGCTGGAGCCGGAGTGTGGCTGGGGGCCGCCGCCGGTGGCCACGGTGCTGACCAGCCGCGTCTGTCCCTGGCAGTGCGTCTTCTGCAACGAAAACTCCTACATCCCCAACATGGGCCGCCGCCCGGTGGACATGGTCATTGATGAGCTGAACTACCTCGACCGCAAATACGGCGTCGGCTCGGTCGTCATCCACGACTCGATGTTCTTCCAGAACCCTTCCTGGCTGGAGGAGTGGCTGGAGAAGTATCCGCGCAAGGCCAACAAAGTCTGGCCGTACTGGGCAGCGGGCCGCGCCGACACCGTGCGCCAGTGGCCCGACCTCTTCGAGGCACTGGTGAAGGAGACCAACTGGAGCACCGTCTCCATCGGCTTCGAGTCCGGCAGTGACAACGTGCTGCGCATCCTGAACAAGGAATGCACCGAGGAAGACAACTACTTCACTATTGACCTGCTGACGCGCATCGGCGACGAGATGGAGGCGCAGGGCAAGAAGCCGCCGGTCTTCTGGAGCAACATCATGCTCGGCATCCCCGGCGAGACACGCGAGGATGCCTTTAAGACAATGCGCATGATCAAGTACACCAAACGCATCATGCCTTCCATTTCGTTTTACGCCCCCTACCCCGGCTCGGCGCTCGGCTACCAGCTCATCGCCGAAGGCAAGAGCCGCATGTCTAAGGAGAACTATCATCGTTATCCTGACGATGAGAAGGTCGTCGGAGTGGATTACCAGTTCTACCGCGACCTATTGGCCGGCAAGTACGACGCCGAAGTAAACCGCGGCCTGCCAAAGATACGCCAGGAGCGCAAGAATTACCTGTCGGCGCTGGCGAAAGCGTAGCTCCTTCGTCGAGTAGTCAGGTAGTCAAGTGGTCAAGTAGTCAGCTGGTCAAATAGTCCGTTTGCCGATGGTTACCCCTCTCTCGACCACTCGACCACCTGACCACAAGACTATCTGACCAAAGAACCATGAGCAGTTTTAGTAATCCCCACTTCATGTATCTCTTCGACCTGAAGAATGGGAAGAAGAAACTCGCTTACGGCCAATCTCCGGAGGATGCGCTGGAGATTCTAAGCAAGCGCCTGACGCCGGAGGAGATGGACGAGATCATCAAAGACAAATACATCAAGATCAATCAGCGCAAGCTGCAGGAATATATACATCTGCTGGGATAGCCGGGAAAATCTCAGAAAGGAGGGAAAGCCGGAAACACCGGGAACCGGAGAACTGGGCGATGATCGGTTCTTTTTCCCGGAAGGCTGCCCGCCGCCGGCGTCAAAGACCGGCGACGCGGCGAAGTTCACCCGCCCGAAGATGCACAGACTGAAGGCCGAACACAAACGCCTGCTGCGCGCCCTGGCCGAGGGGCACACGCTCAAGGCGCATCGTGACATCGAGGGACACAAGGAGTTCCGCCTGCACTTCAGCGATGGCCGCCCATCCGAGCCGGTTGAACGCCGCCACCCCGAAGAGCTGGTGGAGGCCGGCCTTATTGACAGCAACAAAAAGTTCCCGGCGGCAACGTTCTGGCTGACCGAGCGCGGCCGCGCCGTCGCCGCCGAGTTGTTGCAGGAGGCCGGCCCCCGCTAACTCCGGCTGCGGATCAGCCCGGCAATCCCGGAAAATACGCCGACCAAGACGAGGATGATGATGGCGAGGGCAGGCGGGAAGCCGCCGGTCGTGGTTTGCCCTTGTTCGGGCAGCAACGTGGGACGGATGATGACGGCAGGCGGCGTGAACGTGGGCAGGCGATTGGACACCGGGCTGACGGTCGCCGTCAGCACACCGCCCGGCTCCAGCGTCGGCGTGGGCGGTAGCGTGGGCGTCGGCGGGATGTCCATCGCAGCGACTTCCGGCACCCCGGCCACGTCGCCAACCGTGAGGACGGCGTTGCCGGAGACCCAGCCAAAGTTGCCCGGCCCGCCGAAGTATTGGATTTTGTACCAGACGAACTGTCTCAGCGTCACCTTGCCCACGATGGGTGCAGTCTGGCCCAGAACGAGGCGGCCCACGATTTCATACTCACCGCCCGGCCCGGCGCGCACGTTGGCAAAGCCCGGATCGCCCGGCACTTCCACGCGCGGCCCGGTCGGCGTCCCCTGCGCCAGCGGCCGGTCGAGCGGCTTGGCCCATACCGGTTGCAGAAGCATTAGGCTCCCCATCAATACAACGACCAACAACCCAACTCTGCCGCGTATCTCCAATCTCTAATCTCCAATCATCAGTCTTCAATCATCAGGTGTCAGTCATCTCCCTCATAGCTGCGTCCGTATCTCCCACAGATCGGGGAAGAATGGCTTGAGGGTGGTGACCAGGTAGGCGACGCCGGCAGAACCGCCGGTTCCCGGCTTTGCGCCGATGGTGCGCTCGACCATCTTGACGTGCCGATAGCGCCACTCCTGAAAGCCCTCGTCCAGATCCACCAGCCGCTCACACATACGGGCAAGCCAGGGATTGGTGCGATAGACGGTGATGAGGGCCTGCTGCACCCCCGGCGAGGCCGTGACCGGCGTAGTCACGTCGCGTTCCAAAGCCTCGGCGGGGATGGCGCAACCGTTCAGGTTGAGGTAATGCAGGAAGGCATCCCACAACGTCGGCTGGCGGTAGCGGCGCTCCAGCCGCGCCTGCGCCTCGACATCGTCGGCGAAGTGCTTGATGAGCGCGGGCCGCTTATAGCCCAGTGCGAATTCCAGCTCGCGGAACTGCGCCGACTGGAAGCCGCTGGCCGACTCGAGGAAACTGCGGAAGGAGTTGAACTCCAGCGGCGTCATCGTCTCGAGGATGTCAATCTGCGAGACGACCGTCTTTAGGATGGTGAGGATGCGGCGCACGGTGTGCAGGGCGCGCGGTGTGTCATTGGCGTATAGACGAGCGCACAGGTAATCCACCTCGTGCAGGAGTTGCTTGAACCACAACTCGTACACCTGGTGGATGATAATGAAGAGCATCTCGTCGTGCTCCGGCCCCGTAGATTTGGGCGTCTGAGCATTCAAAATATCCTTCAAGCGCAGGTAAGTAGAGTAAGTCAGGGGCGCAGACATAGATAACCTTCCTCACTCAGGCGCAGCTGCACAGGCGCACAGCTGTACAGCCCATTGTAACCGAGTCGGCACCCTATTCGGTTTCGTCCAAAAGTTGTAGGGTGACTCGGAGAGCGGGCAATAGTTGCTGCTCGTCGGCGTGGTCGGATGGTGCAAAGGTCATGGGGATTTGGCCGGCGCAACGCCCGGCAATGCGCGCCTCCAACCCCTGCAGCGCCTGTTTTGCGTCGGTGAATCCTACCCGTCCAATCAGCTCGATGGCTTCGCGGCGCAGCTTGAGCGCCAGGTTACGGTCGCCGGCCAGCTTCACGAGCTGAGCGGAGGCGTTGGGCACGCGCTCGAGCAGGCGAGGTAGGGCGTCCGCCGCCAAGCGCACCTGCCCGGTGCGCGCCGCGTGGTGCAGTTCCAGCAGGGCCAGCAGGTGCGGTCGTTCGTACTTGCGCAGGTGACCGGCGACGATGGCGCGCACCTCGGCGGGGTAGCGATAGTCCAGGCCGCGCACTTCAAAGTAATCGGCCAGCGCCTGGACAATCTGAGCGCGCAGCGCCAGGTCCGGTTCGTCCACGCGCGAGCAGAGCAGCTGAATGGTCAGGTTGGAGCGCCGCACCGTCTCCGAGCCGAGCAAGATGGCGAAGCCGCGTCGTCGCTCTTCGACGTGTGGAGAGACGAACATCTCACCGGCCACCCACGGGTCCACCGAGGGGATAACGCGCGGCGCCAGCCGGGCCGGAGGCCGGGGGATGGCCATTTCATAGCGGACGCGCGAGCGAGGTCGGGGCATCCGGTTCTCAGCATCGAATGGCGCGAATTGCGCAAAATCACTCGCGGCCTGACTGCAAAAAGCTCAATTCACCACGGAGTGCGCGCGGACATATAATGGCGAAGAACTCCGCGCCCTCGGCGTTCCCTGCGGTTCGTTTTTGCAGTTCGCGGTATTCGATGCTACTTCCTTTTCGTAGGCGTTTTTAGCACATCTCGAATCTTTTGCAAGGCCTGCTCCGGCTGGCTGCCTAACCGGATGCGCACCACGCGCCGGCGACGGGCCAGCAGCGCGCTGTAGTCGCCCAGTGCCTGCGCCTGTTTCAGCCCGGAGAAGGTGTACGGCTCGCCCTCGATGGGAGCATCCACCGGGTCATCCACCAGCAGCTGGAGGAAGACGCCGTTGTTCGCGCCGCCCTTGTGCAGCTGGCCGGTCGAGTGCAGGAAGCGCGGCCCATAGCCGATCGTGGTCGCCGCTCCGGTTCGATCGCGCAGCAGGGCCTGCAATTCGCGCAGCAGCTTCTCGCGACGCGGCGTGCGGGCGAAGTACGCCATCAGCGCGATGTAGTCGTTGCGCCGCACCAGGCTGAAGTACTTGCGCAGCCGCACATCGAAGTCCTCGGCGGACGTCGAGAGCGCCATGCCCGCCTCCGGCAAGCGGCCCGACTGCGCCAGCTCGGCCAGGTAGCGTTTGGTGATATCCTTGGCCTCCTGAACGTCGGGCTGATCGAAGGGGTTGATGCCGAGCACGCGGCCGGCCGCAGCCGTGGCAATCTCCCAGCGCAGGAACTCGCCGCCCAGGTCGTACACATCGCTCAGGGGTATCTCGATGACGGGCCGGCCGGCCTTCTCCAGCGCCTTCACGACCTTGTCGTGCTTCACATCTTTGCCCAACTTCAGATAGATAAAGACGCGGTCGTTGCCGTAGGCCGACGGCTTGCCGGGCGCTTCGCCTTCCACCGGCAGGATGCCTTTGCCCTCCTTGCCCGTTGACTCGGCGATGAGTTGTTCGATCCAATAACCGAAGCCGGCGATTTTGTCTGAAAGGATGAAGGTGGCCTTATCGCGACCTGCCTCGGCCAGCGCACCGAGCGCCGCGCCCAGGCGCAGGGCCGGGTTGCGAGTCGCCGGGATGTTGCCGCCGCAGGCGCTCATCATCGCCCGTGCCCGGTCGAGCAGCCTGGCCACGTCCACGCCCATCAACGCAGCCGGCACCAGGCCGAAGTAGGACAGCGCCGAGTAACGTCCGCCGATCTCCGGTGGGTTGAGGAAGACACGGCGGAAGCCGCGCTCGCGGGCCAGCGTCTCCAGGGACGTGCCGGGGTCGGTGATGGCGATAAAGTTCTCGCCGGCGCGGCTGCCCTTAAGCTGCGTCAGGCGCTGCCAAAAGAATTTGAACATCGCGTTGATTTCGGCAGTGCCGCCGGATTTGCTGGCGATGATGAACAGGGTGCGCGCCGGGTCGCTGCGTGCCGCAGCGGCCAGCACCGCTGCCGGGTCGGTGGAGTCCAGCACGGCCAGGTCGAGGTAGCCCTTGGCGACGCCGAAGGTGGTGCGCATCACTTCGGGCGCCAGCGACGAGCCACCCATGCCGCACAGCAAGGCGTGGGTGAAGCCGGCGCGGCGTACTTCGCCGGCGAAGGTCGTCAGCTCGGTGACGCGCCGGGCCATCGTCTCGGCCACATCCAGCCAGCCCAGGCGGATTTTGATTTCGGCCTGATGGGTGGGGTCGTCCGGCTTCCAGAGGGTGGGGTCTTTCTGCCACAACCTTGCGCCGAACCGGTCGGCGTCCAGCTGCGCCAGCGCCGCGTCCACCACCTTCTGCGCCCGACCGAGCGCCATCCGCTGGCGCGCATTCAGCAGTACCGCCTGCCGCCGCGCCTCGACCACCGCCAGCAGCGTATCGAAGGACTTGGCGAACGCGGCCACGCCCTCATCTTCAAGCTGTTGCGTCACGTCGTCCATCCGAATGCCGAACTCTTCAAGCTGTTCGATCACGCGCTGGGCATCGCGCACGTCTTCGGTCAGACGCAGCTCAGGTTTTCCATGGTCTTTGTAGGCGGCGAGGGTGGCCGGCGGCATGGTGTTCACCGTGTCCGGGCCGATCAGGGCCTCGATGTACATCACGTCGGGATAAGCCGGGTTCTTGGTGGAGGTGCTAGCCCAGAGCGGGCGCTGCAGGCGCGCGCCCTTTGCCGCCAGCGCGCTGAAGCGCACCGTGCTGAAGTGGCGACGGAACTCGGCGTAGGCCAGCTGGGCGTTGGCGATGGCCGCTTTGCCCTTCAGCGCCTGCAACGCCTCTGCGCCCTGGCCGCCCAGCTTGCGGATGCGCTCATCGAGAAGCTTGTCCACCAGGGTATCCACCCGGCTGACGAAGAACGACGCGACTGAGGCGACGTGGTCAATGGGCTTGCGGGCCTTGAGGCGCCGCTCCAGGCCGGCCAGGTAAGCGTCCATCACTTCGCGGTAACGCTTGATGGAGAAGATCAGGGTGACGTTGACGTTGATTCCGTCGGCGATGGACTGCTCGATGGCGGGCAGGCCCTCTTTGGTCGCCGGGATTTTGACCATCAGGTTAGGCCGGCCCACTGCCTTCCACAACCGCTTCGCTTCTTTGATGGTGGCCTGCGTGTCGCGCGCATAGGCCGGCGCGACTTCGATGCTGACGTAGCCATCTGCGCCCTTCGTCTTTTCATACACCGGCGCAAACACATCCGCTGCAGCCCGAATGTCCTCGATGCTGAGCGCATCGAAGATTTCGGCAGCGGACTTGCCGGCCAGCGCCAGCTCGGCCAGCGCTTCGTCGTAGATATTCGTCTGGCCGATGGCCTGCTCGAAGATGGTAGGGTTGGAAGTCAGGCCGGTGATGTCGCCGGCCTTGACCATCTGTTTGAGCTTACCGCTCGTGAGCAGGTCACGGCGGATGTTGTCGTGCCATGGCGATTGGCCGAGTTTCTGAAGTTCGCGCAAAGGGTTGGTGGACATTT
>JAVQXV010000126.1:0-8595 GCA_033577755.1 Anaerolineales bacterium
ATGGCGCGCGGGGTTGGCTCGCCCTCGCGCGTCAATTGACGCGGGCGCATGTGGTGGGCGATGACGGTTTGCGCATAACGGATTTCGTCGGCGCTGAACTTGAGACGGGTCAGCACGGTGACGGCGAGGTCGGCGCTGCGGCTCTCATGCCCGAGGAAGCGGATGCGGCCATCGGCCTCCAACGAGCGCGTCTCCGGCTTAGCGGCGTCGTGCAGCAGGGCGGCCAGCATCAGCATCCAGCGCCTGGGTCGGTCGCCGGCCAGCGGCTGCATCAGGAGTGTGCTAATCGGTTCGCGATAACGTCCCAGCCGCACGCTCACCGTCCCGGCCGTCAGGTCGGAGGCGGCGTCCACGTCGTGCACCGGGCCGAGCAGGTGGATCACTTCCGCCAGGCGCGTGACGACCGCCAGCGTGTGCTCCCAGACATCGAGCGTGTGCGGCGGTGATTGGGCCAGGCCTTGCAGCGCTTTCAGCTCCGGGATGAATTGCTTCAGCAGGCCGAGCAGGTCGAGGGCGCGCAGGCAGGCCGCAGGCTTGTAGGCCGCCGAGGCATTAGAAGACCTGGGGAACTTGCTGGGCTAGGCTGGCGATGAGGTCGGTGTTATAGTCATGGTGAGCCTCGGGTGGGTTAGGTGATTATCAACCCAATCCTACCCCAGGCTTATTTTTCCCTGACAACTTTTGCGTGCACACGGCCGCGCAGGATGCACGCACAGGTTGTCAGGGAACGTGCCGCCCCTTCGCCCTTCGGCGGGCTTCGCTCGGCGAAGCCACGCTCAGGATGGCCTGCGCGGCGGGCATCCTGAGCGGACGCTGAGCGAAGCCGAAGCGGTAATCGCCGGACGCCCGCCGCTCCCCTGAGCGCGCACAGCGGAGCGAAGCCGAAGGGTCAGGGTGCGGCTGACATATTTTGCGTGCACACGCCGCGCAAAGCGCATCGTGTGCGCTACACGTGTGCGCTACAATTAGAGGCTCCATGCGCGACTGGTTCCTCACGCAGGACGACCCGCTGGCCTTGCGCCTGGCCGCCGATGCGCGTCTGACGCCTACCGACTACACCGATGACCATATCTGGGAATTAAGCCTGAGCGGCGGCGAGCCGCCTGCCCTGGCGCTGCGCACCACCTTCGGTTTACGCGCCCGCGAGCTGCGCCTGTTCCCCGTCTTCAGCGAGGCCGGGCGCACGGTCAGCGACCCGGCGGATTTCGTGTTCACGCCGGCGGTGCGTGCCTTCTTCGTCAACTATCTGCGCGTCACCTTCGAACCGCTCAAAGGGCTGGCCGTCACCGCCCACTACTGGGTTCCGGATTCGCACACCGTTGCCGGGCAGTTCACGCTGGTGAACCACAGCCCCGATGAAGAACCGCGCTCGGTGCGCTTTGCGCTTGCTGCCCTGCTTAAGCCGTTGGACAATCCGTTGCCGATGATGCCCGGTGTGATTGACGGCGTCCCCCTGCTGCAGGGACACAGCGGCAATCTCGATATGGTCGTGGCGCTGGACGGCGAGGCGCAGACCGACGACGCGCCCTACCCGGTGCTTACCCGGCAACTCGAATTGCCGCCCGGCCGGCCGGTCATCGTGCGCTGGGCGCAGGCCGCCGGCTCGGACGCGGCGCCCGCCGCACTGGCCCGCATCCGCAAAGTGTTCGCACGCGAGTGGGACGGCGAGTTCGCGCGGATCGAGCTGACCAACCGCAGCCTGCTCGACATCGAGACCGGCGACCGCGACTGGGACGCCACCTTCGCCTTCGCTCAGACCACTGCTCTGCGCTGCTACGTCGGGCCGACGGAACACCTGCCGCACCCCTCCTTCGTCTTCACCCGCATCCCGGATAAGGGCTTCTCACGCAAGGGCGACGGCTCCGACCACGACTGGCAATGGGATGGACAGGTCGCCACCGAGGCCTACGTCAACGTGCCGCAGATTACGCCTGCCGCGCCGGAGCTGGCCAAGGGCATCATCCGCAACTGGCTGGCCGTGCAGCAGGAGGACGGCTTCATTGACTGGAAGCCCGGCCTGGGTGGGCAGCGCAACCGGGCCTTATGCATCCCGCTGCTCGCCGCCATCAGTTGGCTGATTTACGAATACACCGAAGACCGCGACTTCCTGGCCGAGGTCTATCCCGGATTGCGTCGCTTCCTTGATGTGTGGTTCACCTCCCGACACGACCGCGACGGCGACGGCGTGCCCGAATGGTCGCACACCGTCCAATCGGCCTTCGACGACAATCCGAGCTTCGTGCGCTGGAGGAGCTGGGCGCAGGGCGCCGACATCAGCGCAGTGGAGGCGCCTGACCTGGCGAGCTACCTCTACCGCGAGTGCCTGACGTTGAGCCGGATGGCGGCGGAACTGGGGCTGCCCGCCGACCCGGTCCTCGCGCAACGCGCCTCCCTCCTCAAGTCGGCTGTGGAGGCGATGTGGCGCGCCGATACCCTGTCGTATCACTACGTGGACCGCGACTCGCACCTGGTGACGCGCGGCGAAACGCTCATCGAGCGGCGCGGCAGTTTTGCCGAAGACGTTTCGCGCCGCTTTCTCAGCCCGGCGCGTTTGGTCGTCAAGGCCATCGGCCCCGGCGAGGCCCGCCCCGACATGGTCGTGACGTTCGGTGGGCGCGGGCGGCGCGGGCGGCATCGCGTGGAGACGCTCAAACGCTCCCATGTGCAGTGGTACTTCGGCATCGGCACGGCGGTGAGTGAAAAGCTGTATGTTGAGCTGAACCAGGTCGAAGTGACCGGCCTGAGTGACGACTACACCGTGACCGTCTCCGTCGTGGACACCTCGCGCCAAGACCAGACGCTGCTGCTCCCGCTGTGGGCCGGCATCCCTGACGCCGCGCGTGCCGAGCTGTTGGTGCGCCACACCCTCACCGACCCGGCGCGCTACTGGCGGCCCTACGGCATCCCTAACTGCTCGGCGCAAGACCCGGCCTACGCGCCCGACAACCGCAACGGCTCCGGCGGCGTGTGGCTGATGTGGAACACGATGCTGGGCGAAGGACTGGTGGATTACGGCTACCGCGCCGAGGCCGCCGAGCTGATTACGCGGCTGATGACCGCTATGCTCCACACGCTCAAGAATGACAAGTGCTTCCGCGAGGCCTACAACAGCGATAAGTTGGAGGGCCTGGGGGAAAAGGACTATCTGTGGGGCGTTGCGCCGGTGCATCTCTTCCTGCGCGCCGTCGGCATCCGTCCCATCTCGCCGCGCCGCGTTTTTCTTGAAGGCTACAATCCTTTCCCCTGGCCGGTGACGGTGCGCTGGAAGGGCGTGAGCGTCACGCGCGAGGCCGGCTCGGCGGTCACGCGCATCGGTTTTCCATCCGGCAATCAGGTCGAGGTCGCCGACGCGAAGCCGCAATTTGTCGAAGACGAAGCCGCCTAGCAGCGCTCGGCGGACTCTGCTATTCGTCCAACGTCGGTTCGGGATAAGCCCCGCCGCTTTAATTTATCGCGGAGAATGCAGAGACCGCAGAGTTCTTCTATTTCTCCGCGTGCTCGGCGATCTCAGCGATGAAACATCCTTTTTGCAGTGGACTGTATCTGTGGCTCTACTGAAAAAAGTCCATCTGAACCGCGAAGACGCCAAGAACGCTAAGGAAAACAGGAGCGAAGCCTTTGCGCCCTTCGCAGCTTCGCGGTGAGACCGTAGTTTTTTACAGTGGAGTCATCTGTGAGTGCCCTGAAAAAAGGTCATGATTGAAACACTTGGCCGCCACATATGCCGCTTTGGTTGTAATCTCGACGCCATATATGGTAGCGTTTGCGCCTGAAAAGTGGTTTTTTCAGTGGACTCATATATCTGTGGATTCTCCTCAACGGCTGGAAGCTTTTGCCTGAGCCGTTATCCGATTTCCGTAGCGGCGTGAAGGATTGACCATGTCAGGTCGCTCGTGTTCTTTAGGTTTGAACTTTTGGGCCGCGTTCCGAGGACGCCCCCATCTCTTTCAAGGCTTGTTTCAAGCAGAAGGGTTCGCATATGTTTGCTAAAGAGAGCCAACGCGCCCGGCTGGCCTTTCATCTTGCGCTGGCGGTGGGCGCGTTGTTGGTCCTTGGGCTGTTGGTGGACGCCGCTCTGCTCATCGGCAACGTTCGGTTGGGGCAGGCCGCGCTCGACGAGGCGGCCCGCGCGGCGGCGCAGGCTGTGGAGCGCGTGGAGGCCGACGGGATGACCACGCTGGAATTGCGGCTGGTGGACGCCGACGGCAGGCCCTCGGCCTACACGCTGGCGCAGGCAGCGCTGGACAGGGCCGGCGCGGCGCGGGTAACGCTGAGCGAAGTGTTTTCGGATGGTGGGCAGATTTTCGTGCGCGGCGTGGTGTCGTCGCCCGTCTTCCTGCTGCGGCTGGTCGGGCTGAATGAACTGACCCTGACGCTGGTCGCCGACGCCGAACCGGACGGCGAAACTCTCACCCGACCTTAAAGTTGTGCATGGACGGCTCGTCTATAATCTCATCAATACGCTTTGATTGTGAGCAACTATGTTGGAACAAACCGAGCTTCGTTCACGCCGCCGGCTCTCGCGCCCGCTAGTCGCTGCCGTCGTCCTGAGTGCGGCGGCGCTGTTGTTGATTGTGTTGCTGTCGCTCAACACCGGCTCGTCCGCTTCGGCGACGAACGGCCAGAGCCTGTTGATTCTGCTGCCCGCCGCCTTCCTGGCCGGCGTGCTCAGCTTCCTTTCGCCATGCACGCTGCCTATTCTTCCTGCCTACTTCGCTTTCACCTTCCAGGCGCAAAGGCAGAGCGTCGTGCTGATGACGGTTGCTTTCTTCCTGGGGTTGGCAACCACGGTCACGCTACTTGGCGCGACGGCGACGGCTATCAGCGCGTTGCTCTTTCAGCACATTCAGTCGCTGATGTTGCTTGGCGGCTGGGTCATCATTCTTTTGGGGGTGATGAATTTGTTGGGGCTGGGCTTTGCCGGGCCGCAATTTCAGGGCAAGCCGGCAGCTACTGTCGTCGGCTCATACCTGTACGGCGCGACGTTCGCGCTCGGCTGGACGGCCTGTGTCGGCCCCATCCTCGGCGCCATCCTGACGCTGCTGGCCACGCAGGGCATGGCGGTGCTTCAGGGTGGGTTGCTGGCCTTTGTCTATGCGCTGGGTTTGGGCGCACCGCTGATTCTGGTTTCGGCGTTCTTCAGCCGGCTGGGGCAAGGCTCGCGCTTCTGGCAGTTCCTCAGGGGCCGAGGCTTTGACGTGAAGGTCGGTGGTGCAACACTGTATCTACACACCTCCAGCATCCTCAGCGGCCTGTTGCTCATCGTGGTCGGCTATCTTCTGGCGAGCGGCCAGCTGACGGCGATTACGCGGCTGGCGGCGGGCAGCGACCTTTCGACGTGGGTGGTGCAGCTCGAAGACCGGCTGATGCTTCTGATGGGACTGCGATGAACGGCGCGCCGTGGTGGCGTGGGACGCGCGGCGAGTGGTACGTCGTCGTGCAAGTCGGCTTGTTCCTGCTCGTAGGGTTCGGCCCGCGCGAGCTGCCCGGCGTGTCGAGCTGGGGGCCACCGTTGTCTGTCTTCACGCTTTTCATCGGGCTGGTGCTGGGCGGCGCCGGCGGCCTGTTAGCGCTGGCCGGCTTGCTGTGTCTTGGTGCAAACTTGACGCCGCTGCCCCATCCGAAGGACGATGCCACGCTGGTCGAGACAGGTGCTTATGCGTTGGTGCGCCATCCCATCTATGGCGGCCTAAGCCTGGCCGCCTTCGGCTGGGCGCTGGTCGTCGCCAGCCCGCTGACCCTGCTCTACGCCTTGCTGTTGTTCATCTTCTTCGACCTAAAGTCGGGCCGCGAAGAGCGCCAGCTCTTACGCAAATTCGAGCGCTATGCCGAGTACCAAAAGCGCGTGCGCAAACTCATCCCGTTCGTCTATTAGCATTCGTCCCAGCCTGGACGGAGTCGTTGGGCATCGAATTGCGCGAATGACGCGGAAGGACCGGCAAGAATTCGGGTGAATTCGCGCCTTTCGATGCGGATAGAAATCGTGTGCCTTTCCTTGTTTTTGTTTCGGCGCTGGTAATTGCGGCGCTGGGCGCATGGCTGGCGCTGAAGCTTGGGCCGCGCCTGGGGTTGATGCAGTTTCCGGGCGGGCGGCGGCGACATCCGCGGCCCATCTCGCGGCTGGGCGGAATAGGGCTGTTCGCCGGGTTCTTCGGCGTTGGGGCGACGTTGTACTTCGCCGGCTTCCTGCCCGCCGATGCGAATCTGCACTTGCCACTGCTGGGCGTGTTGGTGGGCACGGCGCTGGCGGCGCTGGCCGGCTTGGCCGATGACCGATTGGATTTGAAGCCCGCGCCGCAGTTTCTCGCGCAGTTTGCACTAGCCCTCTTCGCCCTCTTCATGGATATCTTTATTGGCCGTGTCACGCTGCCGGTGTTCGGCGAGTGGGAGATCCCGCTCGTCATCGCCTACCCGCTGAGCGTGTTCTGGATTATGGGGATGCTGAATACGGTGAACTGGCTGGACGGGTTGGACGGGCTGGCTGCCGGCGTCGGTGTGATTGCGGCGCTGCTGTTCGCACTGCACTCGCTGCAACTCGGCCAGCCAGAAGTGGCGCTGTATTCTTTTGCGCTGGCAGGCGCATGTCTGGGCTTCCTGCTGTTCAACTTCTACCCGGCGCGCGTGTTTCTTGGATCGAGCGGGGCGATGGCGTTGGGGTTTGCGCTGGCCGCGCTCTCCATCATCGCGCCGGCGCGCGTGATGACGGCCCTGCTGGTGATGGCTATTCCGATTGTAGACGTGGCCTTTCAGATTGTTGACCGCTGGCGTCACGGGCGTTCGCCGCTGCAGGGCGACCGCGGCCACCTGCACTTCCGCCTGGCCGACCTTGGGCTGCCGCAGCCGGTCATTGTGCTGGGCTACTGGATGTTCTGCCTCGTCTTCGCCGCCGCCGCGCTGCTCATCGAATCGCGCCTTCTCAAGCTGGCCACCTTTGGCGTGTTGGTGGTTGTCGTCATCGGCCTGCTCCTGTTCCTGAGCCGTCGGGAGAGTCGGGGCGAGGCTCAGCGCGAAGATGCGAAGCAGCAAAACTCTTAGCGCATCTGGCGTTCTTTGCGCGAGCCAAATTACTGCGCCGTCCAGCCGCCGTCAATCGAGAGCGTCGTGCCCGTAATCTGTGCAGCGGCGTCCGAGCACAGAAAGACGGCCAGCTGCCCGATCTGCTCGACGCTGACGAACTGCTTTGACGGCTGCTTCTCCACCAGCAGGCTGGTGGCGGCTTCCTCAATGGACAGGTTGAGCTGCTGCGCGCGTGCCACGATTTGCTTCTCTACCAGCTCGGTCCGCACCCAGCCTGGGCAGATGGCGTTGCAGGTGATGCCGCTGCCTGCCGTCTCCAACCCGACCACTTTGGTCAACCCCACCAGGCCGTGCTTGGCCGCAACGTAGGCCGCCTTGTTCACCGAGGCCACCAGCCCGTGCGCCGAGGCGGTGTTGATGATGCGGCCCCAACCGGCGCGCTTCATGTGCGGCAGGGCGTGACGGATGGTGTGAAAGGCCGCCGACAGATTCACCGCGATGATGGCGTCCCACTTTTCCGGCGGGAACTCATCAATCGGGGCGACGAACTGGATGCCGGCGTTGTTGCACAACACGTCCACACTGCCGAACTCGCGAACCGTGCCGGCAATCAGGTCAGCAATTTGCGCCGGCTGGCTCAGGTCGGCGGGATGGTAAGCGACGCGGACGCCGTGCGTTTTTGCCAGCTCGGCGCGTGTCTGCTCAATCTGCCCCGAGTCGCCGAAACCATTTAGCATCACGTTACAGCCTGCAGCTGCGAGCGCACGGGCGATACCCAGCCCGATGCCGCTGGTGGAGCCGGTGACAAGGGCGGTTTTTCCTCTCAACATTTTTGCTCCTTTCAGGTAAATCCGGGCAGAACTGCGGAGGATGCGCAGTCCGTCAATACTCCACTTTCAATCCGGTGAGCCGCATCAACACCTGCTCCACAAGATACAACAGCGGGGCGATGCAGACGTTGAGTGCAACGGTGATGGTGAACGCGGTCGCCAGCAGGCGGATGCCCGTTTCCAATGGCCCGGCAATGAAATCGGCCAGGCTTCGCCCGAAGCCGGCGTAGAGGAGCAGGGCGGTCACCACGGCGACGATGGCAAGCACCGGCAGCCAGGCGCGGCGATCGGAGGCCGAGGGCAGCATCGAGTTGCTCACCGTGAACAACAGATAAACCCACAGCCAGGCGTCCGGCGCGGCCAGCACATTGCCCAGACTCTGCACGGCCAGCGCCAGGTCGCCGGTCGCCAGCGCGTCCGCTGCCGGGCCGATGTTCAGCGGGAAGTAGCCGATCGCCAGGATGACGCCCGCGCCGGCAAGCAGCGGAGCTGCGCCGATCAGCGCCTCGCGGAACACGTCGGTCTTCTCCGTTTCCACGAAGCCCAGCCGCAGCGTGCCGTCCGGCAGACGCTCCGGGATGACGGAGAAGCGCCCGGTGCGCGCCAAGAGCAGAGTCGCCATCAGGTAATGGCTGAACTCATGCACCAACACTCCGGGCAGCATCATGATGGAATATAACACAGTGGCGATGTCCGGGTTGCGGAAGATAAGCAGCCACAGACCTTGCAGATGCCGGTGGATGTAACG
>JAVQXV010000127.1:0-8595 GCA_033577755.1 Anaerolineales bacterium
GCTTAGCCGAAAACGCCACCGCGCTTATCCTTGTCCCTTTCTCTTTCCATTTCCATTGCGTGCAACGCGCTACACTCCCCTAGCCGTCTGACAACTCGTGCACACGCGAACGGGGAGGACACACGGGCGAACAACGATGAATCGAAGGCCGGAGGCCCTTGTCATCCCGCGCCCACTTTACCTTTCCCGCCGCGCGGGCGCAGGCCGTAACATGCGCCGAATCTTTAGCGCCAGATGCACGGCCAGACGCGTATCGGGGTTGTTCATGTCAATCCCGGCCAGCTGCTGGATGCGTTCCATCCGGTACAGCAGCGAGTTGCGGTGGATGAACAGCCTCTCCGCCGTCTGGCTGAGGTTGCCGAGCTTCTCGCAAAAGGCCTCGAGCGTCTCCAGCAGGTCGCCGCTGCCCTCGTAATCCATCAGCGGGCCGAGCACCTCGCGGCAGAAGGCCTCCAGCTCTTCATTATTCTCCAGCTGGAACAACAGGCGATAGACGGACAGGTCGCCGAAGTACAGCGGCGTCTTCTCATTCAGCCGCACCGCCATGGTCAACGATTGCGAGGCTTCGCGGTAGGAGTCTTTCCAGTCGGCCAGCTCGGTGGCAACGCGCCCCACTCCGCAGTGGGCGATGTGCTGCGGATACTCTTCCTGCGCCGCGCGGTTGACGGCCTCGGACAGCTTCAGCGCCATCTCCGGGCGGCCCGCCTGCGGCACGGCGCAGAAGGCCACCACTTCGTTATCGCGCAGGCGGACGAGCGCGGTGACGCCGGTCTTGGCCACGCTCTGGTTGACGAGGGTCTCCAGCCGGCGCAGGCTGGGCGTCTCGCCGCGGCCCACGCCCCACTTCCACACCAGTGCCGCGTGCGCCGGCTCCACGTCGTAGCCGATGCGCCTGGCCCAGCGGTACAGCTCTTCCAGCGCGACGTTGCCCACCAGCACCGCATCCACAAAGTCACCGTGGGCGCGCTTCTCGGCTTCGCTCACCGCCTTTGCCTTGGCCATCTCCAGCGCGCAAGCAGCTGCGCCGTGCTCCACCACCAGCCGGTCAAGCGCATCGAGCTCGCCGGCCCGGCCTACTATAGAGAGGTAGCCGCGCGCCATGCCCTTGGCGACGATGGGACAGACCAGGCGTGCCAGGCCGTTGGGCAGTGACTGTTCACGCCAGCCGCCGAGCGCCGCCTGTCGCCGATCGCGCAGGCTCTCCGGCAATTGCGTGATGGAACGCAGCGCCGAGAGCACCTCGGGCCAGACCTCGGTCAGTGCAGGCGGCACGGCCTCGGCCAGCGGACTCAGGCGTTTGTCCTGTAGCAGCACTGCCTTGCCGGTCTGCTCGCACATTGCCTGCGCCAAGCCGGCCAGGCCTGCCCCTTCTACCGAGAGCCGCGCCAGAGTCTGGTAAATCTGCCCGCCGCGTCCGATGAGATAAGTCTGGCGGTTGACGATCAACTCGAGGGCAGCCTGCTGGATGTCGCGCAGGGAAGCATCGGGCGGCAGCGCGATGATCGGCGGCAGGTCTTTATTCGCGGGCGGCTTCACGTCACCCAGCACGGCCAACCCGGCGACGCGGGCTTCGTTCCAGGCTTGGAGCTCTTTGCGGCCGGGCATCTCGCTGCACAACACCAGGTCGTCGGCCTGAGGCGTCAGGCCACTGCCGGCCATCACCACCCAGCGCACTTTGCGGTCACGCAGCGCGGGCGGCGGCAGCGTCGTCCCTTTTGGGAAAGCCAGGCGGGCAAGTTCCCCCAGCGAAACATCAGAATTGGGGCTTGGCATATGCAGAAGAGAATGAGGGCAGACAGGGTGATGAGTCGGATTATATAACGTGTCGGCAGAGCCTAACTATTTTGGTAGGCTTGCCCCATCGTCACGGGTATGGGCACTGCCTGCACTGCGCTCGAGCAATATCTTCGTCCGTCAAAATAAGCACGGCGTAAGCCTGCCGGCTATAATAGATAAGCGACGCGACAACGTCGGCCAGGCCGAATCCGGCAGTGGAGGCAACTATGTCCCGCTACACCGAAGAATTGCTCGAAAGCCTGCGCTATATCGCCGACCCCGTGCCAGACGGGCTGATCGAGGAGCTGGCGCGCACGGAGCAAATCGAGACCACCAACCGCATCCTGCACAACCTGATTCGCAACGCGCAGACCATCCCCGCCGAGCTGCCCGACAATCTGGAGAACTGGCTGCGCGCCACCGACAAGCTTCCGCACGGAACAGACGAGGCCCGCTTGGAGCGCGCAGCGCAGCTGTTCGTCGAGCACGGGCTGGTCATGTCCATCATCCTGGCGACCGGCTCCTTCGTCGAATGCTTTGCCGCGCACAAAGGCGTCAAGGTGATGACGACGACCTACCGGCTCGGCCAGAACCCGTACCGCCGCATCGCCGAGACCGCGCAGTTCCTTATCCTGGTCATGTCACCGGGCGGCCTCACCAGCCCTGAAGGGCAAGCCATCGCCGCCATCCAAAAGGTGCGGCTGATGCACTGTGCCATCCGCTACTTTATTCGCCAGAAAGGGATGTGGGATGTGCGCGCGCTGGGCGAGCCGATTTGCCAGGAGGACATGCTCGGCACGCTGATGTGTCTCTCCTACGTGCTCATCGAGGGGCTGCGCAAGTTGCAAATCGAGGTCAGCGACGAACAGGCCGAAGACTTCCTCTACCTGTGGCGCATCGTCGGCGAGATGCTCGGCTGTCTGCCGGAGTACCTGCCGCAAAACCTAGCCGAAGCGCGCGAGTTGACCGAAGCCATCCGCCGCCACACGCAAGGGCCTAGCGAGGACGGCGTCATCATGACGCGCGCCCTGCTGGAGATGCACCGCGACCTGGTGCCGGGCGAAGTCTTCGACGGGCTGGTTCCGGCGTTGATGCGCTTCCTGGCCGGCGACCGGGTCTGCGACTGGATGCAGGTGCCGCGCAGCCCGTGGGATGCCATCGTGCGCAGCGGGACGGGCCTGGCCAAATTCTTCGACCGCTTTGATCGCGCCGCCGGCCCACTGGCCGACCTGGTAGACCAGCTCGGCTTGCAATTCGTCACGCGGCAGGCCATCGCACTTAACGGCTATGAACGCGCTCCATTTGCCATCCCTACTTCTCTGAGGGGTGCTTGGCATCTGGAGACACGGGTCAGAGCACACACCTGAGTCGTGTGCCGCAAAGGTGGTCAGGGAACGTGCCGCCTCTTCGACTCCGCTCAGGGTGTGGCTGACATGTTTGGCGTGCACACCCTGGGTCGTGTGCGCGCAAAGGTTGTCAGTGGCAGCCGCATCCTGAGCAGAGCGGGCTGCTTTTGCCCGCGCAGGACATCCCGAGCGTGGCTTCCGCTCAGCGAAGCCCGCCGAAGGACGAAGGAGCAGCTGACATCTTTGGCGTGCACACCCCTGAGTCATTGCCTCAGCCAAAGCGCCGACTTCGGTGTATCGTAACGGCGGTCGGCGAACGGTTAGCCGTCCCATGCCTGAGCTACCGCCCCCTATCTCGGCTGTCTCCTTCCGACGTCGCCTGATCCGCAACTATCTCGCCGGCACGCTGTTCGCCCTCACTGCCGGCGCTTTGCTGTTCACTTTCGGCCTAGACCTTACACCGCGCCAGACCGCCCTCCTGTTTTTCATACTCGTGCCTTTGGCCTTCGTTCCCACCATCAGCCTGGACGTGTGGCGCATTGGGCGCGAGGCGCAGCCGGTGACTCTGGCGCTGGCCGGCGCAGCCGAGGCCGACAAGGTCGAAGCGCTGGTGCGTGCGCTGAACCTGCCGTTCCTCACCGGCCGTCGCATCGTCCTGCTTCACCTGCCTGTCTTCCTCGTCACCATCACTTTGCTGGTCGCGTTGGCCAATGCGCTGGTGCAGTTCGGGCTAACGCCGACGCAATACTTCAATCTGCTGCTCATCGCCGTGCTCGTCAGCTTCAGCCATGCGCTCTTCGAATACTTCGGCGCAGACCGGTTGCTGCGCCCGGTCACCGCCTGGCTGTGGCAACGCGCCGGCAAACTCCCGGCGCCGGCCCGCCGCCACATCATCGAGCTGGGAATGCAGCGCAAGCTGCTGCTCGTCTCGCTGTTCTCCGTCTTTGCGCCGTTGGCGATTCTGGGGCTGACCACGCTGACGCGCGCCCGCGATTTGCTGGGCCAGGTCGGTCTGGCTGCCGGCCTGAACGCGGACGATGTCAACACCATCAGCTTCTCGCTGCAACGCTGGGTGATTGTGCTCAGCGCGGTCAGCCTGGTGGTCATCGTGGCGCTGGTGGTGGCGCTGGCACAGGGTGTGACGCGCTCGGTGAAAGAGATGGAACAGGCCATGCGGCGGGTGGAAGCCGGCAAGCTGGACACGCAACTGCCCGTCACCACCACCGACGAGTTTGCGCGACTGTTCGAGGGCTTCAACCTGATGACGGAGGGCCTGCACGAGCGCGAGCGGCTGCGCGACGCAATTGGCCGTTACCTGGCGCCAGAGCTGGCCGAGGAAGTGATGAAGCGCGGCGTGCAGCTGGGCGGGCAGAAGGTCAACGCCACCATGCTCTTTGCCGATATTCGCGGTTTTACCACCCTCTCCGAGAAGCTGGCACCGGAAGAAGTGGTGGATTTGCTCAACCGCTACTTTGCCACCGTCGAGCCGGTTATCCAGGCGCACGGCGGCTGGATCAACAAGTTCGGCGGCGACAGCCTGCTGGCCGTCTTCGGTGCGCCGGTGCCGCACCCCGACCATGCCCGACGCGCGGTGAATGCGGCGCTGGCGATGCGCGCCGCCCTGCGCAAGTTCAACCGCGAGCAGGCGGCCAAAGGTGAGCCGGAAATTCAGATCGGCATCGGCTTGCACACCGGCGATGTCCTGGCCGGCAACGTCGGCAGCCCGGCGCGCATGGAGTACACTGTCATCGGCGACGTGGTCAACGTAGCCTCGCGCATTGACGGCCTGAACAAGGACTGGGGCACCGACATCCTGGTCAGCGCCGATACGTGGAGCGCGGCGAACCTGAACGGCGTCGTTGCCGCACGCGCCATGCCGCCGGTCGCCCTCAAAGGCAAAACGCAGCTGACGCAGGTGTACGCGATTGAGTAGCAAACGGAGAATGGTGCGGCTTGCCCAGTTTTGGTGGCCGGACTTCGGCGCGTTGGCCCTTGACCCACCTCTGCGCTCCGGCTACAGTCAGAAAGCCATGTGCATTCGCCGGACTCTTCGCTTGCGTCGTCTCCGGCCGCTTTTCATCGGCGAGGTCGGCTATTCATGCGCAGATTGAGTCGTGCGTCCTGTTGCAAGTCATGAAGCCCTCCTCGCCGGAGGGCTTTTTATTTCTGATTTCGGATTGCGGATTGTGGGTTGGATACACGCCGCTATCGAAATCGGCCAGCTAAGGAGATGCCCATGTCTGACTCGGAAATCAAAAAGATTGTGCTCGCTTATTCCGGTGGTCTGGACACATCCATCATCGTGCCCTGGCTCCGGCAGCAGTATCCCGGCGTGCAGGTCATCTGCTTTGCCGCCGACATCGGCCAGGGCGAGGAGCTGTCCGGCCTGAACGAGAAGGCCATCGCCACCGGCGCGGTCAAGTGCATCATCAAGGACCTGCGCGAGGAGTTCGCGCGCGATTACTTGTTCAAGCTGGTGCAATCGGGTGCGATGTACGAGCGCCGCTACCTGCTCGGCACTTCCATCGCGCGCCCGCTCATCGCCACCCACCAGGTGCGCGTGGCCGAGGCCGAGGGCGCCGACGCGCTCGCCCACGGCTGCACCGGCAAGGGCAACGACCAGGTGCGCTTCGAGCTGACTTACACCGCCCTCAACCCCAAGCTCAAGGTCATTGCGCCCTGGCGGCACCCGGCCTGGAAAATCCGCTCGCGCGAAGATGCCCTCGAGTTCGCTGCCGAGTTCAACGTCCCCGTCACCGCCACCCTCAAGTCCATCTACTCGCGCGACCGCAACCTGTGGCACCTCTCGCACGAAGGCGGCAAGCTGGAAGATCCCGCAACCGAGCCGGATGAAGACATGTTCCAGCTAACCGTTTCCCCGGAGCGGGCGCCGGACAAGCCCGAGTACGTCGAGATTGAGTTTGAGCAGGGTGTGCCGGTGAGTGTGAACGGCGAGCGGCTCTCGCCGGCAACGCTCATCATGCGACTGAACGAGATCGGCGGGCGGCATGGCATCGGGCGCGTGGATTTGGTGGAGAACCGACTCGTCGGGATGAAGAGTCGCGGTGTGTACGAGACCCCCGGCGGGACGATCCTGTTCGAGGCGCACCGCGAGCTGGAGTCCCTCTGCCTCGACCGCGACACGCTGCACTACAAAGAACTGGTCGCTGCGCGCTACGCCGAGATGGTGTACTACGGCCAGTGGTACCATCCGCTGCGCGTGGCCTTGCAGGCCTTCATTGACCAGACCCAACTGCACGTCAACGGCCTGGTGCGGCTGAAGCTGTACAAGGGCAACGTCATCGTCGCCGGCCGCAAGAGCGCCTACAGCCTCTACCGCGAAGACTTTGCTACTTTTGGCCAGGAGGACGTGTACAATCAAAGCGACGCCACCGGCTTCATCCGCCTCTTCGGTCTGCCGATGAAGGTGACGGCGCTGCTGAACATAGACGGCAAGGCGGGCGCCCACTACGCCGAGCCGGACTACTCCAAATTCAAGCGCGATTGATCACATTGAGTCATTGTGAATTGAGTTATTGAGTCATTGTCACAATGGATGGATTACGCGGCTCAATGCCTCAATGAACCAATGAATCAATGAGTCAATGACCCAATGACCCCATAACCCAACCCCAAAGGAGACCCCCATGAACGCCGATGAACTTCGCGCCCGAACACGCCATTTCGCCCTGCGAGTCGTCAAACTGGTTCAGGCCCTGCCCAGAAATATGGTGGCTGAAGTGCTGGGGAAGCAGGTGTTGCGCTCGGCAACTTCAGTCGGAGCCAACTATCGGGCAGCCTGCAATGCCGTCTCGCGCCCCCTCTTTCTTCACAAAATGTCCATCGTCGTCGAAGAAGCAGACGAGACCGTGTACTGGCTCGAAATGATCCGCGACGCTGAGCTTGTCCCACCGGCTAGGCTTGCCGGCCTGATTGATGAAGCCGAGCAAATCATGAAAATCATGTCCGCCTCCCAGAAAACCGCCCGCGCCAAGCGCAAATGACCTAATGACCCAATCCCCAATGTCTCAATGACCCAATCCCCAATGTCTCAATGACCCAATCCCCAACCCCTCCATCCCCCAAGCTCTGGGGCGGCCGCTTCTCCGAGTCCACCGACGCGCTGGCGCATCAACTCAACGCCTCGCTCCCCTTCGACCAACGGCTATGGCGTGAGGACATCCGTGTCAGCCTGGCTTGGGCCAACGCCCTGGGGCGCGCCGGCGTGCTCACCGCAAAGGAAGTGGAACTGATTATCTCCGGCCTGCGGAGCGTGCACGCCGAATTCGAGAGCGGCACCTTTCGCTTTGCGCCGGGCGATGAAGATATCCACACTGCCGTTGAGCGCCGGCTCATCGAACTCATCGGGCCGGTAGGTGGCAAGCTGCATACAGGCCGCTCGCGCAACGACCAGGTCGCGACGGATTTCCGCTTGTGGGTGCTGGACGCCGAAGCGCAGCTCATTGCACAGACGCGCGAGTTGCAGCGCGCGCTGCTGGCACAGGCCGAAGCACATGCCGAGACGCTTATGCCCGGCTACACCCATCTCCAGTGCGCCCAACCGATCACCTTCGGATTCTGGTTGCTGAGCCACTTCTGGGCGCTGGAGCGCGATGTAGACCGCTGGCGCGCCGCGCGCGACCGGGCCGGCGTCTGCCCGCTGGGCAGCGCCGCGCTGGCCGGCACCCCCTACCCGATTGACCGCGCCGCGCTGGCCGCCGAGCTGGGCTTCGCGCGCGTCGCCGAGAACGCCTGGGATGCCGTCTCCGACCGCGACTTCGCCGCCGAGTTCCTCTTCAACGCCGCCCTCACCGGCGTCCATCTGAGCCGTTTGGCCGAGACCCTGATCATCTTTTCCTCCGCCGAGTTCGGCTTTATCACGCTTGCCGACGCTTACGCAACCGGCTCCAGCCTGATGCCGCAGAAGAAGAACCCCGACATGCTGGAACTGGCGCGCGGCAAGGCAGGCACATTGCTCGGCCTGCTGACCGGTCTGCTGGCGACGCTTAAAGGTTTGCCCTCAGCCTACGACAAGGACCTGCAGGAAGATAAGCCGCCCGTCTTCGCCGCTTTCGATACGCTCTCGCTGCTGCTGCCGGTGCTGGCCGGCGTCATCGCCACACTCACCGTCAACGTCGAGCGGATGCGCGCCGCGCTTGATGACTCCCTGCTTGCCACCGAGCTGGCCGACTATCTGGTGCGCAAGGGACTGCCGTTCCGCGAAGCGCATCATGTGGTGGGCAGGGTGGTGAGGGAAATCGGGGAAAGTAAGGAAATGAGGGATATTGAAAAGCTGAAGCGGTTCAGTCCCCTGTTCGAGTCCGATGTGGTGGAAGCTCTCGATTTCCGCGCGGCAGTGGAGCGGAGGGCGGTGGAGGGCGGGACCGGCCCGGCCGCGGTGCGCGCGCAAGTGGTGCGCGCACGGGCGGCGGCGCAAGTGGCGGCGCAAGTGGCGGCGCAAGTGGCGGCGCAA
>JAVQXV010000128.1:0-8570 GCA_033577755.1 Anaerolineales bacterium
CGCAGCAGGCCGGCATTCGCCAGGCGATCGAACTTCGCCAGGCCTTCGGGCGGGTAGTAGGCGCGCTCTTGTGGGCCGACGACGATATAGCTCACGTCGTACCTCTGGATGAAATCGAGCGCCCACTCATCGGCCAGGCTGGGATCGCCGAGCAGGCTGGCGGAGGCCGGGTCAAAGGCCAGCGTCGCGCTGCACACCGGATACTCGCCGAGCTGCTCGGGCGGCAGGCCGAGACAGTAAAATACGGAGACCTGCGCCCCGCGCCGGCTGATGAACTGCGTCGGCGCCGCCCCGCGCTGCTGGCGCTGGTGCCAGTCCCAGCCGACCACGTTGGGCAAGCCGGTGTTCCACGCATAGCGGCTGCTCATCTTGTACAGCTCAAAGGTCTGCGCCTCCACCAGCACCGGCGAACCATCCACGTTGTCCTGCAGCCAGCGGATGGCTTGATAGTCATAGACCAGCGGTAGGAAGCGATTGTGGTCGCAATAGGCACTAAAGGTCATGTAGTCCAGCCCGTTCAGGCTGCGCGGCTGTTCTTCGGGCGGCAGGCCGCGCGTGTAGGGCAGAGCCATGCCGGGGATGGCCCGACAGCCGCCGTTATCCACGCTAAAGGCCGGGAAGCGGTCGCGCATCTTGGCCGAGGCAGCGGTGACGGTGTACAGCGCTGCCGCACCGATGAGCAGCATGGCCATAATCATCCAGCCGGTGCGCCAGCCGCTGCTCCAGCGCGGCTGCTCCGCCCAGGCCCAGGCCAACCACGCGCCGGCGGCCACGCTCAGCAGCAGCCACACCTGAATGTAGAGCTTGAAGAACGTGTTCATGCGGTCGCCGCCGAGCACGGCCACATCCACAAACAGCGTCACGGCCAGCGCGGTGCCGAGCAAGAAGAGCGCCGCGCGCTTCTCGACGCTTTGCGAGGGACGCAGCAGCAGGCCGGCCCACACCATCAGCGGCAGGGCGATGACGGCGATGCGAATCTCCAGATACCAGAACAGCGCCAGCGTGACGGCGAAGGCGACGACCGCCAGCAGCAACGGCGTAGCCCACTCACGGGCCTTGTACAGCACCGTCGCCGGAGTCTCCGCCAGCCAGCGCCGCGCTTCGATCACCAAGAACGTCAGCGCCAGGAACAGGAACAGGCCGAGGTGATAGAGATAGGCCTCGACCATCGTCTTGCTGCCGCGCCAGAACTCCAGCTCGGTGAGCGGCACGGCCACCCAGCGGTCGAACGGCTGGTAGAAGAGGATGGAGAGGCCGACGAGCAGGCCAATGCGCCCGACGAGGCCGGCCACGCTCGCGCGCGAGAGCGAGAAGCCGTTGAGCAGGTGTGCGCCCACGATGGCGCAGACGGCCAGCGCCAGATACATCGGGTAGTCCCACGTGTTGGAGGGGCGCGTCACGCCGATGACCAGCCCGCCGATGGCCCAGAACGCAGCGGACTCAAACCAACCGCGCGGCGTGCCGAAACCTTGCAGGTAGGCCAGCGCCCAGGCCATCGCCATCACCACGAACGGCATGACGATCATGTGCGCGTGCAGGTCGGCGTACAGGAAGGCGAAGAACGGGAACTCGGCGAAGTCCGAGCTGCTGTTGAGCATGCCGAAGATGCGCGTGGCGTTCCAGTACCAGTGGTCAATGGCGACCGGCAGCACCGTCTGCCCGGTGGCCACGCGCCACAGCCCGTTTAGCGTGGCCGTCAGCGGGTCGTTGCCGAAGAGGGAGCGCTCCAGCGCGCCGATGTCGGCAGCGTTCTGAAAGCCGACGAGGAAGGTGCGCACCTGCGCCAGACTGCCGAGGACAACGCTGAATAGTGCAGCGGCCAGGCCGGCGAGGTAGGGAGAGGCAATTTTGGATTTCTGCCTTTGAACTGCGGATTGGCCGTCGGGAGAGGCGGCGGTCGAGACCGAAGGCTCACCGGCTGCAGCGACGGCCTGTGCTTCGATGCCGGCTGCCGGCTGCGGCACGAGCTGCGCTTCGGTGAGCCGCCACTCATAGTCTCCGCCCGCGGCGACCATTGCGGCCCGCTCGTTTGCCTCTACTTGTCCATTGCCTGAAGAAACAGCCGGCGTAATCCGGTCATCAACTGCCGGCCTTCCCTCCCGCCTTCCTCCTTCTTCCTTCTCCCTTCTTCCTTCTTCCTTCTTCCTTCCTCCTTCTCCCTTCTCCCTTCTTCCTTCCTCCTTCTTCCTTCCACCTTCCACGAGGTTGTAGGCCACGCAGAAAGCGTTGACGCCCACCAGCGAGAGCAACATGGGCAGGATGAGGTTGTAGGCCAGCGCCGGGACGATGCCGAGCAGCTTGGTCAGGATGCCGGCGACGACGAAGCCGTAGTAGTAGTAGTTGAGGTAGCCGCCTGCCAGCCAGGGGTCGTAGGGCGGGAAGTACGTGCTCTTGAGCACCGCGTTGAAGTACGAGAAGTCCATCGGCTTCTCGCCGCCCTTCCACGGATGCCACAGGTCGGGGTTGCCGGAGCGGATGAACAGCATGAAGAGGAAGAGCGCCAGCGCCAGCGCCTCGACCGCAGCGATGTAGCGCCAGTTCCCCTTCACCCAATCTCTAATCTCCGTTCCCCGCTTCCACACCATCACGCCCGACGCCAGCAAGAGCGCCGCTACGCTCAGGGCAATCGTGCCCTGCGTAAAGGGCAGGAGGCGGAAGCTGCCCAGAATCCAGACCAGCCAGGTGACGGTGAGAAGCGCCACAGTCTTGGAGAGGGCGTACCCACGATCCGGCAGGCTCTTGAAGGTGAGAAAGGTGAGCGGCAGGGCCAGCGCGCCCAGCGCCAGCAGCGCCAGATACCAGACGACGACGGCCAGCGGCTGGCTGGTGTTGAGCAGGCTGTTGGCGTCGAACATCTCGCGCCAGGTTCCGCCCGCGCGCTGAATGGCAAGCAGGTCGGGCGGCAGCATCATGCGCGTGGGCGCCAGCGAAGTCTCGCGCGGCCCCTGAGGCGTCACCTGAGTCAGGTCGAAGGCGTACAGCAGCGCGCTGGCCTTCTCCAGACTGAACTCCGGGCGCTTGCGGAAGATCCACACCGGCGCGTGGTCATAGACGCTGAAGGCTTCTTCGGCGGCGAACAGGTTGTCGTTGAACGGGTCGGCGGGGTTGGGCGTCAGGTCGGGACGCCGGCCCCAGGCGAGCGTGCCGGCCACATCCGAAATCTGCAACGGCCCGAGGATGATGGGCGACTGGAACTCCGCCGCCAGCTCGAAGCCGAGCCGGCCATCGAATAGGGCGCGGTAATACTCCAGCGTCATCGGGTAGTTGTTGGGCAGGCGCGAGGTGCTCCACAGGCCGCGTTGGCTGGGCAGGATGATGTAGTCCACCTGCTCGAGGTTGGTCAGGAACATCTGGCGCTTGTTCTCGTCGTCGTGCCAGCGCACGGCCATCTCTACCCCGCGGTACATCCCGCCGAACGGGTTGCGGCCATCGAAGGGGAAGGGCAGGCTCTCATCCCAGTTCTCGGTGGAAATCACCGCCTGCGAAATTTGAATCGGCCCGCCCTCAGGCGCACTGAAGAACAGGTAGTACGTCTGGCCTTCGACGAGAGTGAGCGGCGCGGTGAACGCGGCGGAGAACGAGCTGCCGCGCTCGTCGGCCACGGCGTTCTCCACGCGCAACTGCGCTTCGGTCAGCACCTGCTGGCCGGCCGGGTCGGCGGCGAGGCGCACGCGGATGACGCCGGGGATGAGCGGGTCAAAGCGGTTACGCGCGCGGAAGACGCTGATCGAGCGCAGCTCGCCGCCGAAGCGGGGCCGCACCACCACCACGCTGGCCGTCTCCGCCGTCAAAGTCGCGCCGTCGTCGAAGGGCACCGGCTCGCGGCGCGTTCCATCCGCCGTCTGCACCTCCAGCATGAAGGGCGAGGGGATGTTCTCGAAAATCCAGCGCGTCGCCTGCACGCGCGTGTTGGGGTTGCGGTAGATGCCGGTGAAGCCCCAGGCCCAGGCGAACGTACCGAAAATCACGACGGCAAAGGAAAGTAGGGAAGCAAGGGAAAGGAGAGAAAAACGCAATGAACCGGTTTCCCTCGTGGCTCTCCTTTTCACTTCCCAAAGTTCGTACAGCGCCCAGGCGGCCAGCAGTGCCAGCGAGCCGTAGATGGGCAGGAAATAGCGCACCGACATCACCCAGCGCGTGCCCATAAAGAGAAAGAAGCCGCCGGCCCAGAGCACGGGCAGCAGATGGGTTTTCCACTCGTCGGTTCGCAGGACGCGCCACGCCGCCCAGGCCCAGCCGGCCCAGGCCGTCAGGCCGAGCGGCAGACCCATGCCCCATAGCACCATGTTGAGGAAGGGGAAGAGAACTTTGGGCCGGCTCGTCCACTGCTCGGCAGGCGGCCCGCCGCCCTCCAGGTTGGACTCCGCCTGCGACACCGCCAGCATGGTCGTCCAGTTGGGGTTGAGGTGCCAGGTGAAGAAGGTGGTGTCGCCCGTCTCCGCGCGGAAGGCCATCGGATGGATCACGCGGAAGGTCAGCAGGCTGATCGCGCCGGCCAGTGCGATGAGCAGCAGCGCAGCGCGCACGCTTGGCCAGAGCGGGGTGTTGTTTTGCCAGGCGGCGCGCCATTCGTCATAGCGCGCGATGAAGACGCCGGCCAGCAGCATTCCGAACAACGGGGCGAGGTTGATGCGCGAGGCCACCGCCATGGCAAAGGCCACGCCGAAGAGCACATACCAACGCCAGTCACCGCGCTGCGCGACGCGCACCACGCAGTACAGCGCCGCCGTCGCAAACAGCACGGCGAAGTTGTCCACCGTCATGAAGTGCGACTGTTGAATCTGCATGACGGCCAGCGAACTGAGCGTCGCCGCCAGCAGGCCGATGCGCACGTTGTACAGCCGCCGCCCGATGAGAAAAATCAGGAAGAGCGCCAGCGTATCGGCCAGCGCGGAGAGGCTGCGCCCGAGCAGGCGCTGTTCATCGTAGGCGGTATTGTCGGTGAAGACCGCCGCCGCCTTGAGCAGGATGATGGGCCACTGGCCCCAGCGCATGGCATTGTCCGGCCCGCCGGCGATGCGGTTGCCGGCTGCGTCAAACTTCTCGTACGGGCTGAGCGGTGAGAGGCGCGTGTTGAACCACTCATCAATGGTCGTGGGCAGACTTAACTGGGTAAGCGTGTTGGTCAGGCCGTACTCATCGGGATGCAGGTTTGCGCCTTCACTCCAGTTGACCCAGTTGAAGCGGAAGAAGATGCCCGTCCACAACAGCACGACGAGCAGCAGGTCGAACGCCAGCGCGCCCCGGTCGCGCAGCGTGCGTTGCGCGGGCCGGGGCAGGGCGTCGGGCAAAGGGGTCAGGGTCACGTCAGGCATACCGGCATCCGAGTCTCAGGGCGTAGGTGCAGCGGGCACGAAGTACATCAGGAAGTCTTTGTTATCGGGGCGCCGCGACTTGAATGTCGAAAGCTGGCCGTTGGGGTAAAGGCGCCGCAGTTCGGGCAACGTGGGCGGTTCACCGTCGGGGCGGGATTCGGTATCCTGTATGTTTAGGATGAACAGCTTCGGCCCCGCTACGGCTTGCGTACTCTCTAAATCATCAAACCATATGGCGTAATCGCGCCAGAAGTTGCCGGCATATATCCCCACGGCTCGGGTGTCTACCCAATGCGGATACCCGCAAACCCAGGCAGCGTCATACGAGCCGATGGAATTTGCAAATCCGCGAATCACTTCGCCCACTTCGGAAGCGTTGCGCGCCGAGCGCGAGTAATGTTCGGCATAGTCTACGAACAGGATGCGCCAATTAACCTGATAGCTGATTGCCAGGATGATGCTCATCAGTCCGAGGCCAAGCCATGTTCCGGCCTTGCCTGCCCAAAGCCGTCGTCCGGTCTCCAGCAGCAGGCGCAGGCCGAGCGCCACGATGATGAACACCGGCGGCAGGGCCGAGCCGGAGCGGGGGAGGGACGGATTCTCGATGGGAAAAGCCAACGCCAGGGTTGAAGGCAAGAGCGCAACGGGGACTCCGAGAATGAGAAAGGCTTCCAGCCAGCCGCGCCGGCTAAAGGCGCGATAGGCCAGCACGCCCAGCCCGCCGATGAACAGCCCGCCCATCACCCAATCCAGCGCCGGTTGGCCCGGCGGGCTGAGCAGCCAGGCGTTGTCCGAAGTCCAGTGAAACATCCGGAGCGAGTTCCAGACGTTCCCCCAGAACACCTCCCAGGTGGGTGAGCGCTCTTCGCCGGGGTCGCCGCCAATGCGCGTCAGGGTGCGAAACAGGAAGGCGTCCGGGGCATCGTAGGCATAGCGCAACAGAGGAAGCGCAGCCGCAACGAAGATGATGCCGGCCAGCGCCAGCCAGCGTGTGGCCTGAGCCAACGTCGCCCGTTGCCACGAGTACAGTGCGTACAGCCCGAAGGCCAGCGCCATCACCAGCGGCATGATGCGAATGGCGGTGTAGCCGTACAGCCCAAGGCCGAGCGCCAGCCCGGCCAGCAGCGCCGAGTTGCGCTCGCGGCGCTTGAGCGCGCGGATGAACAGCCACAGTGCCAGCGCGGCGAAGAACGGCGCAAGTGGCAGACGTAACCCGTTGCGGCTGATGGAGTTCGGCCACCAAGCCAGGCCGGCAGCCAGCGCCGCCAACAGCGCCAGCGCGTCGTCGTCCGAAATTTCGCGCGCGGCCAAAAAGATCAGCGGCAGCGTCAGCAGGCCGATGACGGCGTTGACGGTCTTGAGCAGCAAATACGTGGGCGCATCCAGGCCGAGCGCCGAGCTGACCAAAGCATACAGGTAGAAACCGAGCACCTCGCGCCCGCCGTTGTTCGGCAGGAAGATCGGGCGGCTGCCTTCGAGGATGCGCGCTACATCGAGCAGCTTCTCCACGTGGTCGCTGGTCATCTCGATGGGCACGGTGTCCAGGCGGGCGAGGCGCACCGTAGCCGCGATGCCGATGACGACCAGCAACAGAAAGATAGGGCTGGTGAGCGACCAGCGCAACTCGCCGCTCCAGCGCCGGCGGAGAACGGCATGCCACGAGATAGAACCATCCCAGAACGCAACCAGCCACAAGATCAGGCTGGCAACCCACGTCATCACCCCCAGCGGTGTGAAGGTGTTATCGGGCACCGAAAAGAAGGTGATGACCGAGAGGGCCGCTGCTGCGCCGGCCACGCGCCAGCGCAGGCTTGTGCCGGCGGGCAGAGTCAGCGCGCCGGCCTGAGCGGCGACCGGCGAGGGCGACCACCAGGCATCCAACTTCTCCTGCCGCACCCACAACACCAGCATCAATGCGCCGCCGAACAACAGACCCAGCGCCGGCCAGACGTTGGACTCGACCCGGCCGCTCAGCAACCAGCTTCCTGCCAGCATGACTGCAAACGAGCCGAGCGCCGCACCCCAGCGCACAACAGTTGCAATGTCGGACCCAGACGGGCGAACTCTCGTCTCCTGGGCGGCAGGCTCGGTCTGCAACACGGTCGGCGTTTGGCCGGCAGGCGCGGCCCCGGCAGGCAGCGAGGGCAGCGCGTTTGCACCGCGTATACGGAGGCCCCAGACCAGCAGCCCGGCGGCGGCCAGCAACAATAGCAAGCCGAGCGTGTTCGCCAGCAGCAGGCCCCATAGCCCAAGCAACAGCGCCAGCCCGAAGCGAAAGACGCGCTGCACAAGCGGCGCAGCCCATTGCGCTTCGAGCCAGTCCAGCAGGGAGGGAACCCGGGAGCTTTCGGTTTTCTCACTCATGGGCTATGTGCGCAGCGTAGAGAAATCCTAAATAAGCATGAACCGGATTGGGCGTCAGAGTGACTTGAAATCCGTTGCGACGCAAATGATCTACCAATTCCTGGCGCGAGCGGCCGGGAGCGATCAATCCCTCGTGCACTTCCATGCTTAGGCGTTTGATCTTGGCTAGAGTCGCTGCGCTTGCATTTAGCAAAATATCGTATTCGGCACCCTCACAGTCCATCTTCATAAAGTCGCACTGTGGCAACGCCGCGCAGACCTGATCGAGGGTCAGGCTTATCGTATCGGTTGTCTTGAGTGTTGCCGCTTTATCAGCCGGCAATGTAGTCGTGTGCTGGACTGCTTCGCCCATCTGATACAGCGGGACAGATTGGACAGCCCGACCGCTGATTGCGCTGCAAACAGCCTGCACGTTGGAAATATTATTCAGCTCGAGATTCCGCCGCAACAAGGCGAACGACTCGGGAAACGGCTCATAAGCGTAGACGTAACCATGAGGACAACGTTGAGCGGCAAAAATGGTGAAGTCGCCCAACCCGGCGCCAATGTCCACAATGTGCCAGCCATCTTGCAAAGTGGTGCCATGCTTTTCGTAGTCTCGATCGAGGCAGGTCTCCTTGATAATCCAAGCATCCATGAAGGATCGGACGCTGAAGCGCAGGCCGGGCAACCCCCGGCTCGACCGGAGTTCAAGGATGGTTTCCTGCCTTGAGCGACCGAGCAGCAACAGGATGAGCTGCAGCCAATTCCGCACGCCGCGCGCCAAGGTAAAAATGGAAAAGAAATAATATAGCCAGCGGCTCATGGGATTTCAATGATGAGCGCACTGAAGAGGGCTTCGACTGAAACGCTTGACCTCCATATAGGCCGCTTCAGTCGTCGCTTCAGCGC
>JAVQXV010000129.1:0-8438 GCA_033577755.1 Anaerolineales bacterium
TCCCGTTCACCGGCACCGCTGCCGCCTCCTGCGCGCGGAACTGGCTCATGTACAGGTCGTAGAAGAAGCCGCGCCGGGCAAGGAGTTCATCGAATTTGCCGCGCTCGATGATCTCGCCCTTGTTCAGCACCAGGATCAGGTCGGCGTTGCGGATGGTGCTCAGCCGGTGGGCAATGACGAACGAAGTGCGGCCTCGCAGCAGCTTGTCGAACGCTTTCTGGATCAGGCGCTCGGTGCGCGTGTCCACGCTGGAAGTGGCCTCGTCCAGGATGAGCAGGCGCGGGTTGGCCAGCGCCGCGCGTGCAATTGCAATCAGCTGCCGCTGGCCCTGGCTCAGGCCGCTGCCGCGCTCGCCTAGCACGGTCTGGTAGCCCTGCGGCAGGCGCTCGATGAAAGTATCGGCGTGGGCCAGCTTCGCGGCGGCGATGACTTCTTCATCCGTCGCGTCGGGTCGCCCGAAGCGGATGTTCTCCATCACCGTCGTGCTGAAGAGGAACGTGTCCTGCAGCACGATGCCGATTTGGCGGCGTAGGCTCTCCTTGGTCACGTCGCGCACGTCAATCCCGTCAATCAGCACGCGCCCGCCGGTCACGTCGTAGAAGCGCGGGATCAGGTTGATGATGGTCGTCTTGCCCGCGCCCGTCGGCCCGACGATGGCGATGGTTTGCCCCGGTTTGGCCGTGAAGCTGACCTCGTGCAGCACCGGTGTGCCCTTTTTGTATTCCGCCGAAGCGCGATCGAACACCACTTCGCCCTTGATCTCCGGCATGGGGCGCGCGCCCGGCTTATCCTGCACGCTCGGCTTCTCATCCAGCAGGTGGAAGATGCGCTCCGCGCCGGCGACCGCGCTTTGCAGGTTCGCCCACAGCAGCGCAATTTGGGAGACCGGCTGGTTGAAGCGCTGGACGTATTGCAGGAAGGTGATGACCAGGCCGAGCGAGACTGTCGTGCCGAAGAAGGGCTGATCGGTGAGCAGGTAGTAGCCGCCGACGGCGGTGACCAGCGCCAACGCCACGTAGCCCAGCGCCTCCAGCGTCGGCTGGAGGGCGGAGGCGTAGGCGACGGCGCGCACGTTGGCGTCACGGTTGGCAGCGTTGGTCACCATGAATTGTTTGATGTTTTCTTCGGCGCGGTTGAAGGCCTGCACCTCGCGCACCGCCGCCGTGGTCTCCTGCAGCTCGGCGTTCAGGCTGCCCATCTCCTGCCGGCTCTTGCGGAAGGCGAGGCGCGCCTGCTCGGAGAGCCAGAGCGTGGCGAGGAGCATGGCCGGCAGCACGGCCAGGCTGAGCAGGCCGAAGGCCAGGCTCTTGCTCAGCATCACCCACATCGTCCAGCCGAGCAGCAGCGCCGCGCCGAGCACCTGGATCAGCGCGAAGTTGATGGCCTGCTCCACGGCGCTGGCGTCGTTGGTGATGCGGCTCATCAAGTCGCCGGCCTCGTGCTCAGCGTAGTAGCCCAGCGGCAGGGCGTGCAGATGGCGGAAAAGCTCGATGCGAATCTCGCGCAACACGTTCTGCCCGGCCCAGGTCATGGCGAAGAAGGCTGCACCGATGACCAGCGCGCCGCCGATGTAGAGCACGGCCACGGCGGCGATGACGCGGCCCAGCCCGGCCAGGCGGCCCATCGCGTCCAGCGCCCGCAACTCCGCCAGAGTCGGCACGCTGTCGCCGGCGTGGATCGCCGCACGGAGCAAGTCATGAAGGACGGTCTGCGTGCCGGCTACGGTGCTATCGGTGACCAGCCAGCAGTTGCTGGGAGTTTCAGCTGCCTGGCCGAAGCCGGTGAAGGCGGTGTTGCCGGACGGAAGCAGGTAGCAATCCACTGCCTGACCGATCAGGTCGGGGGCCGTCACCTGCGCCCAGGTGTTAAGAGTGATGAAGACCGCCACCACAATCAGCGCCGGCCAGTAGTGCGTGAAGTAAGCGGCCAGCCGGCGCAGCGTCGCCCCGACGCTCTTCGGCTTTGCCTGATCCCGTCCCAGAATCTCGCGCATGCGCGCGGTATCGCCAAACATCAGTCGTTCTCCTTAGGCTGAACGTGTGCGTATTGCGTATTCCGTATTGCGTGTTGCGTATCAGGTCGCCACCGGCGCGACCCCCGGTACTTCCATGTTCGCATCTGCCACCAGCTGCGAGCGGTAAATTTCGGCGTAAATCGGGCTGTCCTCAAGCAGGTCGGCGTGTTTGCCGCGGGCGACGATGACGCCCCTATCCAGCACCAGGATTTGGTCGGCGTTCATCACCGTGCTGATGCGCTGGGCAATCACGAAGGACGTGCGTCCCTTCATCAACTGGTCGAGCGCCTTCTGGATTCTGGCCTCGGTCGCCACGTCCACGCTGGAGGTCGAGTCGTCCAGGATGAGGATGCGCGGGTTGATCAGCAGGGCGCGGGCGATGGCGATGCGCTGCTTCTGCCCGCCGCTGAGTGTGGAGCCGCGCTCGCCAACCGGCGTGTTGTAGCCCTGCGGGAAGCTCATGATGAAGTCGTGCGCTGCGGCAGCTTTGGCCGCCTCCATCACTTCCTCCAGCGAGGCGTCCGGTTTGCCGAAGGCGATATTGTCGCGGATGGTGCCGGTGAACAGCGTGGTCTCCTGTAGCACGATGCCGATTTGGGAGCGCAGCGAGTCAAGCGTCACATCGCGCAGGTCGTGGCCGTCAATGGTGATACGGCCCTCCGTAGGATCGTAGAAGCGCGGCAGCAGGTTGATGATGGTAGTCTTGCCGGAGCCGGTCGCGCCGAGCAGCGCCACCGTCTGTCCCGGCTCGACGGTGAAGGAGACGTTCTTGAGCACCGGCTCGCCGCTGCCGAAGTAGCGAAAGGTCACATTTTCGAACTGCACGCGGCCCTGCACCGGCGGCAGTGGCCGTGCGCCGGGTCGGTCGGTCACGTCGTTCTGAGCATCGAGGATTTCGAAGATACGACTTGCCGAGGCCGAGGCCTGGCCGAGCTGCGTGACGATGAGGCCGAACTGGCCGAGTGGGATGAACAGGTAGAGCAGATACAGGCTGAACTCCTGCCATTCGCCGAAGGTCAGGCCGCCGTTGATAATCAGCCGTCCGCCGAAGTAGGTCACCGCCACCTGACCGAGGTTGGCGATCAGGAAGATCAGCGGAAAGAGGAAGACCAGCACGCGCGTCACCTCCAACTGCTGCCGGAACAACGCGGTGGCCGCGCTCTTGAACTTGGCCTGCTCCTCCTTCTCGCGGGTGAAGGCCTGCACCACTTTGATGCCGGCCAGGTTCTCCTGAAGTATTGTGTTCAACTCGGAGAGGCGCTGCTGCACTTTGCCGAAGAGCGGCCCGCTGATCGCGCCGAAGATCATGAAGACCACCAGTCCGATGGGCAGGATGGGCAGCGCCGCCAGCGCCAGCCCGGCGTTGGTCGTGAAAAGGATGAAGAGCACGGCCACCAGCAGCACCAGCCCACTGACCAGCTGCACCAGGCCCTGGCCGAGAAACAAGCGCACTTTCTCCACATCGTCGGTGGCGCGCACCATCAACTGGCCGGTCTGGTTCCGGTCATGGTAGGAGAACGAGAGCCGCTGAATCTTGGCGAACAGGTCGTTCCGCAGGTCGAAGGCCACCGCCTGCGAGTTCTTTTCCGCCCAGTAGGCCTGAAGGAAAGCGAACAGGCCGCGCACGATGGAGAAGGCGACGATGGCCAGGCCGGCGGACAGGATGGCAGCGGGGGCGCCGTCGCGGCGCGCGGTCAGCTCCGCCGTCAGTCGCTCCAGCGACCAGTCAGCAGGGAAGTTCAGCGCAGTCAGGATTTGCGGCAGCGCTGCGCCCACAAACTGCGGCGGGATGCGGCTGATGCCTTCGAGCGCCTGCCGGGCGATGAAGCCGTCGGTGACTGCGTCTATGATGCGGCGGATCATATTAGGCACGGCCAGCTGCGCCAGCGTGGCAATCAACAGGAACAGATACGGCAGGACGGCCTGGTTGCGATAGCGCCACAGGTAGGCGGCGGCGCGCTGCAAGCCCTTGTTGTTCGGGCGCTTTTCGCGCTGCGGGCCGCGCTCAGGCGGGCGTTTGCCATTGAATGACAGCATGAAGACCTCTTTTCGCTCCGTCAGTTCGTCTGGCCGGAGCCTTTTACGTGCCGGTCGAAGAACGCGACCGTGCGCTGCATGGCCAGGCTGAAGAAGCCGGACAGGTTGTGGTTATCGCCCTCGTACACGTACAGCTCGCCGGGCCGGCCCGCGGCGGCCAGTTGCTCCGCCAGCGTTTGCGAGAACTCCAGCGGCACGCTCGTATCGGCCGTGCCGTGATGCAGCTGTACCGGGCCGGAGAGATCGGCCAGGAAGCTGTTGGCCGAGATCGAGGCCCAGAACGCCGGGTTCTCTTCAGGGGAGCCGAACTCGTTGACGAGGAAGCCGCGCCAGCCGCGCGGCGGGGCGGGCGTCAGCGTGCCGGGCGCGGGCGTAGCCGTGCGCCGCCAGCGCGTCAGCAAATCCTCGTAGGAGGCCACCACGCCGGCCCAAATCACGCCGGCTTTGATGTCCGGGTCGGTCACCATTGCGCGCAGGGTGATGTAGCCGCCCATCGAGTGTCCCCACATGCCGATGCGGTTCGGGTCGGCCTCCGGGTAACGCTTGAGCGCGGCGACGGCGTTCAGCACGTCAATGACGTAGTCGGGCGAGCCGTAAGCGCCGCGGGCAATGCCCTCGGAGTTGCCGTGCCCGCGGTAGTCGGGGCGGAAGACGATGTAGCCGTGGCGCGCCAGCGCGTCCACATAGGCCACGTAGCGCTCGGTGGTGCGGTATTGCGCCGGCGGGATGTAGCCGTGGTTGAAGACGATGACAGGCCAGCCGGTGGCGGGCCGCTCGCCGTTGGGCACGGTGAGCAGCGCGTAAATCTTTAGCCCGTCGGATTGGTATGAGGCGATGTAGCGGCTGTAGTTGATTCCCGGCTCCAGCGTCTCCTCGATGACGATGTCGCTGCCGGGATACTCGCGTGACCGCAACGCTTCAATCATCAACGGGTGCAGCGTGGGCGTCGGGGTCGGCGTGACGGTCGGCGTTGGCGTCGCCGTTGGCGTCGCGGTCGGCGTGGGCGTGACGGAGGGCGTGCGCGTCGCGGTGGCCGAAGGTAACTGCGCGGCTGCCGTCGGCGCGGCGGTCGGCGCAGACGCACATGCACCTGCAACGGCGAGCCACAGCCCGAGGCCGAGGGTCAACGCGAGGCGAGGCATGAGGGTTCAGTGGATCGGGCGGAAGCGGATGAAGGTGCGCGTCGCCAGTGCTGCTTCCAGTTCCGCTGCCGGCGACTCCAGCGGCACGCCGAAGAGGCGCTTGAAGTTTTTGGTGCGCTCGCGTTTGTACAGCTCGAAGATGCGGCGGCGCTCGGCCTCGTCGCGCACCGGCTCGGCGCGCGCGCGCAGGTCTTTGCCGCGAATGTTGAGCGTGACCTCCGGCCGATGCAGCGCGTTCCTGTACCAGTTGGAGGGGTTCGCCGCGTTGGTCAGTGCAATCAGGCTGTCGCCGTCGCGCAGGTAGCCGATGGGCGTGGAGTAGGTCTTGCCGGTCCTGCGCCCGGCGACGGTGATGACCATGATTTCATCCCCCAGCGCGCCCATCCAGTTGCGGCGCAGGAGGAAGGCCTGAAAGCGCATCAGGGCTTTGGCAAAGGCAGGGATACGGGTAGGAGTCGTTTGTTCGGTCATAGGAGGAGAGAATAGAGATTGGCACTAGCGATTGGCGCGGGCCGGCAGCTCCGGCGCTTCGGCTTCGAGCCGGCGGGCGGCCTCGGTCAACTGGCGCAGGGCGGCGGCGATGGCTTCGCGCTGCTCGGCGGTCAGGCGGCCCGTCAGGTCTTTCGTCCAGCCGCTGCGCGCTTCGATGCCTCGCTCGACCAGGGCGCGGCCTTTGGCGGTCAGGGTGATGTGCTTGACGCGCCGGTCGTGCTCGGCCTCACTGCGCTCGAGCAGGCCGCGTTGCACCAGACCGTCCACCAGCTGGCTGGCCGCCGCCGCCGTCACGTCCAAATGCGAAGTGATCTCGGACAGACCACAGCCTCCGCCGTAGTACACCTTCATCAGGGTGTTGAACTGCGGCAAGGAGAGGCCGGTGGTCTTGACGTAGCGCATCCACTCACGCATCGAGCGGCGCATGAAGGTTTCGGCCCAGTCGTGCAGGGCGGCTTGAAATGTTTTCGTCGTCGGCATGTTCAACCCGGTTGATTAGTTAAGCCGGTTGAACTATATCACGGGCTTGATGAGTTGGAGATGAGAAGCGGGCTAGCCGTTTGGGGGAGGGGCGCTTCAGCCGGCGGTGAGGATGCCGATGGTTGCGCCCCAGGCGAGGGCCGCCATGAAGAGGGTGGCGCCGAAGAGCACGTAGGCGAGCGGGCGATTTTCGATGCGGCGATGAAACAGGGCGCCGAGCAGCGTGTTGAGCAGCCAAATGGCAGCAGCCAGCGCGGCCAATAGCCATAGCCCTTCCGGCGCGCCGAACTCCAGCGGCTGGCGTTGCGCGTCGAAGCGCAAAGCAATCTGTGCCGGAAGCCGGGGGATGATGACGAACAGATAAACGGCCAGCGCAAGGACGGCCAGCGCGCTTACCGCAATTAGGCCGAGCGCCAGCCGGTCACGCCAGAGCGGCCAGACGCGCGGGTCGAGTCCGGCGAGCGAAAAGCGCGCGGCAGCCGGCGCAGCAACCGTTGCCGTCTCTTCGACGGGCAGAGCAAGCGGCGCATCCGGCGGTTCGGCGGTTTCGACTCCTGCTCCCACCGGCGCAGGCAGCGCGGCCTGACGTTCGCGCAGCGCCTCCAGAAACGCCGCCGGGTCGGGGGGCGAGAGCGCCAGCCAGCCGCCACTGTAACCCAGCAGCACCAGCCCCGCTTTCTCCGCGGTCGTCGCCAGAAAATGCACTGCGCCCAATACCGGATGGTCAATGCGGCTGACGACCAGTCCCGGCCAGTTCAATCCGCGCGGACTCAGCTCGCCCTCGAACTCGATGCCCAGATGGCGGTCTTCGATGTCTGCCAGCGGGATCACCTCACGCCATCGCCCCCATTGCACGGTCAATGCGTCGTCATCGAGTTGATAGCGCGCGGTGAGGAGGCCATAGACGCGCCAGCCGACCCAGGCCAGCAATAGCAGGCTGACTCCCAACACGAAGAGCGCAACGAGGTTGAGAGGGCCGGACGGCTGCGAGGCCAGTATGAACACGGCCAGAGCCGCCAGCGCCGCCAGGCCGGCGAGCAGCGCCGCGCCGATTTGCAGCCCGCGCGTCTTATCCGGCTCGAACTTCACAGCCGAAAGCGTCCACGCAACCGGGTGCATTCCCGATGTTGGGCCGCTCCTTCGACACGCTTCGAGACTGTGAAGCCACGGCCTGCAAAAACTGCAGGCCTTCGCTCAGGAGGCGGCTCGGCCAAATAGCAATGCACCCCACGCAACCGCGCTTCTTGCTTGCACTCACCGCGAAGTTCGCGGAGAACGCGGAGGGTCTCGGCTTTCCTCTGCGCCGTCTGCGGTCGAGAGAAAAGCGCAGCGGGTCAGTCCGCCGCAACGGCTTCTTTCACGAACACCGGCTGGTTCCAGTGGCGGTACTTGGCGACTTTGCCGCGCACCACGTCGAAGTACAGCTTGCGCAACTCGCCGACGACCGGCCCCATCTTACCGTTGCCGATGGGGCGATGGTCTACGCGGGTGATGGCCGCCACCTGCACGCCGGTGCCGCAGAACCACAGCTCGTCGGCCAGATACACCTCGCTGCGGTCAATCACGCGCTCGTGCACCTCCAGGCCCATCTCGTCACGCAGCAGCGTCATCAGGGTGCGCCGGGTGATGCCCTCCAGCACGTCTTCGGTGACGGGTGGGGTCACCACCACGCCGCCGCGCAGCATGAACAGGTTTTCCGCCGAGCCTTCGGAGACGTGGCCGGCCTGATTGAGGACGATGGCCTCATCGTAGCCGGCCAACATCGCATCGGTCTTGATAAACGCCGAGTTCACGTATGAGCCGCTGATCTTGCCGCGCGCCGGGATGCTGTTGTCGTCCACGCGCCGCCAGGAAGAGAAAGTGGCGTGTGTGCCTTCCTCGTTGTCCACATAGCGGCCGAACGGCACGGCAAAGATGGTCAGGTCGGCAGGCAGGTCGTGCAGGCGCACGCCGATGGCTTCGGCGGATTTGTACGCCAGTGGGCGGATGTACATATCCTGCTGCTCGCCCTCCCGGCGCAGCAGTTCCACGGTGAGCGCGGTGAGCGACTCGGGCGTATGATCGAAGTGCATCCACAGCAGTTTGGCCGAATTGAGGAAGCGCGTGTAGTGGTCGAGCGGTCGGAAGATGAAGAGCTGCGCCTCGTCGTCGTTCCAGTACGCGCGCACTCCGCCAAAGACGGCGGTGCCGTAGTTGAGCGCGTGCGTCATCACGCCGACCTTGGCTTCGGCGTAGGGCACGATTTTGCCTTGAAAGTATGCGTAGCGGGGTGT
>JAVQXV010000130.1:0-8436 GCA_033577755.1 Anaerolineales bacterium
CATCTCTCCGGCGGCGCGTCTCTACCAATTCTCCGAGAGCGTCTTGTCGAGCATCTCCACGAAGAAGTCGGCGTTGGCTTTGGTGAACACCAGCGGCGGCTTGAGCTTGAGGATGTTGTAATAGTCGCCGGTGGGATAGACCAGCAGGCCGCGCTCCTTCAGGCGTTCGCTGATCTGCATCGCTTCTTCAGTCGCCGGCTCGCTCGTCGCCCGGTCGCGCACCAGCTCCACGCCCAGATACAGCCCCAAGCCGTACACCGCGCCGATGAGCGCGTGCCGGGTCATCAGATGCGTGAGCGCCGATTTGAAGTAACGCCCGACCTCTAGCGCGTTGGCCTGCAGCCCCTCGCGCTCCATCACCTCCAGCACCGCCAGCCCCGCCTCGCATGAGACCGGGTTGCCGCCAAAGGTGTTGAAGTACGTCGTCTTTTGGCGGAAGGCTTCGGCGATGGCGGGCGTGGTGACGACGGCGGAGACCGGGTAGCCGTTGCCCATCGGCTTGCCCATTGTCACGATATCGGGCACGACGCCCTGCGTCTGAAACGCCCAGAAGTGCGTGCCCACCCGCCCAAAGCCGACCTGCACTTCGTCGGAGACGCACACGCCGCCGGCGCTGCGCACAATCTCGTAAGCAGCCGACAGATAACCGGCAGGCAGGTCAATCCCGCCGGAGGAGCCGAGCAGGGCCTCGGTGAAGAAGGCAGCAGGCCGCCGGCCCTTTGCCCGAATGCGCTCGACGCACTCGCGCACCGACTGCGCGTACTTCGCGCCGGCCTGTGGGTCATCGAAGCGGTAGCGGCCGCGGAAGAGATTGGGCTGCTCGGCCAGATGGATGTACTCGCGCGCAGCTTTGCCCGCAGCGGGATTGTCCAGCAGCGACGTGCTGATTTCATACGTGGCCGTGGTGTTGCCGTGATATTCGCCGTCAATCACAATCACGTCCTGTTGGCCGGTATAGGCGCGCGCCAGCCGCAACGCCAGGTCGTTGGCCTCGCTCCCGGAGCACACGAAGAACACCACGCGGAGCGGGTCGGGCAGGCGCGCAATCAGCGCTTCGGCGTAGCGCCACATGCTGTCGTATAGGAAGCGTGAGTTGGTGTTCAGCCGCAACATCTGCCGGTGGACGGCGGCGACGACGTGTGGGTGATTATGCCCGACGTGCGCGACGTTGTTGATACAGTCGAGGTAGGCGCGCCCCTCGGCGTCGAACAGGTACTGTCGCCAGCCGCGCACCATCTGCACCGGAGCGCGCTCGTAGTAGAACTCCTGCGAGCGCGGGATGGTGCGGAAACGGCGCTCGGCCTGCTGAGTTGCAGGTATGAAGGTCGCAGGTTGGAGATTATCGAAGCCGAGGATGAGGTTGGGGTCAGGGCAGATGCTCTGCCACACCGGGCGCTCACTCGATGGAATAAGGGCAGGCAAGTCGGGAAAGTCGGCACACGCAACCTGGAAATGTAGGTGCGGCGGCAGAGGCGCGGCATCGGCATCCTGCGTCGCGATCGCGCCGACCGTCTGCCCTGCCTGCACGCGCTGCCCGACGCAAAGGCCGGCGGCAGGGGCTATGCGAGCGTAATGCGTGAAAAACCCGTCGTGCCGAAGCGTGAGCGACTCAGGCGTGAGCCGCACCACGTCCCCTTCCAGCGACGCGCGCACCGGCGTGCCGGGCGGCGCGAACACGTCTACGCCCAGATGCACGGTGCGCGGTTCATCGGCGGAGTCCGTCTTCGAATACATCAGCCGCGCTTCGCCATACCGCCCCAGGCCGAAGCCGTCGCGTAGTTGAGCGGTTATCACCTGACAGGCCTCTTGCGGTCCTTCCCAGTTGCCCTCGCGCCACAGGTCGCTTGCAGGACTCAGGTCGAGGACGGGCAGCGGCCTATTAACTTCGATTACTTTTGCGAACACGCCGCGCCGTTCGCTCAGTTGCCGGCGCACGTTAGTTGCGCGCGGGTGCGGCTCCAGCCCGCAGGCGTGACGGAAGACCGCGTGGGCGTATTCCGGATGAATGTCCAGCAAGGCGCGCAGCAGGCGCGTGTCCGTCTGGAACACCTCGCGCACGTAGGCGTTGTCCGGCTCCAGGCTGAGCTGCTGGCACTCGCTGGTGACGGTGACGCACAGGCGGATGCAGACGAAATGAAAGAGCGCCGCCAATTCATCTTCTGAAAGTGGGTCAAGTGCGTGATAGGCGCGCACGGCCTCCGCTGCGGCGTAGAGCGGTCGTGGGCTGCGTGGCAACACAGCCTCGGCCAGGACGACGGCCAGCTCGCCCAGCGTGTAGGAGCGCGTCATATCGCCGAAATCCACCACGCCGCTGACGCGCCAGCGCCCAAATCGGTCACGTTCGGCCAGGACGTTGTACGCGGTGAGGTCGCCGTGCAGGATGCTGCGGCGCAGGCGGGGCAGGAGCGGCCCGGCCTCGGCTTCGAAGCGATGCAGCAGGCGTTCCACGTCGGCGCGCAGGCTCGACTTGGAGACGAAAGGGAGGAAGTCGCGCACCACCTGCGTGGCGTACTGGAAATCCCATTGCAGCACGCGTGTCGCACCCGGATGGTCGAAGTCGGCCAGCAGGCGCGAGAGCGTGCCGGCAGTACGCCCCAGGTCGCGCGCCAGCCCATCGGAAACCTTGCCGACGCGCGCCAGGGTCTGGCCGGGCAGAAAGGTGAAGAGGCGCGTGTGATAGGTGCGCCCATCGCGCGACACGGCGGGCATGATGCTTCCGTTCCGGTCCGGCACGAGGTGGGCGATGGGAAAGTCGGGGTCTTTGGCGCGCAGGTGCGCCAGCGCCGCGTTTTGCATCTCCAACGCGCTGACCGGCCAGCCGGGGTTATCCACGCGAAAGACGAAGCTGCGGCCCGTGTCGTCCGTGACTTTGAAGTTCTGGTCCTGAAAGCTGCTCAGCTCGCTGACGGCGACGAGCGTCAGGCCGTAAAACTCCTGTGCCAGCGCGCGCACGTCGGTTTCGGTGAAGGTGGGGCGGATGAGTTCCTGGGAAGCGAACATGGTGAAGAGGACGGCAAGCCGTTGGTGGAAGTGTCCTGCTCTGGTGTGTAATGAAACTTGGCCGGCGTAGGGCGAAAGCGTCTGGCGGAAAACATCGCGCGACCAATCGCTACCGAAATCTCGGCGGCTGTTGGTCGCCTTTCATGCGTGTGAGCATTGGCCACAGCGCGCCCGGCGGGACTTGAACCCACAACCACCTGCTTAGAAGGCAGATGCTCTGTCCGATTGAGCTACGGGCGCGTGACCGGAATTATAGCGGACACGGCGAGGCGGCGCGACGTTTGTGCGCACGCAAAACGTATTAGCCGCACCCTGAGCGGACGCCGAGTGAAGTCGAAGCGACAGTCGAGAGGGCGACACGTTCCCTGACAACCTTTGCGTGCACACCGACGTTCAGCCGCCCACCACCGGTGGGAACAGGTTCACCCGGTCACCATCCTGTAGCGGCGTGGTCAGTGCAGCGGTCTGGTTGTTGATGAAGGCGTTGCGGACAAGCTTGGCGGGGAGGTTGAGGCGCGGAATCAGGTCGGCCACGGTGGCGCCGGCCGGCAGCTCAACTTCGAGGGGCGCAGACCGATCCGGGCCGGGGTGATGCTGGCGCAGCAGCGCGTATAGCTTCACGTAGACTTTCATTCTTCTTCTATGACAGGCCGCAAGCCCTTATACACCGTGCGCCCCGTTAGTGTGCGCAGAATGGTGCCGGCGGGCCGGTTCAGTTTCTCCGCCAGCTCATTGGGTGAGAGCGGCCGGTTGCCGTTAGAGAGAAATGTGTGAAAGACAGCGTCCACCAGTGAGGAGTGTTCGGTCAGAAATGTTTCCAGCGACTTGCACTGCGTGCGCAGCATGTATTGGAGCATGTCTACCTGCCGGACCTCGCCGGTCTCTGCATCCACCTCGTCCAACACCTCATTGCCGGTATACGCGTTGAGGGTTTCTAGGAACTCGGGCTTGACGTGTTTGGCTACATCCACCTTCAATTCACGTCCCTCGCGCTCCCACCAATCAAAATCAATATGGAACTTGGTGTCAAGATTCGGCTTGATTAGAGTCGAAGCTGTCATAATGCAGCGTTCACTCCGTCCAGCGGGATTGATCGAAACGCCAGTAAGCGTCGCCGACATGCACGTAGTACGGTTGCGTCAGCAGCTGCGCAAAGATCGGGCCGGGCGGGCAGCGACGTATCACATTGACCGCCGCGTAGAGCGTCTTGGCATGCACGGCGCTTTGCGGATTCAGCTTGGCCAGCTCGCGGAACACATCGGCCACCAGGCGCGGGAAGGGCAAGTTCTGGCTTTTCAGCCAGACTTCGTCTATTGCCACAGGGTTCTGAATGGCCATCACCATCAGGTCGTCATAGTGAACGCCGAGGTTGTATTTTTGCATTGTGAACGTCAGCCGACCATCCGGCGTGGCAGCGGCCATGCGTATCCATTCACGGCTGGGTCGGCGTTTGTTGGCCTTGATGACAACTTCGCTGCGAGAAGCGCCGACACTCACCGTCAGCTGGCCGCCCACCGGGAAGTCCAGCTTGCGGAACCACTCATCCAGGCCGAAAACGTAACGGCCCTGGCGCACCACCCAGCCGGGGAAACGCTCGCCCGTGTCTGCATCCACCCATGTGAAGAGCACACGCGGTGCTTCGTATGCGGTTGGGAAGAGCAGCGCAAGTCGTGGCGAGAGCGGTAGCGTGCCCACCCGCCGATGTGGGAAGGTGAGCGTGATGGTCATCTCATGCGGCCGTTCGCCGGTTGAAGCATCGGCGGCGGGCACCGGCGACCACTCATCATCAATCTCGGCGACCAGGTCGGCCAAATGCCTCGGCAGCTCGGGCACGTCTCCTTCAGGCGCAGCGTTCTCCAGCCGGCGCGGCGGGTAGATCACCTCGGGCGGTTCCAGCCGACGCAGATACCACAACACCTCTCCTGCCGGGCCGACTTCATCGAAGCGTGGATCCTCCTGCAAGGCATAGTGCAAAGAGAACGCCTGCAGGCGCGGATTGATGTTGGCCGGCAGGCCGACTTCCTTGAGCAGGGCCTCGGTAGGCAGCGGGCCGCCGCCGGCCATATCGAGCACGGCTTCCGCCAGATTCAAATGGCCGATGTTCACCGTGGCCAGCAGTGCCCGCGGGAACCAGCGCCCTGCCAACCGCACAATCTCCGGAGTGGCCTTGAGCCGCGCTTCCAGCTTGGCCGCTACTATGGCGCCGTATTTCTCGATGATGGCCTCGGGTGAGAGAAGCTCAGCTTCGCTCTGAGAGAGGTCTTGAGAGTTGAGGACGTGATTGGGAAAGCGCGCCGCGTACTGGCGCTGACCGCCTCCATCGTCAAATTCGACCGTAATCACATCGAAGTCGCCGTATTCCGGGTTACGCCCGGCACGCACGGCAATAACGGTCCCCACGGCGGGGTGCGGGAAGTTGAAGGCGACCTTCTGACCTACCGTGTAGGTTTCGCGCGGAAGGTAAGGCTTTGCACCTTGTTCGCGGCGCTTCCGTGCTTCCAGCTCGCGCCGGTAGCGGCGACGGATGATGCGCTGCGCCATCTCCGCCGTAGTCAGCGGCGTTTCTTCCTCGAGCAGCAGATTGTAGAGATAGTCCAGGTCGGCGTCTTCGATAGTGAAGGCGGCGCCCCAGTACTCGCCTTTCGGCATCGGACGGTCGTTCAAGCTCAAGCCTCAGTCCAAAGCCCGATGAAAATTGTTTGCGCAAAGAATGGGCGGGCTCGTTCAAAGTGGTAATTCGGCAAGCGGCATTATACTCAGCGCCAACAGCTTTGCAATATGATGAATCCCAAACGTGTGCACGCAAAGGTGGTCAGGGAACGTGCCGCCCCTTCGTCCTGCGACGGGCTTCGCGAAGCGAAACCGCGCTCAAGATGTCCTGCGCGGCAGGCATCCTGAGCGGACGCCAAGCGAAGCCGAAGCGGCAATCGCCGGACGTCCGCCGCTCCCCTGAGCGCGCTCTATGATTATGAGCAAAGCCGAAGAGTTAGGGTGCGGCTGAACTGTTTTGCATGTACGCCTCCAAACGGGAATGGAGTCGTTATAGCAGAACACCGGTTGGTCGTCCACGCCGCAGCCGGTGTGCTGCGGGCTGATAGCCGATGGCCGAGCGCGGGCACCCAGAGTAAGTCTGTTACGCTCTCAACTGCTGAGTGATGCGCTACGGAAAGGCCACCTCCGTCCACTCCAGCGGGTCTACCTGAAAGCCGTTGACCCACACCTCCCAGTGCAGATGAGGGCCGGTAGCGCGGCCTGTCGCACCGTTGTAACCGATGATCTGCCCCGGCTCTACGCGATCGCCGACCCTTACCAGAATCTGCGATTGATGCCAGTAGCCGGTGAACACGCCCCAGCCGTGGTCAATAATCGTCGCGCCGCCACGCACCGTCAGGTTCTCGGCCAGGCGAACGATGCCGGCTGCCGGCGCGGTGATCGGGCGGTCCTCGCCGCCGGAGAAGTCTGTGCCGCCATGAAACGAGTCATAGGGGCCGCCGTTGTATGACCGTAACGAGCCAAAGCGTGAGCGGATGACACCTACAGAAGGCAGCAGGAATTTGCCGTTCCACAGTTTCTCCGGCGTCACCTGTGTGACGATAGCCCGGACACGCTCCGACTCGGGCAGGGTGTTGGCCGGATCAAGCGTCTCGGGCGGCACGGTCAGCGGCGGGTCAACGCCGTACTGACCGGCGCGCACCGGCAGGCTCTGCACGAAGGCGCCGACGCGTCCGGCTTCGTCAATCACTCGCACGTTGAGCGGGTAGAGATTCGGCTCGGCCAAACGATAGATGCCGTGCAGTGCATAGTATGTGTTCGGCACGACCGGGTCTGCCACGAAGTTCAACGGCCATTCGCCGAGGGTGCCGCTAAGTTGTGCCGGCGCGCGCGTCACCACCTGGATCACGAGTGTGCGGCCCTGCTGCGCCGGCAACGGCCACAGGCGCAAATCGCGGATGGCGACGGGCAGCGCCTTGAGCGGCGTCTCGCCGCCCGGAAAAGCGAGGTGCACGCCCGGCGGGACTGCGCCCGGCTGCTCCAACCCGTTGGCAGCGGCCACAGCCCATGGGTTCGCATTGTGAGCTGCAGCCAGAGCCAGCATGCTCCGCCCTGCTTCCAGCTCGACACTCTCGCCGGCGGCGATGGCTGTCGTCTCGGCTCGATCTATCAGAATCACCGGCTGGTTGATGTAGAGCTGGTCAGGGTTGAGGATGCGGTTGAGGCGGATGAGCGTCTCGCGGCGCAGGCCATAGCGGCGCGCCAGGCTGGCCAGCGATTCGCCCGGCTCCAGCAGATGCACACTGAGCGTCCCACTAAACTCGTCGAAGCCGGGAATGAAGAGCGGCTGCCCGATGGGCAGTGCCTTGGCATTGACGGTGGGGTTGGCCGCCTGCAATGCTTCAACAGTGATGCCGAACTGGCGGGCAATGCTGAAAAGCGTATCGCCTGGCTGCACAATGTAAACCGGGTCACCCTCCTGCGCAACCACGCTGCGCGGCGCCGCAGCCCACAACAGGCTAACGACCAACGCCAGCCGGGCTATCTTCGAATACCACTTCATCGCCAATCGAAACTCGGCTCAGGATTTCCGGCTCGGCTTCCAGCGTGTACCGGGCGGGGGCGCGCGGCGCATAGAACGGTCGCCAGGGTTTGGCCTCCACCACGTCCACCACGCGGCCTGCCGAGTTGATCCAGACCGCTGCAATCGGGAAGGGCACGAAGAGCATGTGAATGGAGGCAGAGGTGCGGCTTTCGGCGGCCTCGACCAGGATCAGGGCTTCACCCGGCGTGAGCCGTTGCCGGAACATCAGCCCCCGTAGCCGACAGAAGAACGAGCTGCACCAGCGCGCGCCCCTGACCAGGAGAGCGCCGTTCGCCTTCAGCCGAACGTCCACGCGCCGGGTCATGGAAAATGAAACCCAGGTCGCCGGACACAGGTGCGCCGCAGCCCCGGAAGGTTGACTTCACGCCACCGGCGCGGCCTCAGCTTCCGGTGCGCTCCCGCCGCAGCAGCACCTTCTCGACGCTTTCCACCAAATCCTGCGGCCCGAACGGCTTGGTGATGTAATCATCCACCTTGGCAATGTGCAGGCCGAGCACTTTGTCAATGCTCTGCGCTCTGGCCGTCACCACAATGACAGGGATGTCCTTGGTCTGCTCATGGGCTTTCATCTTCTGGTAGACCTCCCAGCCATCCATGTCCGGCATCATCAGATCGAGCAGCACCACGTCCGGCTTCTCGCGCTGAATGACGTCCAGACCTTCACGCCCACCGTTAGCACCGATGACCTCATATCCTTTGCGCTCAAGGATCAGCCGGATGAGGTCAATCATCGCCGGCTCGTCTTCCACGCACACGACTCGTTTTTTGTTCTCCATGCCTTCTGCCTCCCGGAGTTGGCGCGAAGTGTACCATAAGAAAGGGGAAGGTTATCGAGAGTA
>JAVQXV010000131.1:0-8412 GCA_033577755.1 Anaerolineales bacterium
TCACCACCCGGCTCCAGCCAGGCGAGGAATTCCACGTTGCCCTTCGGCCCGGTGAGCGGCGAGCGCAGCAGCCCGCACACGGCATAGCCCTGACCGATGGCGAAACTCAGCACATCCTCCAGCACGCGCCGGTGCAAGACCGGGTCTTTGATGACGCCGCCGCCCCGGCTCACCTCTCTGCGCCCGGCCTCGAACTGCGGCTTGATGAGGGCGATGAGAGTGGAGGATGGAGACTGGGGAGGCGAGTGCGGAAACCAGGCTTTCACAACGGGCAGCAACAGCTTGAGGGAGATGAAAGAAACATCAATGGAAACGAACGAGACCGGCTCCGGCAGTCGGGCGAGGTGGCGCGCGTTGGTACCCTCCATGACGACCACGCGCGGGTCGGCGCGCAGGCGAGCGTCCAGCACGCCGCGGCCCACGTCAACGGCGTACACACGCGCCGCGCCGCGCTGCAACAGGCAGTCGGTGAATCCGCCGGTGGACGCGCCCACGTCCGCGCAGACGCGCCCGGCCACGTCCACACCGAAGTGTGCCAGCGCCGCCTCCAGCTTCTCGCCACCCCGGCTGACGAAGCGCGGCCTGGCCTTGAGCGTGATGACGGCCTCGGCGGGCACGGCGGCAGAAGGCCGGTCTACCGGCTGGCCGTTCACCAGCACTTCGCCGGCCATAATCAGGCGACGCGCCTGTTCGCGGCTGGATGTTAGGCCGAGTTCGGTCAGGCGCTGGTCGAGGCGGGTCTTGGGCATGGGTGATGGTAAAGTAGAGAGTAGGTAGAAAGTAGAGAGTAGGTAGAAAGTAGTGTGACCGCCTGATATTGTACTGCGCCGCCGGCCATAATTTTCCACTTTCTACTTCCCCTCCCGGCTATAATCGCCTCATGTGGTCTGCCCTGCTCAAAACTATGCGTCCGCGCCAGTGGACGAAGAACGTGTTCGTGTTCGCGGCGTTGGTCTTTGATCACAAGTTATTCGTGCTCAACTATGTGCTGGTAACGGTAGCCGGCTTCGCGCTGCTGTGCCTGCTCTCCAGCGCCGTCTATATCATCAACGACCTGGCCGATATCGAGAAGGACCGCCGGCATCCCAAGAAGCGCCATCGCCCCCTGCCCTCGGGCCGGCTCGGGCCGGGTGTCGCCGTGGCCGCCGTCGCCCTCCTGCTCGCCTTCAGCCTGCCATCGGCCTTCTGGCTCAATATGTGGTTCGGCGTCGTCGCCGTCGCTTACCTCGGCATCAACCTGCTCTACTCGTTCTGGCTGAAGAACATCGTGCTGGTGGATGTGCTCATCTTGGCCTCGGGCTTTTTGCTGCGCGCAGCCGGCGGCGCGGTGCTGGTGGAGAGCGCCATCTCGCCGTGGCTGTACATCTGCCTGTCGCTGCTGGCGCTGTTCCTCGGCTTCGGCAAACGGCGCGGCGAGATTCTGCTGATGAACGGCAACGACGGCGATACGCGCCAGGTGTTGCGCGATTACAGCCTGCCCTTCATTGACGAGCTGATTAATCTGGTCGCCACCGCCACGCTCGTCGCCTACTCGCTCTACACCTTCTCCGCTGAGAACCTGCCGCGCAACCACGCCATGATGCTGACCATCCCCTTCGTGCTGTACGGCGTGCTCCGCTATCTGTACCTTATCCACATCAAGGGCGAGGGCGGCGCGCCGGACGAGCTGGTGCTCACCGACCGGCCCTTGCAATTGGCCTTCGGCCTGTGGGCGCTCACCGCCATCCTCATCCTGTATCTCCATCGCCCGCCCGAATGAGCACGGCCTCGGCCCCCGGCAAAATCATCCTCTTCGGCGAACACGCTGTGGTGTACGGCCGGCCGGCCCTCGCCGTGCCGGTGACGCAGGTGCAGGCGACGGCAACTGTGCTCCCCTCTCCTCCCAGCGAAGAAGGCGAAATCTGGATTGACGCCCGCAACCTGGGCCGGCGCTATCGCCTCGCAGACGCCGCACCGCACGACCCGCTGGCCACCGCCGTTCATCTAACTTTGGCGCATTACGGACTACGCCACACGCAACACGCTTTTACTGTCGCCGTGGAGTCCACCATCCCCCCTGCCTCCGGCCTCGGCTCCGGCGCCGCCGTCTGCACGGCCATCGTGCGCGCGCTGGCCGCTCATCTCCAGTCGCCGATCTCCAATTCCGAAGTCGCGGCCCTCGTCTTCGAAACCGAAAAACTCCTGCACGGCACGCCTTCCGGCATAGACAACACCGTGATTGCCTACGAGCAGCCGGTGTACTTCATCAAGGGCCGTCCGCCCGAACCGTTCACCGTGGGCCGCCCGTTCACGCTGCTGATTGCGGATACGGGCATTCCCAGCCCGACGAAAATCACGGTGGGCGATGTGCGTGCGGCCTACGAGCGCGAGCCGGAACGTTTTGGCCGGCTGTTCGCCGAGGTCGGCGCACTTGTCAACCGCGCGCGGGCAATCATTGCGGACGAAGACCCGGCGCAGCTCGGCCTGCTGATGGTGCGCAACCATGAGCTGCTGCGGGAGATGGGCGTCTCCTCCCGCGAGCTGGACGAGCTGGCCGAGGCGGCGACCGGCGCAGGCGCGCTCGGCGCGAAGCTCTCCGGCGGCGGGCGCGGCGGCAATCTGATTGCGCTGGTCACAACGCAGACGGCGGCGCCGGTGGAGGCCGCCCTGCGCGCAGCCGGCGCGGTGAGGGTGATTCAGACGGTCATCGGTCATCAGTCTTGAGTCATGAGGGATGACTGAAGACTAAAGACTGCTCCATGCTCATCTTCCTAAAACTCGGCGGCTCGCTCATCACCGATAAGACTTCGCCGCGCACGCCGCGCCCGGAGACGCTTGCCCGCCTGATGCGCGAGATCGCCAGCGCCTGCGCCGCCTGGCCCGAACTGCGCCTTGTGCTCGGCCACGGCTCCGGCTCGTTCGGCCACGTGGAAGCGAAGAAGTACGGCACACGCGAAGGCGTGCAGACCGCCGAACAGTGGCGCGGCTTTGCGGAAGTGCAGGCCGTGGCCGCGCTGCTCAACCGGCTGGTGATAGATGCGGCCCGCAACGCCGACTTGCCCGTGCTCAACTGCCCGCCCTCCGCCTCGGCAGTCTGCCGCGACGGCGTGATCGAGTCGCTCGCCCTCGCGCCTATCGAGGCGGCGCTGGCGCACGGCCTCATCCCGGTCGTACAGGGCGATGTGGCGGTGGACGTGGTGCGCGGCGGGACGATTGTCTCCACCGAAGACGTGTTCAAGTATCTTGCACAGCGCTTAAGGCCGCAGCGCATCCTGCTGGCAGGCATCGAGCGCGGCGTGCTGACGCACTGGCCGGACGGCGAAGTGATCCCCGAAATCTCCGGGAGCACCGGCGGCTCCTTCCGCGTGAGCGGCTCGCACGCGGCGGATGTGACCGGTGGCATGGAAGCGAAGATTCGCGAGACGCTGGCGATGGTGGCCGGTGTACCCGGCTGCCAAGCGCTGATTTTCTCCGGCGAGGAACCGGGCCGGGTGCAGCGCGCGCTGCTGGGGGAAGAGATTGAGGGAACCAGGATCACATAACTCGCGGTGAATGACGATTTTGTGCTAAAATCGTCATCGTCAATGACGAATTTTAGCCAAAATCATCATGCTTCTTCCGCGCTTCCTCGCCCAACGCCTGCCCCACTCCAACACCAAACGACTGGTGATGATTACCGGCGCGCGCCAGACCGGCAAGACCACGTTGGCCCGCGCCACCTACCCTCACCTTCGTTACCTCAGCTTAGATGAAGTGGAAACGCGCCAAATGCTGCGCGACCTGCCGACCCGGTCGTGGACCGGCGCCGTCGGCTCGGCCATTCTGGATGAAGCGCAAAAAGAGCCGGGCCTTTTCGAGAAGGTGAAGTTCGCCTTCGACCAGCAGGCCGTGACCTTTAGCGTCCTGCTTGGCTCGTCGCAAATCCTGCTGCTCAAGCACATACGTGAGAGCCTGGCCGGCCGGGTCTTCGTTTATGAGCTTTGGCCTCTGCTCCTGCGCGAGATGACGGCTGCCGGCGCGCCCGCCGAGAGCGCGCTTACTCCGCCATTGCTGGATCGGCTGCTGACCGGCGCAGGCGACGCCGACCACATTCTTGCCGATGAACCGGCTGCACTGTTGGGCGAGGACGCTCACCACCTCGCCACGCGCCTCGCACATGCGTTGACATGGGGCGGCATGCCGGAGCTGTTCAGCCTGAGCGAGGCCGAGCGCCGTGATTGGCTGCGCTCATACACCAATACCTACGTCGAACGCGACCTGTCCGACATCGCCCGGCTGGATGACCTGGAACCGTTCCGCCGCTTCACCCGGCTGGCAGCGCTGCGTTCCGGGCACGTGCTCTCTTACGCCGACCTGGCGCGCGACGCCGGCGTCAGCCCGGGCACGGCACGCAACTATCTTCACTACCTCGCGCTGTCCTACCAGGCTTTCACGTTGATGCCCTACCTGCGCAATTCTTCCAGCCGTGTGGTCAAAGCGCCCAAACTGTACTGGGTTGACCCGGGGCTGTGGCGGCAACAGACCGGAATGTGGGGTGAGCCAAACGGCGCGCTGTTGGAGACCTTCGTCGTCGGTGAAATCTGGAAATGGGTAAAAACGATGGATCGCCAGGTTGAACTTGGCTACTACCGCACGCATGACGGCCTGGAGGTAGATTTGATTCTGGCGACCCCAGCCGGCCTGTGGGGGCTTGAGATCAAAACTGCGCGGCAGACGGCGTCGCGCGACACCCGTCCGTTGCGGCGTCTGGCCGAGATGTTCGGCGCGGATTGGCGCGGCGGCCTGGTGGTCTGTCTGTGCGAGCAACTGACACGGCTCGACCGCAACCTGTGGGCCGTGCCCGTCGGCCGGCTGCTTGGATGAGCACGCTTGACCCACCCCGCCGTCGCTTCCCTGACCTTCGCCGAAAATGAATGCATGCCGGCCTCGCCGCCGTATGCGCGGCCGGAGCGCCTCGGGCTAAAGCGCCGCCGCACGCGCCAGGTCAGTGGGCGTGACGTCGTGGGCGCGGGCGAAGCCGCCGACGAAGCGCCCGCCGGCGGGCGTGAAGCGGAAGAGTCCGAAGTCGCCGAGCGTGAAGTTGAACTCGGTGAAAGGGAGCTTCTCGATGTAGAGTGTTTTGGCGGTTGCATACTCGGCAGCGTCCGGCGCGAGCACGGAAGCAACGCCGTGCAGCGAGACGCGCGCCAGCGTCAGCGGATTCTGGCCGGGGCGCTCGGTCTCGACGAACAACAGCGAGCAGCGCGGGTCGGCCAGTAGGTCGCGGGTGTGCGCGGCGAGGCGGCTGAGGTGCAGATAAATAGCGGAGAAATCCGGCGCAGCGGCGAAGACGACGTGCGCGACGGACGGGGCGCCGGCGTGCAGCGTGCCCAGCGCGGCGATCCGCTGTGTGCGCAGCAGGCGGGCCAGTGCTCCTAAGTCCTCGTCGTTCATGCTAAGGGGTTACCGCAATATACTCGGCAACGGCATGAGACTTGGGGACTGGCAGCCCGTCTTCAATGAGACCTTGCACATGCAGCTTGATTGCCGCATGCATGTTTTTAGCGGCCTGTTCGCGCGTTCGTCCTGTAGCGACACACCCCGGCAGGTCTGGAGAATAGGCGGAGTAATTGCCGTTGGCCTTTTCGATAACAATCAGGAAACGGTACATCCTATTTGCGTCCTTTCTTCTCAGCTCGCCTCCCGCGCCAGCACCGCTGCGCCTACCACGCCGCTCAGGTCCTTCAGTGCTGCCGGCACGATTTTCACTTTGTTGAGGTCGGTCTTGTTGATGAAGTGTGCTTGCGCCACCTTGCGGATGGGCGCGACGTATTTGTCGCCCATGCGCTCGGTGACGCCGCCGCCGATGACGATCATCTCCGGGTCGAGCAGGTTGACCAGATTGCCGGCCAGCACGCCCAGGGCATGCTGTGAGATCGCCAGCACTTCGAGCATCAGCGGGTCTTTGCGCCGCACCGCCTCGTCAATCGTCCGGCTGGTCAGGCGGCCCTTGCCGATCTCCTCGATAAGCTGCGGCACGATGCTGGCCTCGCCGCACGCCACGCGCTCCCGAATCATCCGCTCCATGCCGGTGCGCGAGGCAATCGGCTCGACCGCGCCCGGTTGGCCATGCGCCGGGTCGGTGATACCGTTGCTCATATCGAAGATGGTGTGGCCGACCTCTCCGGCGCCGCCGCGAAAGCCGCTGCGCAGCTGCCCGCCCAAAATCAGCCCGCCGCCGACGCCGGTGCCGACGAAGATCGCCACCATATCCTGCACGCCCTGGCCTGCGCCGTGGCGGTGCTCTCCGAGCGCACCCACGCGCACGTCGTTGTTGATATAGACCGGCACGGCAAAATGCGCGCTCAATTTCTCGGCCAGGGGCATGTTCTTCCAGCCTTTGCCTAAGTTGACGGCCACCCGCACAATGCCCTGCTCTGTGTCCACCGGGCCGGGCACGCCCACGCCGATGCCGCCCAGGTTACGGGCTTTCAAGTCCGCCTTCTTCAGCGCGCGCTCAATCGCGCCGACCAGGCGCGCGAAGACGCCGTCCACGCCCAGTTCGGGATGCGTCTTGCGCTTCTCCAGCGCCAGCACCTCGCCCCGTGCGTTGACCACACCGGCGCGGATGCTCGTGCCGCCCAGATCTACGCCGACAAAAAGTTTCTTCGCCATTCGGCCTCCTTATTTCTCCTGCTGCTCCTCCACGAGCAGCCGGCGGATGACCTTGCCCATGAAATTCTTGGGCAACTCCTTGCGGAATTCGATCTCCCAGGGCACAGCATATTCTTCGAGGCGACGCCGGCACAGGGTCAGCAGCTCTTCGGCGTCGAGGTTCACGCCCTCGCGCGGGACGACGAACGCCTTGACGCGCTGGCCGGATTTGGCGCCGCTGCCATCTTCCACCGGCACACCGACTACCGCCACCTCACGCACCTTGGGGTTCTCATAGAGCACTTCCTCCACGTCGCGCGGATAGACCTGATACTCGCCGGCCAGAATCATCTCGCGCTTGCGGGCGATGATTTCCGCATAGCCGTCCTCGTCCATGCGCGCGAGGTCACCCGTCAGCAGCCAGCCGTCGGCGGTGATGCACTCGCGGCTGCCGTCCGGCCAGTAGCCCATCATCACCTGCGGCCCGCGCACGGCCAGCTCGCCCACCTGGCCGGCGGGCAGCGGCTGGCCGGTGACTAAATCCACGACGCGCGCCTCGGTGCTGGGGAGCGGCACGCCGATCGAGCCGACCTTGCGCCGCCCGTGCAACGGGTTGGCGTGCGTGGCCGTAGTTGCCTCGGTCAGCCCGTAACCCTCGACCAGTTTCGCCTTCGTCAGTTTCTCGAACGCTTCCTGCACTTCCACCGGCAGCGGCGCCGAGCCGGAGATACAGGCTTTGATGCTGCTGATGCCGTAGCGGCGCACGTTCGGAAAATTGTTGATGGCCATATACATCGTCGGCACGCCGGGGAAGAGTGTGGGCTTGTAGGTTCGGATGGCTTTGAGCACCTGCTCGGTGCTGAAGGTGGACATGACAATCATGGTCGCCGCCAGCGCCACCGGCACGTTCATGGCGACGGTCATGCCGTACACGTGCGAGAAGGGCAGCACCGAGAGACACGTCTCCCGGCCCTCGCGCAGTGATGGAACCCAGTGCCGCGTTTGCAGCATATTGGCAACCAGGTTGCGATGCGAGAGCATCACGCCCTTTGGCTGAGCGGTGGTGCCGCTGGTGAACTGAATCAGCGCCAGGTCGTCGGGGCGCACCTCCACCTCGACGGCGTGCGGCGAATGCTTGTACAGCTCCGCCGAGAGCAGCCACAGCCCCTCGGTCAATTTGAACGGAAGGGTGTGGCCCTCCTTCGCTTCGCGCGTCAGCGTGAACCAGAAGCGCTTCGGCTCCGGCAAATAGTCCTTGACGCTGGTGAAGATGACATGCCGCAACCGGGTGTTCTCCTTGACCTGGCGCGCCACGCGGGCAAGCTTGGTGAGGGTGACCAGCACCGTCGCTTCGGACTCACGCACCTGCCGCGTCAGCTCCTCCGGCTCGGAGAGCGGCGTGGTGAAGACGACCACCGCCCCCATCTTGAGCGCGCCGTAATAGGCGATGACGGTCTGCGGCAGGTTGGGCAGCAGGATGAGCACCTTCTCGCCCTTCTGCACGCCCAGCGTGCGCAGGAAGTTGGCGAACCGCGACGACTCGCGATTGAGACGGCGATAGCTGATGCGGTTGCCCTCGAAGAGGATGGCCGTCTTCAGCGGAAAGCGCCGCGCCGCCGAGCGCAGGAACTTATAGATGGGGATGTCGGGGATGCCGATGGTGTAGGGCACATCAGGGTCGTAATACACCAGCCAGGGGCGCTCACGCTTCAGCCGCTCGCGCGCATCCTCCTCCAGCCCAACCCCGGTGAGCCGCGTCTTGCGGCCCTCGATGAAGCGCTCGATGGCGCGGTTGACGGC
>JAVQXV010000132.1:0-8356 GCA_033577755.1 Anaerolineales bacterium
GAACAGCGGGTGACCGATCCTATCGTCATCTACTTCGACTCGCCGATGGACCGCGCCTCTACCGAGAAGGCCTTTTCGATTTCGGGAGAGGTGCGTGGCACCTTCACCTGGAGCGACAATGACCGGACGCTAACCTTCCGGCCCGACCGGCCGCTGGAGCGTGCCCAGAAGTACGCAGTGAAGATTGACACCTCGGCCCGCAGCAAGGCCGGGCTGGCGCTTGCCCGTGAAGTCGTCTTCAACGTCGAGACCGTCGGCTACTTGGAGGTGACGCAGGTGCTGCCTGCGCCGGAGACGGCCGACGCTGCGGTGGACTCGGTCATCACGGTGATGTTCAATCGTCCGGTGGTGCCGCTCACCGACCTGGCCAATCAGGCCGACTTACCCAATCCGCTCACCCTCACCCCAGCGGTCGAGGGTCGAGGCGAGTGGCTCAACACCAGCATCTACGTGTTCCGCCCCAGTCAACCGCTGGCCGGCGGGCAGACTTACACCGGCCGCGTCGCTGCCGGCCTCAACGACGTGACCGGCGGCACGCTGGAAAAAGATTTCGAGTGGCGCTTCACCGTCGCCGCACCCGGCGTCATCTCCACCGTGCCGGAGTTCGGCGCGCAGAACGTCTCCCTCACCACCCCCATCAGCATCACCTTCAATCAGCCGATGGACCGCGCCGCGACCGAGGCCGCCTTCCGGCTCATTCAATTGGGACAGGTGAAGGCCGGCAGCTTCCGCTGGAGCGAGGACGGCTACACGCTCGGCTTCATCCCGGCGGAACCGTTGAGCCTCAACTCGACTTATGAAGTGGTCGTCGGCAGCGGCTCGCAAGCGGCGGGCGGCGGCGCCACCATCGGCGGCGACTTCATCTACTCTTTTACCACCGTGCTCCCGCCGGCCATCCGCCGCACCGAGCCGGCAGACGGCGAGCAGGGTGTGGACATCGGCAGCGGCTTTCGCATCTACTTCGCTTCGCCGATGGACGTGAGCACGCTCGATCCTAACATCGAGATTATTCCTGAACCGACGCAGGTCTACACCTATTGGAGCGACTACGACTTTAGCTACTACATCGGCTGGAACTTCAAGCCCTCGACGCAGTATCAGGTCACGCTTCGCCCGGGGATGAAAGACCCCTACGGCAACGACGCCCTGACCGCGCCGCGCACGGTCACCTTTACCACCGGCCCACTTCGTCCTGAACTGTATATCAACGCCCGCGGTGGGGTAGGTGTGTACAGCGCCTATCTGCCGGCAGAGGTATTTATTACCACCGTCAACGTGGACGTGGTGAATTACACTCTCTACCCGCTGACGCTGAATGAGTTCGCGCGACTCACCGGCCCAGACAGCTGGCAATATGCGGAAACCTTCCAGCCTTCTGCTGCCGGCACATCCGGCAGTCTTGCCATCGAAACTAAGTTAAACGAAGCGATCCTGACGAAGATACCACTACAACCAAATAACGCGGCGCCGGCGCCCGGCCTGTACTACCTGCGGCTCGAAGCGCCCGGCCTGCCACCGGTTAGCCACATCCTCGTCGTCAGCAGGAACGTGCTCACCCTCAAGACCGGTCTGGACGAGGCCTTCATCTGGGCCACCGACCTCAACAGCGGCCGGCCCACACCTAACCTGCCGTTGACGCTCTATGATGCCGGCTTCAAACGCCTGGGCGAAGGGCGGACGAACGCGCAAGGCGTGCTACAGCTCTCTTTGCCCAAACGCGAGTCCGTGTGGGATACGATCTATGCCGTCGGGCCGGAAGGCGAGGCTTTCACCGTCGCACTCTCGGATTGGAGCAATGGCTTGGAACCGTGGGACTTCAACTTAGCTGCAAACTACTATGCCCAGGAGCTCACCGCCTATCTTTACACCGACCGGCCCATCTATCGGCCCGGCCAGGTGGTCTTCTTCAAGGGCGTGCTCCGGCGCGAGGAAGATGCACGCTTCCGCTTGCCCGACGTGCGCGAGGTCTTCGTCCAAATCACCAATGACCGCGGCGAGGCCGTCTATCGCTCCACGCTGCCGCTCTCAAGCTTCGGCACGTTCAGCGGCGAGTTCAAGCTTGCCGGTGAAGCCTCCCTCGGCTTCTACTCCATCACCGCCAGAGAGAGTGACGCCGACGACGCCCCCATCTACGGCTCGGTCTCATTCAGCGTGGCCGAGTTCCGCCGGCCCGAGTTTCAGGTCGCCGTGAGCACGCCAAAGGACGAGGTAGTGCAGGGCGAGACCATCCCGGTGACGGTGGAGGCTTCGTTCTTCTTCGGCGGCCCGGTGAGCAACGCGCCCGTGCGCTGGGTGGTGCTGGCCGCCGATTACCTCTTCCCCTACGAGCCGGCCGGCGGCGCGCCGCCCGGCTATTACGACTTCACCGACTTCGACTGGACCGCCGGCGACGTCTGGCCGATTTACGGCACATTCGGCCGCATCGTGATGGAGAAAGAGGCGGTGACCGACGCGCAGGGCCGCGCCGTGCTCGAAGTGCCGGCCACTCTGGCCGACAGCGGCACCTCGCAGCGGCTGACCATCGAGGCCACCGTCACCGACGTGAGTGGCCAGCCCGTCTCGGGCCGAGTCGAAGTCATAGTGCATCAGGGCGAGTTCTACATCGGCGCGCGCCCGGCCGAGTACGTGGGCAAAGCCGGCACGCCGCTCGGCGTGGAGCTGGTCACCGTCAACTGGGACAGCACGCCCAAGCCCAATCAGCGCCTGCGCGTCGAGTTTTTCGAGCACGAGTGGAATTGCGCGCTGGAGACCGACCCGGAAACCGGCAACGTGGCCTGGACGTGCAACGCGAAGAGCACGCCCGTTGGCAACACGGAAGTGACGACCGGCGCGAATGGTACGGCCGCGACCTCCTTCACGCCGGCCAAGGGCGGCACATATAAGATCGTCGTCTCCGGCGTGGATAGCGGCGGGCGGACGATCAAGACCGCGACCTACGCCTGGGTCGCCGCCGCCGACAACGCCTACGTCACCTGGCGGCAGAGCAACGATGACCGTATCACGCCGGTGGCCGACAAACGCAGCTACAAGCCGGGCGAGACCGCCGAAATCCTTATCCCCTCGCCGTTCCAGGGTGAGGCTACAGCGCTGGTCACCGTGGAACGCGGCGGCGTCCTCAAGCACGAGGTCATCACCCTCCGCAACAACAGCACCACCTATCAACTGCCCATCACTGCGGACTTCGCGCCCGAAGTGTACTTCTCCGTCGTTATCGTCAAGGGCGTGGACTCCACCAACCCGGCGCCCGCCCTCAAACTGGGCATCGTCAAACTGTTGGTCAGCCCGGAACAGCAGCTACTCAAGCTGACGCTGACGCCGGACAAAACCAAAGTCGGGCCGCGCGATACGGTGAACTACACGCTCAAGGCCACCGATTACACAGGCAAACCGGTGCAGGCCGAGTTCAGCGTGAGCGTGGTGGACCTGGCCGTGTTGCAGCTGAGCGCGCCCAACGCCCAGCCGATTGAACAGTTCTTCTACGGCGAGCGCGGCCTGGGCGTGCGCACGGCCAGTGGCCTGACGCTCTCTATCAACCGGCTGAACGTACAGGTCGCGCGGGCCAAAGGCGGCGGAGGCGGCGTGGAGGCGGGCTTCGATGAGGTGCGCTCGCGCTTCGACGACACCGCCTTCTGGCGCGCCAGTGTCACCACCGATGCCAACGGCGAGGCCACCTTCAGCGTAACCCTGCCCGATAACCTAACTACCTGGCGGCTCGACGCGCGCGGCCTGACGGCCGATACGCTCGTCGGCCAGAGCACGGTGGACATCGTCGCCACCAAGGACCTGCTCATCCGACCTGTCACGCCGCGCTTCTTCGTCGTCGGCGACCGCGCCGAGCTGGCTGCCGTGGTCAACAACAACACTCCGAAGGAAATCCAAGCCACCGTTACCCTCGATGCACATGCCGGCGTCACGCTCGACGGCGAGGCCGCACAGACGGTGACCATCCCCGCCAACGGGCGCGTCGAGGTGACCTGGAACGTGACCGTGCAGGATGCGCCCGCCGCCGACCTGACCTTCCGCGTAGAAGGCGGCGGCCTGCGCGACGCCTCCAAGCCCACGCTGGCCGTGCCGCCCGAACAGTTGCTGCCCATCCTCAAGTACTCCGCGCCGGAGACGGTGGGCACGGCGGGTGAGCTGGCGGACGCGACGCCGCGACTCGAAGCCATCAGCTTGCCGCGTCGCTACGACGTGACGCAGGGCAACCTGCGGGTGGAAGTCGCGCCCTCGCTGGCTGCGGCCACCACGCCCGCGCTCACGGCGTTGGAGAACCCCGAGTATGACCACGTCGAGGCCATCGTCTCCAGCTTCCTGCCCAACGTCGTCTCGCTACGCGCTTTCAGGAAGCTCAATCTGGCCGATGCTGCGCTGGAAAGCCGGCTCAACGCGCTGGTGAGCGAGGCCGTGCAGAAGCTGCTCGCCCGCCAGAATGTGGACGGCGGCTGGGGCTGGTGGGGAACCGACCAGAGCGACCCGTACCTGACGGCCTATGTGCTGTTCGGCCTGAGCCAGGCGCGGCAGAACGGCTTTAGCGTGAGCGAAGGCTCAATCAACAATGCGGTAAGCTATCTGCAAGGGCAACTCATCAACCCGCGCACCGTCGCCGAAGGCGAGGAGTGGCTGCTCAACCGTCAGGCCTTTATCCTGTACGCCTTAGCCGACGCCGGCCGGCCGGACATCAGCGCCACCGTGCAGCTCTACGACGTGCGCCCGCGCCTCGACTCCTACGCCAAAGCCTATCTCGCGCTGACGCTGGCGCAGGCGGGAAGCAACGACCCGCGCGTGCGGACGCTCCTCTCCGACCTGAACAACGCCGCCATCCTATCCGCCACCGGCGCCCACTGGGAGGAGCGCCGGCGCGACCGGTGGAACCTCAACACCGACACACGCTCGACGGCCATTATCCTGATGACGCTGGCGCGCCTCGACCCGCAGAACCAGCTCATCCCGAATGTGGTGCGCTGGCTGATGACGGCGCGCACCGCTCAGGTCTGGGAGACTTCGCAGGAGACGGTCTGGGCTGTCATCGCCCTGACCGACTGGATGGACGTGAGCGGCGAGCTGAAGGCGGATTACAACTACCGCGTCAGCCTCAACGGCAACGTGCTCTTCGCCGACCAGGCCACCGCTGCCAACCTGCGCGAGGAGAAGGTCACGGAAGTTGCGGTTGCGGAGCTGTTCAAAGACCAGGCCAACCGGCTGGTGTTCGAGCGGGGCGCAGGCGAGGGGCGGCTGTACTACACCGCGCATCTCAACCTCTACCTGCCGGTGAGCGAGGTGCGCGCCGTGAGCCGCGGCATCATCGTCGGGCGCACCTACTCCATCATCCGCGATGACTGTGGCGGCAAAGACCAGCCCGCCTGCCCGCCTGTGACCGAAGCCCGCGCCGGCGACGATATCCGCGTGAAGGTGACGCTCATCGCGCCCAACGACCTGTACTACGTGGTGCTGGAAGACCCCATCCCGGCAGGCACGGAGCCGGTGGACACCAGCCTGCTCACGACCTCGGTCGTTGGCCAGCCGCCGGAGCTGGACCCGCGCGACCCGTTCTACTACGGCTGGGGCTGGTGGTGGTTTAGCAAGACCGAGATCCGTGATGAGAAGGTGGTGCTCTTCGCCGACTACCTGCCACGCGGCACGTACGAGTACACCTACACCCTACATGCCTCGCGGCCCGGCGAATATCAGGTCCTTCCCACCTGGGCGCGCGAGAACTACTTCCCTGAGGTCTTTGGGCGCGGCGATGGCATGGTGTTCACTATTCGGCCTTAGGGCTTCTCCGGGTTTCCGGGTTGGCGAAGGCATTGCCTTCGCCAACCCGCCGGCCGATATTCCTTCCCCAACTCAAACTCTCTTTACAATAACAAGCTGGATCGGTTAGCGCCGCGATAGAGCAACCGCCGTCCTTCACGTGTATTTCACCCAACCTGTATCTAAACTCCACGCGGCTACAAAGCCGCGTGGAGCTATAACAGTGAGGGTTGAAACGCTTTAGAGTTGTGTCATCCACTCTCAGCTAAACGCTATCAAGCTGGGCTATCGCCGAGCAGGAATGCATATATGAACAGACCAAAGTCTCGGTTCGCAATCACGTTGGGGCCGCTGTTGGCGTTACTACTGGTGCCTTTGGCCATCCCGACCATCTTCGCGGAGACCGGCGTGCTTGGCCAACACACCGTCCGGCGAGGAGAAACGCTCTTTTGTGTGGGAAGGACCTACCGCGTGGACCCGCGTGCCATTGCCGAGGCCAACAACCTAAGGTCGCCCTACCGGCTGTCGGTTGGGCAGGTGCTGGTTATACCGGCCGTGCGCTGGGAGCGTGTCCCCGGCGGGCCGACCTGTGTCGCCCAGTTCTCGTCGCCGTACGTCACCGGCAGCCCGGCTGTGGTCACCACGCCCTCCCCGGCCACGGACGCGAGCGGCGTGCTGCGGCATGTCGTCCGCAAAGGTGAGACCGTGTACTGTATCGGTCGGGCTTACCGAGTGGTTCCGAACGCAATCCTGCGGGCCAACGGCCTGACGGCCAATCGCCGCATCTATCCGGGTATGGTGCTGATCATCCCCAACGTCCCGTGGACGAATATCCCTGCCGGCCCGGTCTGCGGCGCTCAGGCCGATGCATTCGCTGTGCGGGAGGCAGCCGTCGCCGCTACGCCGACGCCGACCTGTGAGGAAGGCTCGTTCTTCGATACGGTCATGAACCTGTGCCGCCGACCGGATGAGCCACCCACCTCTTTGCCGACTCCGACAATTGGGTATCCTGAATAGTTGTGGGAGCTACCCAGAGTCAAACAAAACCGGGAAGCATCTTGGCTTCCCGGTTTTGTTTCTTTCACGCGACGTTGGGCTGCACGCCGCTTAGCTCCTCAAGAGCAGGCGGCGCTTCCTGCATTGTGATCTGTCCCCGCAGGAAAGCGCCCTCTTCTGAGGCAAAAGCGCCGGTGGTCAAGTCTCCGTACACTCGCCCGGTAGAGAGCAATTCGATCTTTTCGGCCACGATACTATTGGCTTTGATAGTACCGGCTACCGAGATGGCACCGGCGTGGATAGTTTCCGCCATCACCTTCGCACCCTCCGCCACCACGAGTGGCCCGGTGATCTTGATATTGCCCTCAAACGAACCCTCGATGCGAAGACCGCCGGCTCCCGTCAGATCACCCTTCCAGTTGACTCCCGGCCCGATTACGCTCTTGATAGCTGCTTGCTGGCCGCTTCGCAGCTTAGTCGGTCCGGCAACTCCATTTGTATGGCCATTCCCATTTAGGCCGACGTGGCCGTTTTTTCCCTGCCCGTTTCCCCCGTTGCCGTTCTTCTGCCCGGTTCTTCCAGGGCGAAACGTAAACATGCTATCTCCTGAGCTTTTCGGCTACTCGCTATTTACTTCTCCGCGGCGCTGGGTCTCCTGCCCGCCCTCCAAGGCGACCAACAGTGTAACAGACCTGCCGGGGTTGTCAAACCGGGTCTCGAACATATATTCTAGGCTATTCAACCCACTGCTCGCGCGCCTGAGTGACCGCCAGCTGCTCTTCCGCAGAAAGGGCAGCCGTGCTGTTCCAGCCTCGCAGAAGCTTGGCGGTCAGCCCGCCATGAGCACTGCTGCTCAACACGAAGCCATCGCCGCGCCCATTGGCCACGGCCAGCGCAAAAGCCGGGGCGCCGGTTGTATCCACGTAGCGCTCCAGGCCCACAAACTGCAAGGAACGCCCCAGCGAGGCCTGCATCAGCGGCATACCTTCCGTCAGCTCGCTCAACTGCTGCACCAGCGCCGAGAATTCGGGGGATGCGTCAGCCGCTACCTCTTCGATTTCCGCTTCAGAGGCCTGAATAAAGGCGTTCCACCCTAGCCAGATGAGCGCGACGATGACGAGCGCCGTCGTCAGTGCCCACAGGTAAAAGCCGTGCTCGGCCCACAAAGTCTGCATCTTGTGCCTTTGTCCGCAATGGGGATGGGGCGGATTGTATCATGGGCGGCCGAGCGAGGCGCGCCGGGCGTAACCGCCACGCTTCCCCGAGGCGAAGGTGGAAATTCAGCGAGCAAAGAGCAGAAGACGCCACCCTGTTTTCTGAGAGTCCACAAAGACACACGAAGGGTGCCCAGATATCTTGTGTTCTTTCGTGCACTCTCGTGGACTTTCTCGGTTGCGGCCGGAGGCCGCGCTTTATGGAACGAAATAACTTACCAGTTCCATCACGTCGCCCTGGGTACTCGTCCCGCGGACGGGGCCGACGCCCCGTGCTAACTCCCAGTTAACCGTGTCCATGAGTTGAGTAGGCGGCAGCTGCATCCCCGCCACCGTGATGGTGATGGTCTGGGTGAGCTGACGCGAAATCTGCAAACCGTCAAAAGACTGACCAC
>JAVQXV010000133.1:0-8325 GCA_033577755.1 Anaerolineales bacterium
CATTCGAACGGCTGTAAAAATGCACTTTTACAAACCCCCGTCCTACCGTGCTATCGCCGCCAATTTGGAGATGTTTACCGTCAAGCATTCTTACAAATTCTAGCACTTTATCTACACCATTTCCGCTACGCCACTCCTCCGGCAACTCGTTCTCCTGAACCCTAGGTTTGCTAGCAAATAACGTTGCGTAAAGAAGCGTTTCAGACGGCAAATGCTCTTCCGTCCACAAGGCTCCCCGAGCAACCGTCTTTTTCTCACTGTCTATCCGCACCCTAGCAATCACTTCTGTAGATAACTGAACAAAATCTCTAAATGCATTGTCGGGAAGAATAGCCAAGCGCTTCGGTAGGTTCTCTCGCCAGTATTGGTATTCATCTCCCTGGGGAAGGGCATGGTTGCTCAGCCACTGGGCAATCAAGTTAAAATTCTGGGGCGTTTCTGCCGTGAAAGCAAATTCTTCTAGTACCACCCTATCATTGACCTTCAAAACGGTATCTTTGGAAACATAAACCACACTGTCTCCGCCTGGACCCGGCCCAATGGGTTGCCAATTGAGAGAAATGCCAGCTAATTGAGCTTCTCGATGAAAACGAGCTAGCACGTGTTCACAAGTCACCCAGGCAAATATCCCCACCAACGACCGCACTGGAAACAGGAGCACCCGTGCATCTCCAACTGACAATGCTCCCGCATGGTCACTAGCGCTATTTGTTTCGGGGCCAAATACAATCTTCACTTTTTGGGCGCTCTGAGCACTGCCATTGAGGGCATCTCGCAAGCAGCCCTTTAGTCCTGATGCTTGAACGAGCGGGTAGCCCGTAGCACGCTCTCGTTGAATCGGCAAATCCACGACACCCAAGCTTGTACCGCTGCCTGTATGCACGGGTGTTTCTGCATAGAGAAATAGCAGCGTCGCTTTGTCAAACATGGTGATTCCCTCCTGGGCAATAGTCCCACTGGCCAATCACGGCACAACCAAACCCAATTTGACCGTAGTCTCCTTCTCCCGCCGGCGTTTCTGTAAAAGGCTTGCCGGTATAAGTTGCATCACCTTTTCGCTCAAAGTAGTACACACTCCCTGCTGGTACAAATCGCCGGATAGGTTTTTGAAAATTTGTTCGGCGTCGCTGGTCGTCCACATAAGCACCGCCTAAGCTCTGATAGCGGGGAATCATTGCGGTTATCAAATGAACGGAGCCAGTAAAAAATGGTTGCCAATCACTTGGGCGCCAGCCCTGCTCGAACCAGGCTGGGGTCAACAGCACGACCTTGAAGCGCTCTGGTAATGACCCGTTAAGAGTGGGCAATGGTCGGCTTTCAACGCACTCATAATAGGCAACCCGTGCCTCACCGCCCAACTGCAGAAAACCCTTTTCCTGACCCAAGTCATTAGGTGTCAATCCTTCAACTTCTAACCAAAGGGCTACTCTGTCTTTAAACCTTAGAAACTCAGCTGTGTACAAAAAGCCTTCTTGCACAGTGCGCTTTCCCAACTGCAGGGCAATCCCAAACCGCGACTCCCTGACAATAAATTCTTGCTCTGGCTCAATGTGTGCTTTTTGGGGAGCCTGGCCTTGCAGATATAACCCCAATCCAGCTTCCGAAATCCAGCCCTGCGCCTCGTCAAAACGATTGACTCCTGTCACCCATAGCAATGACTCCACTGCAGGCAAGTTAGACAGGAGAATTGCACTGCGTAGTGGCTGCAGAACTCGATAACTCTCATCATTTTTGTTTTTGACGATATCTGCTGGTAAGGGGAAGTAGCGCACCCACTGCCCGTTGTGCTCATTTGCTTTCTTGACCAGAAAGGGGCCGCGCAACTGCAACTGCCCGTAGTTCTGGGACATGAAGCCGATCTTTTCTCTTAACTTTTGCACTTGCGGGTCCGAGCCATTAAACACGTAGTCATGAGGTCGAACTTCGCTGGAAAACAACATCCGTGCGCGGATAGCGCCCTGAACAGTAAAGGGTGTAGGGGGAAATAGACTACGTGCTCGGGTGTCAGCGCCAGCCGCAAAGGGTTTGCCATCCCGAAATAGTAAAACATCGTGGGGTTGGAGCAGTAATGCCCAACTCATTCTTCGCCTCCACGCACGAGAAAACTACAGGCTAAAAGCCACTGGGTCATCTCGACAAAACCAGGAGGTCTTTTCTGTTTGTGCCGCCCCTGAGTCTGCCGGTCTACTGAGGTTTCGTCGGAGCAGGCAGACCCTTGTTGCTCTTGGCTCTTTTGATTCTCAAGTTCTTGGTCTATGGCACAAACCCATCTTACTAAACGCTCTGCAAACTCCTCAGCTTGCTGGCGTTTTTCGTCGCGGCTGAGCTTTTCCCCCGCTTGTCTTTGCAAGGTGCGTTTAAGTTCCGCTTTTTGGGCCTCTTTTGGTAGCTTGGAAAGAGTCTCCATTTCCCCAAACACAATATAGGGCCAACGATTACTGATACCCCGTTCTTCATCACCCAAACGCCCTTTGATTTCTTCCAACAGGGCCACTACATCTAGGCTTTCTGAGCCTTTATCTGTTGGGAGCATATAACGCCATTTGGTGCCAACACTCAGTACTTCTCCCGACCGTTTCAGCAGTTGAATACAAAGTGCATCTCGTCCATAAACCTCTTTAGCGGCTTTCTCAGCCCGACGTACCGCTTGCAAAGCCATATCCAACGGGTGCTGAAAATGAACAATAGCAATCCCCATAGACGCCGTTGCCGCTGGTCCCATTGTCAACAAAACTTCATCTCCCCAGTTAACGTAACCACTAACTGCTTCCCCCAAACAAACTTGTAATCTGCCTTCTTCGTCAAATCGGATGTGTCCGCTGAAGGCCGCTCGCAATTCCCGAGCCACCGTAAGTGCGTACTCCAGAGGCACCAGCGCCAGTACATCATCCCCACCCGCATAAATCAATCGTCCCGGATAGCGCTCTTCGACGATGTGGGGAACGAGTTTAAGGGCAAAATGACCCAAGGCCTGGGAGATAGCGGCATGGACAGCCGGCGTTATCAGTCTCTTTTTGGATAGGATTTGTTGCCACTTTTCTTGTTGCTCCAGTTGCTCTCGAAGAACAGGATGAAATGTTTCTGCAAATGTAGCCAGCTCTGGATGCGTGCCACTCAGCCACTGTCCCATGCGGTCACCGTCCATGAGCAAAAGAGCATAGTATTTAACCGGTTGTGAGCCAACAGTATCCTGCAACTGGGCTAATAGCTTTCTACCTTCTTGCACATTCTTCTCGGTGACATCTTCCCAGACCTCTTGCAAGCGTTTCACTGTCCAGCAATCACTCATCAAGTACTCGCCATCTAACTGGAGTAGACTGTTAGCCAGATTGCGTTGGTTCGGGTCTGGCAATCTCTCAGCTAACTGGTTGAGGTAGGGAATTGACTTTCGGGCTACTGTATCGCGCAGGGGTCGGGCGCAATGAAGGAACTTTTTCAGGATGCTACACACTTTCGCATCACCAAGTTTGGCGAGCAGTTTCTGCTTATAAGGGGCTGTCACTAGTTCACTCGTAGGCGGAAAGACTTGATGCCATCTACCATCCTCTTCCGCCATTTGAAACTGGTCCCTGAGAACTTCTGCAAAGATAAACCGCTTCGTCGTGCAAACTGCGCAGAGCCTTTCCTGTCCTTCTGGTTTAATGTCATAGCGCTCTTTTTGCTGAAGGCGTGTTGCAACTTCTGACCAGAATGCTCTGGCGTCTTTTTCACTGGAACGTAAAGCAGCACGTTGCCCGCACTGGGTACATTTTTCTCCACTCTCTTCTGCTTGAGTAAAATTACGTAGATTTTTCCGTGCAGCAAAGAGCCGGTCTGCTAGGTCATATAACAAACAATAGACGGTTCCCCAATTGGGGTCATACTGCCCACTCTCATCTAGGACCTGGTAGATTTTACCAAAGTCCCAGCAGTTCTGGGATGGCTGCAGTAATTGTGCATAAAGGCGCTTGACATTTTCGGCTTGGTGTTTATCGTCTTTTTGGTCATGCCCTGGCCAGGGGAATATGACCCAGTACACTTCTATTTGTCGAGAAATCTGTTGCTGCCATAACTGCTCTATTTCACCGTCAACACTCGGAAAGATATCTTCGATGAGCCGCTGGTAAACTTCATTGGCCAACTCAGTCCATTTCTCAAGAACCTTTTTTTCTGCCTCTTTGGCCGCCTGTTCTGCTTCTGCCGCTGGCAAAAGAGCCACAAATTTATTAGGGAATGTCGGGCGAGCTAAATCCTTCAGTGATGGCCTACAGGGAAGTTCATACCGCCTAGCCAGCCAGGCATCACACAGGGGTTGTCCTCGCAAGGAAGGGAAAACAATCACATCAGGTCCAAAGCTATCCGCTAAGGTTTCAATCGCTTGCCAAGTGAGATAGGAGAGAAGCCAGCTACCTACCCACAAGTCCTGGGTGCGACGGGCTTCGGCAATAAACGTTTGTACAGGTCCAAGTGAAAATATGAGAAACGCCGGTTGCGATAGGGCATCGGCAATGGCTGCTGACATTGAAAGATGTTGTTCCAGAGGATGGTCGGGCTGGCGCGTATCAGCCGGTAGTAGGCGTATCCAACCTTTGGGACTTGCGCGTTCGGCTAATTCTGCGTATAGGAAACGCCAGAGCCGCAAGTAGAGAATCTTAGCCGCTTCCCCAGAATTTTCCAAACTCTCAACCCACGGGCGGATAAGTTCCTGTCCTGCTTTCTCCTGAATTTCCTTATCCAAGCTCTCCAGAGTCTTACTGACTGGCAAGTGGATTTTTGTAGGGACGCCGCTCAAAGGGTGCATGAGATAGGGCTGCACCTGATCCCAGTAGGCTTCTGTGCCTTTGGGAAGATTTATACGGTCAGCCGCTGCGGCAATGCGGTCTGCGATTTTGGCCCGTTCTTTTTCATCATGTTCTGCATTGCGTTTTAAGGCAAATCGCTGGAGCACTTCTGCAAGCTGGGCATGGGGTTCATGGGGCCGGGAACGCAGGATAAAAACCTTCCCTGGTGGGTCGTGCAAAAGGGCAGCAATCTTGCGTGTCCAACGAGTTACCATGCTGTCACCTTCAAACAGGCTGCACCTTTGCTTTGGATATCATATAAAAACTTATCCACTAAGGAGAAGTCTGGTGGCACTGCTCCATCGTTAGGCTCCGGCTGATAATTAAACTTAAGCCGCTCGCTGTGTTGCAAAAGGTTAGCGTAGAACAAAGTCAGCACCAATACACATTTACCATTACTTAGACGAGTAACACGGATTAGCAATGGGGATGCCCTGCGGTCGTGTGAACTTCCCTGCAAAGTTGCTTTTTTATTCAAAGAGCGGAAATAGAACGCAATAGGAAGTCCAAAAGCTGCTCTTTCAATAGTTGTGGAAAGGGGTTTAAATGCCTGAATAGCCGATTTCGCATTACTGTAGTCTGGCTGGCGCCGAGAACGAAAATTTCTCATCTCCTGACCTAGCCAGTCTAGTGCATCTCCCCAGGTGTTGAAAGTTTTATCGATAACTATTACCTGACACACTCCAGGGTGCAGTATATCAAATGTTGATGGTCGTTGTATCTGCGCTTTCCCAGATAGAAGAGTCCTTATCGTTCGCAGTCCTTGCTCTAATTCTTCCTTCAATTCACATGGAGTTTTTGCTTGTACAACTAGGCCAGGCAAATCACTAAACCAATCATTTTCCATGACACTTCTTGTAACTTGTATGCTTCCAGCACCCCTGCGTGAGCGTGCCCCTAATCCCCCAAGATGCGTGAGAAGCCATAGTGCTGCGTAACTTTGTTGCAAAGCACTCTTGGCATCTATTCCAGGTCTTGGTAGCAGATGCAGATTAAAAGATGTTCCAGCCTTAATCGCCTTACGTTCAGGATTGCTTCTGTCCGAACGAGCAGCAAAAAAAAGATAAGCAATTCCAGTATTCCGGGGATTGTTTTGAATGTCTAGCTCTGCCAATTGAGAGTAGCCTATTGTTTCAAGCGGGTTCCGGTGCTTGAGCTGAATAGATATCGGTGATGCTCCCGTATCTGTACTCCCAAAAACCTGAGCTTCCATCTGGCGAAGTTTTTCTATGCCACTTGCACTGTCACCTGTTGAACTACCCGCTAGCGCTCGCAACCAAAAGCGCAAGGCTCCCCGCACGGATGCAGCTCTCAATTCCGGTTTGCCACGTGGGTCAGCACCACCCAGGAAAAGGGGTGTAACAGTCTCTAATTGCACTTGGAGACATGTGCTAACCATTCGAAACTGCTCTGCTCAGTTAGCCTTGCTGTGAATCTTAAAACAGGTTTTAGCTGAGAGCAGATACTTTAACAAAATTTTCGGCTTCAGTGGGCCCGTAGTGGGAGTGCTTGATGGACAAATACCCCCGCATGTTGAGTATCAAACTTGACCATCTCGCTCTAATCCCGCATACCGGGATAAGGAATTTGAGACTTGCAGTCAGGTAGATAGGAGAAAAACACATGAATCGTTTCAATCCCGCATACCGGAATAAGGAATTTGAGACGCCAAATGTGACGTTCTAGTAAACCCAACCCAGATAGTTTCAATCCCGCATACCGGGATAAGGAATTTGAGACCGTTTCGTTTTTGCGGGGGATTTAGAGAGAGAGATGGTTTCAATCCCGCATACCGGGATAAGGAATTTGAGACGAAGCGATTCCAAAGCCCCGTGTTGGAGAGTTCTAAAAGTTTCAATCCCGCATACCGGGATAAGGAATTTGAGACCCGCTGACTATTAAGGCGGGCGCAGCAATCAAGAAAGTTTCAATCCCGCATACCGGGATAAGGAATTTGAGACGCCAATGCCATTGTGGCCGATCTTGCCCCGCAAGGGGGTTTCAATCCCGCATACCGGGATAAGGAATTTGAGACTCGGTGTTAAAGACCAAAGGTAGGTGGCAAGACCAGTTTCAATCCCGCATACCGGGATAAGGAATTTGAGACGCCAATGCCATTGTGGCCGATCTTGCCCCGCAAGGGGGTTTCAATCCCGCATACCGGGATAAGGAATTTGAGACTCGGTGTTAAAGACCAAAGGTAGGTGGCAAGACCAGTTTCAATCCCGCATACCGGGATAAGGAATTTGAGACCAGGTCGCCAGTACCAACACCGGGTGTGTCCCATAGGGTTTCAATCCCGCATACCGGGATAAGGAATTTGAGACCTCCCTGGCAGGGCAAACTGCTCCAGAGATAAACCGCTGTTTCAATCCCGCATACCGGGATAAGGAATTTGAGACTGCTGGAGGAGGTGACATGAAAGCATCTGACCTGTACGTTTCAATCCCGCATACCGGGATAAGGAATTTGAGACAGTAGTGCAGCATTTTGTAGGAGCCTACGATGAACGACGTTTCAATCCCGCATACCGGGATAAGGAATTTGAGACTATCTGCCGACGGACTGCCCCATTAGTCGAGATGGCATGTTTCAATCCCGCATACCGGGATAAGGAATTTGAGACCTTACACTTCTCTCACGACGTTTATAGGAGGACACAAGTTTCAATCCCGCATACCGGGATAAGGAATTTGAGACAAATAGATGCGAACGGTCGCACCATTAAGATTGGTGGTTTCAATCCCGCATACCGGGATAAGGAATTTGAGACCCTCTTACACCAAAATTTACCGCCGTGTCAAACTGGACGGTTTCAATCCCGCATACCGGGATAAGGAATTTGAGACTTATGAGACACCATTGGGGGTACTGCCGGGGGTGACAGTTTCAATCCCGCATACCGGGATAAGGAATTTGAGACACCCAAATCCCCCTGCTGGGCCTCCTGGCAGTAAGCCTGTTTCAATCCCGCATACCGGGATAAGGAATTTGAGACCTTTACTTCACTCACAACTGGCTCCGGCACTCGCAAGTTTCAATCCCGCATACCGGGATAAGGAATTTGAGACTTCGGCAACCGATAAACCAGGTAGCGGATGATACCGTTTCAATCCCGCATACCGGGATAAGGAATTTGAGACACCACCCAGTGCGGGACGCGGTCGGGGCCGATGGGTGTTTCAATCCCGCATACCGGGATAAGGAATTTGAGACCACTGTCATCCCCTCAATACCTGGAAGTCTTGCAAGTTTCAATCCCGCATACCGGGATAAGGAATTTGAGACTCTGCGCCTGGAAAGACCCGTAAACCGGGATGTCTGGCGCTCATTTTCGTGAAGGTCCCCCAACTGAGACCTTTTGTTAGTACATTGTCCCCACAATTTTGGGGCGATCACACACCCAACTATCGAATTGTCAAGGTTCTGGCGCTTTTCGTGAACCTCCCGGGGTTTTAGCCGCCGCTGAGGTTCGTCAGCTCCATCATATGCCAACGACTCGCCC
>JAVQXV010000134.1:0-8319 GCA_033577755.1 Anaerolineales bacterium
CGCATCGGTCGAGGCGTTGTCGGCGACGATGATTTCAAAATCCCGGAAGGTCTGCGCGCGCAGCGCGTCCAGGCAGGTGGGCAGATGTTGCGCACCGTTCCAGTTGGGGATGACGACGGAGGCTCTCATGATGGGAGGAGAGGTTGATGAGGCAAGGGGGAATGGTGGGGGTCAGCGCATTTCACCGTCACCCTGCCACTTTGTCATCCCTTCAAGTTTTCTGCAGGAACTCGGCCAACGCGACTTCCCACGGCCTGAGGGTGATGCCCAGCGCGGCGGCGGCGTTGTTGGCAAGCGCAGAAAACTTCGGCGGCGTAGAGGGACGCGGGAACTCGGCCAGCGTGATGGGTTCAACGGGGATGTGGCTGCGCCCGCTTAGCTCCAGGATTTTGAGCGCGTAATCGTAGCGCGAGCAGTAGCCGGCGTTGGTCAAATGATAAATGCCATAGTGCCCGGTGGCGACGAGGCGCACCAGAGCCTCAGCCAGGTCGTCTACGAAGGTCGGGTTGGCGATCTCGTCGGTGACCACGCGCAGCCGTCCGCGCTCATCGGCCAGCTGCAATATGCGATGGACGAAGTTGCGCCCGCCGCGCCCGGTGATCCAGGAGGTGCGGACGAGGTAAAAGCGGCGCATCAGGTTCTGGACAAACCATTCGCCGGCACGTTTGCTCCAGCCGTAGGGATTGATAGGACTGGGCGTGTCGAACTCGGTGTAGGGGGTGCGTTGGTTCCCATCGAATACTTCATTGGTGCTGAGATAGACCAGCGCTGCGCCGGCGCGTTCGGCGGCCAGCGCCACCGTCTGTGTGCCGAGGCCGTTGGCGCGGTAGGCGGCCTGCGGGTCGCGCGCTGCCCCGTCCACATCCGTCATCGCCGCGCAGTGGATGACCAGCTCGGGCCGGTGCGCATCCAGCGCAGCCTGCACCGAGGCCGCATCGGTGATGTCCACTTCAGGCCGGCCCACGCCCACCGCGCCCGGCAGGCGCGCCAGCAGCGCCCGCGCCAGTTGCCCGCTCTTGCCCGTAATCAGGATACGCATGTTGACCGCAGGACCGGATTGTAGCTGAAGACCGGTGGCGAGCCGAAGCCGGCGGGAAAAGCCGCTCAGAAACTGAACAGGAAGAGCGCGCCGAGAGAAAGGAGGAGACAGAGATTGACGGCGGCCAGCGCGCCCACGAGCAACAACTGAAGGCCTGTTAGATTGCCCAACCGGGGATGACGGCGCTGTAACCAGCCGGGCCGGCGCGCGGCGAGCGGCTGAGCGTACACCTTGCGGGGCACCTTGCCCGTCAACAAATCCACTGCACGTCCAACGTTGACGGTTGCTTCGCCGGCGGCCTTAATCCGTGTGCGCACGAAGTCGGCGATGTCTTCCACATACAACATCTGCTCGACGCCCGGCACGATAAAATCATGCGGGATGTTTGCCATTGGAACCATCACCACCTGGTAGGCCGGGATGCCGTCGGGCGAGAGGAAGGCGCGCAACTCGGCCAGTCGGCTACGGGCCTGAGTCGCCAGAGTGTTGAACGGCACCACCTGGATACTCTGCTTCTCGTAATCCCAGTACATCCAAACCGGCCCGTTCTGCGAGAGGCTGGCCAGATGCAGTAGTTCGATGTGCCAGACACCGGTCGGCCCGACGAGCACCAGCCCCAGCTTCTCATTGGTTTCCGGCAAGACGAGGTTTCGGAGCATGATGTAGTGATCATCGAGGCCCCGACCGAATAATTTGATGATGTTTTCTTCGGCGGCCTTTTCCCGCCCCCCGCGGAGAAAATTGCCAAGCCTGCCCGGTCCGACTTCCAGAACGCGCATGTTAAGACTATATGCAGAAGCAGTTCGTTTTGCAAACTCAATCGGGTTTGAGGCGCCCCGCCCAGTAGTCGGCGAGCAGGCGGACGCTGGCGGAGAGGGCGGCGGCGCGATAGGCCTGCACTCGTGCGAGTGGCACGTGTGCGAAGACACGTTGCTGCATAGCTGCCGGCGAGCGCACCAGCCGTGCGAAATCTTCTGCATCCACCCCCATTCTCCGCGCAAAGACCTCCACGGTCTGCGCGGCGCCGCCATCTAGCAATTGGCCCGCCACCACGTCGCGCCAGCGCGCCAGCGCCTCGTCCGTTACAAAGGGCAGCCAGCGGTCGGGCGCGGCAGCACTCAGGGTGACGCCGGTAGTGGGCGGCAGTTCGCGTAGGTCGCCGGCGTCCCAGTAAGCGCGCAGCGCGTTGTGCAGGTAGAGGCGTTCTGGGAAGGACCCCCATGTCTGCGCCGCGCCGAAGACCGGCTCGAAGATTTCGCGCACCCAGCGTTGGTCGAACTCCAGATGGCAAAGGTAACCGGCGAGGAAGGCGGCCTGGGCGGGCGGGAGTGCGCGCGCCTCGGCCAGCTCGGGGTGGCGGGCAAAGAGCACGGTCAGCGCCGGTGGCGCATCGCCCAGCGGCACCGGGAAGAAGTGGGTGGCCTCGCGCGCCTGGCCGGAGATGGTCTGCACATCCGGCGCGATGTTGCCGAGCAGAAAGGCGGGCAGCTCGGCCTCCAGCGCGGCGCGCAGCTCCGCCGGGGCCTGGAGCAGCAAATCGCGCGCGATAAGCAGATGATTGAAGGGTGTGGGCATGGCGCGAATCTATTCGTGCGCGACGACTACGGCGCGCGGACGTACAATTAGTGCGAGTATAATCGCAGGCAGGCCGGTATGTCACTTCGAGTCCTTCTCCATCGGTTCCTGGCTCTCGGCGCCCTGGCAGCGCTGTTGCTTATGGCGGGCAACGCCGCCGCTCAATCCATGGGCAGCCGCGCGCTGCTGCTTGACGTGAACGGCCCGCTGACGCCGCCCCTGCTCGGCTACCTGGAGCGCGGCCTGTCCGAAGCGCAGGCGCAGAACGCTTCGCTGGTCATCGTCCGGCTCAACACGCCGGGCGGCCAGATTGATTTGATGGAGAAGATGGTCACCGCCATCCGCAACAGCCCGACGCCGGTAGTGGTGTACGTTGCGCCGCGCGGGGCGATTGCAGGCAGCGCCGGCACGCTGATTACCCTGGCCGGTCACGTCTCCGCGATGGCCCCGGAGACGGCCATCGGCGCGGCCAGCCCGGTCGGCGGGCAGGGTGAGGAACTGGGCGAGACCGTCGAGGCCAAAGCGAAGGAGGCGCTTAAGGCGCAGGTGCGCGCTCTGGCCGAGAAGCGCGGGCCGAACGCTATTGCTCTTGCGGAGGCGACTATCCAGGATGCGAAAGCCGCTACTGCCGGCGAGGCGCTGGCCGTCAACCTGATTGACCTGATTGCCAATGACGTGCCCGACCTGCTTGAACAGCTTGATGGGCGCACTGTGGAAGTGAACGGGCAGCCGCGCACGCTGCTCACGCGCAACCTGAACGTTGTCGAGTTGCCGATGTCGCCGCTGGAGTACGTGCTCAACCTGCTGGTGAACCCGAATCTGGTGTTCGTTCTGCTGGCGCTCGGCACGCAGGCCATCATCATCGAGCTTTGGACTCCGGGCGGCTGGGTGGCCGGCTTCTTTGGCGCAATCTGCCTGACGCTGGGCCTGTATGGCCTGGGGCTAATGCCGGTGAACTGGGTGGGCATCATCTTTATCCTGATCGCGGCGGTGCTGTTCGTGTTGGATATCAATGCACCCAGCCATGGTGCCCTAACCGTCGCCGGGGCGGTTAGCCTGGCGGTCGGCGCACTGGTGTTGTTTAATTCGCCCGGCTCGCTGCCGTTTTTCCAGGTGAGCGTGCCGCTGGTCATCGCCACGGCGGCGGGGCTGGCCGGGCTGACCCTTGCGGTGATGGTCTTTGCGCTGCGCACCATCCGCCGCCCGGCGCCGACTCTGGCACAAACGCTGGTCGGCCAGGTCGGTGAGATGCGCTCATCGGACTCGGCGCTGGTGGGCAGTGAGCTGTGGAGCGTGGAGCCGGAAGATGGCGTGCTCAACCCCGGCGACAAAATCGAAGTGATCGCCGTCAAAGGACTCAAGCTGCGAGTCAAACGGAAAAGCTAACTCGTATCGCGTATTTCGTATTGCGTATTTCGTATTTCGTAATCTGTGTTACGTAGCTCGTTATACGCACTGCGCACTACGCAACATCCACCCTCATCCCACTCGGAGCCACTCCTATGTCCTCAACCACCCGCTATCGTCTGATTGTCCGTAAAGGGCCGTTGCCCGGCAAAGTGTATGACCTCGCCAAGTCCGTGCTCATCATCGGGCGCGAGGTCAAAAACGATATCGTCATCAACGACTCGGAGATTTCGCGCCAGCACGCCCGCCTGACAGAGCAAGCGGACGGCGGCTGGCAAGTGGAAGACCTGGCGAGCACAAACGGCACCTTCGTCAACGGCGAGCGGGTGACCGGGCCGCGACCGCTCAAACCCGGTGACGTGTTGGGCCTGGGCGAGACGGTGCAGATGGAATATACCGTGGCGCCGGAGGCGGAGGTGACGATGATGGCTGCCCCTCCGTCGCCCGCGGCTGAGGCCCCAACACCGGAAGCTGCGCCCGGCCTTTTCTCCTTGCCGACCTCCGAGCCACCCCCTGCAGCGCCGCCGGTTTCCGAGCCAACACCGGCCGCCGTACCGAGCTTCAGCCTGCCGCCTTCGACGCCGCCCGCGCCACCGGCACAGAAGTCCGGCATCCCCACCTGGGCGTGGGCCGTGGGCATCGGCTGCGCGGTGCTGGCCTGCTGCGCATGCAGCGCCGTCGTCGTCATTGTCCTCGCTCTAGCTCAGCAAGGCACGTTCGGCCCGTAGCCCGAATCTGAGCCAGACAGAGACTGCCGGGCTTCTGCACCCGGCAGTTTTGTTTATCTCCTCTCCACAACGTCATGCCGACCACTTCCAACTCTGCCGACGTGCTCATCATCGGTGCGGGCGCTGCCGGACTGGCCGCCGCGCGCGCCCTGACCGACGCAGGCCGGCGCGTCATCGTGCTCGAAGCGCGCAATCGCCTCGGAGGCCGCGTCTGGACGGCAGAGTTCGCCGGCCTGAAGCTCGATCTGGGCGCGGCCTGGATTCACGGCTACGAGCGCAACCCACTTGCGGAACGTGCCCGGCAGGCCGGCATCCGGCTGTTGCCAAGCGATACGATTCTGCTCGGCGGCGAGCTGGCGCTCTACGGAACGGACGGCAGACGGCTGAGCGCCGGCGAACGGGCCGCCATCGAGGCGCGCTTCGAGGAGCTAGAGGCGGCGCTGGAAGAACTGGGCGCGGCGCGCGCCAAAGCCGGTCAGCCGGACATCTCCCTGCAAGCGGCTTTCGACGAACTGCGCGCCCGGCACAGCTGGCCCGCCGAGACGGTGCGTGAGCTGAACTACAAGCTCAACTCGGAGATCGAGCATGAGTATAGCGGCGACCTGGCGGAGATGTCGCTGCTCAATTGGGACGACGACCAGACGCCGATGAACCTCGGCGCACACGACGCGCTGCCCGAGGGCGGCTGGTGGCCGGTGCTTGCGCCGGCGGCGCATGGGCTGGACGTCCGCCTGCAACACATCGTCTCGCGCGTGGAGCACGGCGCGCAAGGCGTCACCGTCTTCACCGACCGGGGCACGTTCACCGCGCCGCATGCTGTGGTCACATTACCGCTAGGCGTGCTCAAGGCCGGCGCGGTGGAGTTCTCGCCCGCCCTGCCGGAGCGCAAACAGGCCGCCATTCGACGATTAGGGATGGGCGTGCTCAACAAGCTAGTGCTGAAGTTCCCGCGCGCGTTCTGGCCGGAGACAGACTGGCTGGGCTACATCGCAGAGCGGCGAGGCCGCTGGGCGGAATGGTTCAACCTTTGCCGGCACACCGAGCAGCCCATCCTGATCGGCTTCAACGCAGCGGCTTATGGGCGTGAAGTCGAAGCGCTCTCGGATGAGCAGACTGTGGACGAAGGATTGGCCGTATTGCGCCGGCTGTTCGGCAACGTGCCCGAGCCGGACGCCTTTGCCGTCACCCGCTGGGCGTCTGACCCGTTTGCGCGCGGCGCGTACTCGTTCGTCGGCGCGGGCGCGAGCAGCGCGGAACGGGCGGCGCTCGGCGAGCCGGTCGGCAATCGCCTGTTCTTCGCCGGCGAAGCGACCAGCGTAGAATATCCGGGCAACGTGCACGGCGCATGGCTCTCCGGCGAGCGCGCGGCGCGGGAGATTTTGGATTGCGAATGGGAATGAGTGGGAATCGGCTGCAAGGAGCGTAAAGAGCGCAAGAACTTTTTGCGAATTTTGCGAAAGTCTTTGTGCACTTTGCGTTTCAAGCCCTGTTTGTCCGACTCCGGCATGTCTCTCGTCACCCTCACCAACGTCGGCCTGTCGTTCGGCGCGTTCGATGTCTTTCGCGGCGTCACCGCCGCCATCCCCAACGACGGCAAGATCGGCCTGATCGGCCCGAACGGCATCGGCAAAACGTCGCTGCTGCTCATCCTGGCCGGGAGCCTCTCGCCCACCACCGGCACCGTCCATGTGGCGCGCGGGCGGCGGCTCGGCTATCTGCGGCAGGAGGCGGTGGAGGCCTTCGCCGACCGCGATAACACGGTGTTCGCCGAGATGCTCGGCGTCTTCGAGGCGTTGCGCGCGCAGGAGGCCGAACTGCGGGCGATGGAGGCGCGCATGGCGGCGGGCGACCATTCGCCGGAGCTGCTGGCCGCGTACGGCGCGGCGCAGGAGGCCTTCGAGCACGCCGGCGGCTTCGACTATGAGTTGCGCATCCGGCAGACGCTGCAGGGGCTGGGCTTCCCGGAGGCCATGCACCACACGCCGCTCAAACAACTCAGCGGCGGGCAGAAGACGCGCGCCCTCCTCGCCAAATTGCTGCTCGAACGGCCCGACCTGCTCATCCTCGACGAGCCGACCAACCACCTCGACGCCGAAGCGGTGGAATGGATGGAGAACGTGCTGCACGACTGGGAAGGCGCGGTGCTGGTGGTCAGCCATGACCGCTATTTCCTCGACAACGTGGTGAACACCATCTGGGAGCTGAGCCGCGCCGGCGTGCAGGTCTATCACGGCAACTACAGCGCGTATCTGGCGCAGCGCGAGGAGCGCCATGAGCGCACGGTGCGACTTTACGAGGAAGAGAAGGCGCGGCTGCAAAAGGAGATTGACTTCGTGCTGCGCAACATCGCGCGGCAGAGCACCAACGCGCGCGCCGTCGGTTTGCTCAAGCGCATCCACCGCGACCTGGTCATCATCGAGCAGGTCGGCATCCACGCGCTGCGCGGCTCCCGGAGCTGGGCCGAGCTGGGGCTGACCATGCCGGCCGGCGTCATCAGCGCCGAGGAGGCGCTGCGGCAGATCAACGCGTTGCAGCCTCCGGCCGGCCCTCCGGCCCGGCTCAAGGTCAGGCTCAACATCGCCAAAGTCAGCGGCGAGATCGTGTTGCGGACGAAGGGCCTGAAGGTGGGCTACGCCGACGCGCCCGCCCTGCTGTTCACCGTGCCCGACCTGGAGTTCTATCGCGGCGAGTGCGCGGCTATCGTCGGCCCGAACGGCGCGGGCAAGACCACGTTCCTCAGGACGCTGCTCGGCCAGCTGCCGCCGCTCGGCGGGGAGATCAAGCTCGGCGCGAGCCTGAAAGTCGGCTACTTTGCGCAGGCGCAGGATGCGTTGCGCGCGGAGAACACCGTCCTCGAGGAGCTAAAGCGCCACCGCGACCTGCCGCCGGGCGAGGCGCGCAGCTATCTGGCGCAGTACCTGTTTCGCGGCGAAGACGTGTTCAAGCGCGTCGAGTCGCTCAGCGGCGGAGAGCGCGCGCGGCTGGCGCTCGCCATCCTGGCGCTGGAAGGCGCCAACCTCCTGCTGCTCGATGAGCCGACCAACCACCTTGACATCCCCGCGCAGGAGGTGCTGCAGGAAGTGCTGGAGAACTATGATGGCACCATCCTGCTCGTCTCGCACGACCGCTATCTGATTGACCGGCTTGCCACGCAGATTTGGGAGGTGCGGCAGGGCGCGCTGACGGTGTTCAAGGGCAACTACCGCGAGTGGCTGGCGAGCAAGACCGGCGAACGCAGGCCGCAGACGGACAACCGCAGACCGGTGACGGCAGACCGAAAACCGCAGAGCACCGCGATGCGCCGTCCGCCGCCGGCAGCCAAGCCCGATAGAGAAGCCAAGAAGCGCGCGAAGGCGCTCGCCGAGCTGGAAGAGGCGATCACGCTCAAAGAAATCGAGTTGGCAACGCTGACCGACATGTTGCAGGCTTCGGGCAGCGACCACAAGCGCGCCCGCGAGCTGAGCGAGGAGCACGCCTACCTTCAGCGCGAGCTAGAGGCGCTGATGGCGAGGTGGGAAGCCTTGTCAACGGATGGATAGCGGATTAGCGGATGGCGCGGGCGCATTCCGC
>JAVQXV010000135.1:0-8277 GCA_033577755.1 Anaerolineales bacterium
CGATGCCGCTGGACGCGCCGGTGAGGAGGGCTTTCGAGCCGGCGATGTTCATCGGGCTACCGGCAGGATGCTGCCGGTTTTCTCCCTTGTGGCTCTAAGCCGCTTTGCTGCCCGTCGGTTCCGTTCCGGCGCGCTAAACCACAATGTTGACCAGCCGGCCTTTCACGTACACGACGTTCTTGGGTGACTTGCCGTCCATGTACTTGCGCGCGCCCTCGCTGGCCAGCGCTGCGGCCTTGATGGCATCCTCCGATGTGTCGGCGGGGACGGTGATGTGGTCGCGCACCTTGCCGTTGACCTGCACCGCCAGGGTGATGACCTCTTCGGCGGCGATGGCCGGGTCGGCGACGGGCCAGCGTTGCTGATGGATGCTGTACGGCTTGCCGAGGCGCTGCCACAGTTCTTCGGTGATGTGCGGTGCAACGGGTGCGGTCAGCAACAGTAGGTTGGTGATGGCTTCCTCCCACGCTGCTGTACCCATCAGCGAGTCGCGATATTTGTACAGCGCGTTGGTTAGCTCCATCAGCGCGGAGACGACGGTGTTGAACTGGAACTCCTCCAAATCCCGCGTGACCTTCTGGATGGTCTGGTGGGTGATGCGGCGCAGCGCGCGCTCGTCGGCCGGGCTACCGTCCCCTGACCGCCGGCGGCCATCTACCGTCTCTATCACGATCGTCCACACCCGGTTCAGCCAGCGCACCACACCCTGGATGTTCTCCGTGCTCCACGGCCCGCCCTCGCTCCACTCGTAGCCGAACATCAGGTAAGCGCGCACGGTATCCGCGCCGTACAGGCGCACCTGCTCGTCCGGGTCAATGACGTTGCCGCGGCTCTTGCTCATGCGCTGGCCGTCCGGCCCCAGGATTTGCCCCTGGTTGCGCAGTTGCAGCATCGGCTCGTCGCCTTTGACGATGCCCATATCCCGCAGCGCCTTGTGGAAGAAGCGCGTGTAGATCAGGTGCATCGTGGCGTGCTCGGCGCCGCCGGTGTAGGTGTCCACCGGCATCCAGTAGTCGTACTCCTTCGGGTCGAAGGGGCCTTGGTCATAGTGCGGGCTTAGATAGCGCAGGTGATACCACGAGGAGCACATGAAGGTGTCCATCGTGTCGGTGTCGCGTTCCGCCGGCTTGCCGCAATTGGGGCAGGTGGTTTGTTTCCAGGTAGGATGCAACTTCAACGGGCTTTGGCCCGTCGGCAGCCACTCCACGTCTTCGGGCAGGGTCACCGGAAGCTGGTCTTCGGGCACGGGCACGATGCCGCAATCCGGGCAGTACACCATAGGGATGGGTGCGCCCCAGTAACGCTGGCGGCTAATTAGCCAGTCGCGCAGGCGGTAGGTGACCGTGCCGCGGCCCTTGCCGGTCGCCTCCAGCCAGCGGATGACGTCCGTTTTCGCGGTCGCGCCGGGCGTGCCGCTGAACGGGCCGGAGTGAATCATCGTGCCGTAGGCGTCGTGGTACAGCACATCGCGGTAGAACTCCACAGCCCACAGCATCTCCATCACAGTGCGCTTGTCGCGCACGTCCGGCTCCAGCGCGTGGCAGCGCGCCAGGATGCGGGCCTCGGCCTCCAGCGAGTCCCACTCCCAGACGCCGTCGTGAAAGATGAAGACCCAGCGCAGGCCGACCACTTCGTTCCAGGAGTCGGGACGCACGAACCGGCGCGCGATTTCGATGTAGCGGTCTAGCTTCTCCGGCGGGATGGTGATGTACAACGAGCCTTGCCGTTCCTCGAAGGGGATGCCCTCGGCGCGCAGCGCGTCGGCGAACCCGTCGTGCATGGTGCCGCCCAACGCAAACGACTTCGCCAACCGGTCGGGCCGCTCGATGACGGGCAGAATGGGCAGGCCGAACTTCAGGGCGAAGGCGAAGTCGCGCTCGTCGTGGGCGGGCACGGCCATGATGGCGCCGGTGCCGTACGTCATCAGCACATAGTCGGCGATCCAGATGGGGAGGCGTGCTCCGTTCACCGGGTTGACGGCGTAGGCGCCGATGAAGACGCCGGTCTTCTCCTTCTCGGTGGACTCACGGTCAATGTCCGTCTGTCGGATGGCCTGCGCAATGTAGGCCTCGACCTCGGCGCGGCGTTCGGGCGTGGTCAGCTTCGCTACCAGCGGATGCTCAGGGGCCAGCACCATGAAGGTCGCTCCCCAGAGCGTGTCGGGGCGGGTGGTGAAGACGGTGATTGAGTCATCCGTCATTTGTGCTTCGGTTGTACTTGATGACTGATGACCGATGACCGGGAAGGTCACCTCTGCGCCTTCGCTGCGCCCGATCCAGTTGGTTTGCATCTCGCGCACCTTGTCCGGCCAGTCAATGCCGTCGAAGCGCAGCAGTTCCTCAGCGTATTTGGTGGTGCGGAAAAACCACTGCTCCAGGTTCTTCTTGATAACCGGCGTGCCGCAGCGCTCGCAGTGACGGTCTTCGCCCCAGACCTGTTCGCGCGCCAGTGTGGTGTTACAGGTCGGGCACCAGTCTACCGGCGCCAGCTTCTTGTAGGCCAGGCCGTGCTTGAACAGTTGAATGAAGAACCACTGCGTCCAGCGGTAATACTCCGGGTCGGACGAGATGGCTTCGCGTTCCCAGTCGAACATTGCGCCCATGCTGCGCAGCTGCTCGCGCATGTAGGCGATGTTGGCGTAGGTACGCTTCATGGGATGGACGCCGTCCTTGATGGCGGCGTTTTCGGCGGGCAGGCCGAAGGCGTCAAAGCCCATCGGGAACATGACGTTGTAGCCGCGCATGCGCATGAAGCGCGCGCGCGCGTCGGAGGGCGCCATGGCATACCAGTGGCCGATATGCAAGTTGCCACTTGGGTAGGGCAGCATCGTCAGCGCGTAGTGCTTGGGCCGGCTTGGATCAATGACCGAGCGATACAGCTTGTCGTGCTCCCAGCGCTTCTGCCACTTCGGCTCGATGACGGCGGGGTTGTAGCGTTCCGGTTGAGCTGCGCGCTCCGGCGGTGCGGCTTGCTCTGCAGGAGCAGCCTGTTCTACAGGAGCGGCTTGCTCTACCGGAGCAGCCTTCAGCGCTGTGATGACTTTTCGCACCTGCTCGGCAGTGGGCGCGCCGGCGCTCGCCGGCTTAGGGGAGCGGGCCTTTTTCGGCGCCGCCGCCTTCTTTTGCGGCGCGGCAGCTTTCACCGGGCGGGCCGCCGGTTTGGCGGTTGCAGTTTTCTTCGCTTGGGGTCTGACCGTCGGCTTCTTCTTTCCGGCAGTTTGTTTCTTCGTCGCAGCCATATCTCTCACTCCTCCGGCACGCGAGCGAGGGGTTCGCCGGTGTTCGGCGCTGCCGCCCGCGTGGGCTTATGGTCAAAGAATTAGCACGTTACCGCTTGCGCGCAGGCCGGCACGGTCGGGCGTGGACGGGCCGAAGCTGCAATCTCTCGGGCCGAAGCAACGGCCCGAGGTCGTTGGGCGAACGACGCAGCTCGTCGCGCACGCGGTCGAACATCGAAGGGTTCCTGCGTCCGGCTGACATTACAACCTCCACACATTGATAGCTCTCAACACGTTCCCTCGCCGACCGGCGGATGGAAACGGCCTCAAAACAAAAGACCCTTCATCCGGCTCAGGGACGAAGGGGCCTCCGTGGTACCAACCCTGCTTGACGCGGACTCCCTCGTCCGCGCCCACTATAAGCTGTATCGGGCAGACCCGTCTTCAACTCACAGAGCCAACGCTCGCTCTTTCGCTGAAGATGCTCCCGGGCGAGTTTGAACCTGACGCCGTCCCTGTCGGCTTGCCGGACTCTCACCTGCCGTCCGGCTCTCTGAGGGATGGCCTACTACTCCCGTTCATCGCTTTACCTGGGCGAACGCACCCTCACGTTCACCCTATGCCGGGCAATCCCAGCGGACTGCCTTTGTCTGTGGACCCAGAGGGATTTGAACCCTCGACCTTCTCAATGCCATTGAGACGCGCTCCCAGCTGCGCTATGGGCCCTCGGGGATTTGTGATTTTAGATTTGAGATTGTGGCAGAGCTTCAACTCTGCAATCCGCAACCCAAAATCTGCAATCCAAAATCCAGAGTGGACCTGAAGGGATTTGAACCCTTGACCTCCTCAGTGCGATTGAGGCGCTCTCCCAGCTGAGCCACAGGCCCGCAAGCGCCGAGATTGTACCGGACACGGACGACGACTGTCAAGAAAACTTGAGTTCAGGCGACGGTCATCGGGCAGCCGGACTTCCCGCAATCTCAAGCATATATCACCGATGTCCCACAAAGCTTATAATGAGCATGTCTGACCTGCGCATCCACATCTTGCCACATGCCGCTCGTCTGGATCGCCGTCGCCTGGCTGGCCGGCCTGGCGCTGGCCTCAATTCAGGCCCGGCCCCTGTGGGCTTGGCTCCTGCCGGCCGCTGCCGGTCTGCTCGCTGCTGTTGTGCTGTGGCGGCGCGCAGCGCTACGCTTGCCGCTGATTTGTCTCCTCGCCTTCGCCCTTGGCGGCGCTCGATATCAATCCGCTCAGCCCGTTTTCAATGAAACAACGCTTGCCTTTTACAACAGGGTGGGCACCGTGACGGTCGAGGGAGTCGTCCGGGATGAGCCGCTGGAACGTGCGACGCGCACCGACCTGCGCCTGGCGGTGGAACGGCTCTGGCTCCCGAACGAGGCCGAGCCGCGTGCGGTGAGCGGCCTGGCCTTGATTGCCGCCCCGCGCTTCTCCGACGAGCGGCGACAGGCGACCGGCCAGGCCGAATGGCGCTACGGCGACCGACTGCGCGTCACCGGTGAGCTGGAGACGCCGCCCGTCTTCGAGGACTTCTCGTATCGCGACTATCTGGCGCGCTTTGCCATCTACTCGCAAATCCGTCAGGCGCGCGTGGTCTTCTTGGCTGAACGACAGGGCAACCCCTTCTTTCAGCTCCTCTTCGACTTCAAAGCGCACGCCCTCGCCACGCTCGAACGGCTTTTCCCCGAACCGCACGCGGCGCTATTGCAGGGCATCCTGCTCGGCAACGAGGCGCGCATCCCGGACGATGTGAAGACGGCGTTCAGCATCACGGGCACGTCACACATCGTGGCGATTTCGGGATTCAATCTAGCCGTGCTCATCGGCATCTTCATGGCGCTGTTCAGTCGTGTAGTCGGGCCGGTGCGCGGCGCGGCGCTGACCATCGTTGTCATCATCGCTTACACCGTGCTCGTCGGCGCGGGCGCGTCCGTAGTACGTGCAGCCATCATGGGCAGCCTGGGCGTGATTGCGCAGCGCCTGGGCCGTCGCTCCGCCGGGCTGAACACGCTGGCCCTCGCCGCCGTGGGCATGACGCTCTTCAACCCGCTGACCTTGTGGGATGTAGGCTTTCAGCTCAGTGCGGCGGCAACGCTCGGCCTGATTCTGTACGCCGAGCCGTTCGAGAACACGCTCAGCCGCTGGCTGGCACAACGCCTCTCTGCAGAACGGGCGGCGTCCCTGGCGCGGCTGGTCGCCGAGTTATTCCTGCTTACCTTCGCCGCGCAGCTCACCACGCTACCCATCATCGCCTACACCTTTGAGCAGGTGTCCCTCATCTCGCTCATTGCCAATATGGTCATCCTTCCCGTTCAGCCGGCGGTGATGATTCTGGGCGGCATCGCGCTCCTGCTTGGCCTGGTCTGGTTACCGCTCGGGCAGCTGGCTGCCTGGTCGGCCTATCCGTTCCTGGCCTACACGCTGGCCTTTGTCAAGTTCTTTGCCCAAGTCCCCGGCGCATCTCTGGCGCTCGGCGAGGTGGCGCCGGCAGCCGTCGCGGTCTTCTACGTTGCACTGTTCGGCGTAACGTGGATGCTGAGCCAACCGGCAGAGAAACGACCGGCGTGGTGGGCAACATTCGCGCGTGAGTCGCTGCCCCTCGGCGGTGCGGCGGTTCTGGGGGTGGTTGCCTTCCTGGCCTGGGGGACGTACTTCAGCCTGCCGGAGCCGGGCCGATTGACGGTGACCGTGCTCGACGCCGGTCGCGGTGACGGCGTGCTGATTCAGACTCCTGCGGGCAACGTCGTTCTGGTCAACGGCGGGCCGAGCGGCAATGCACTGGTGCGCGGCCTGAACGAACGCCTGCCCCTCTTCCACAACCGGCTTGAGTTGCTGGTGATCGCCGGCGTGCGCGACGAGAGCGTGGCCGGCCTCCCTGAGGCGCTGGAGCGCTATCGCGTCGAGCGGGTACTGCTAACGCAGGCCGGCAGCCGCAGCGCCGCATATCGCCTTCTGCTCGATGTATTGAACACAAACTCCACCGAGAAAATCTCCGCCGCCGATTTGCCTGAATTCAACTTGGGCGACGGCATCTGCCTGCGCGTGCTGGCCGATGGCGAGCGCGGCAGCGTAATGCGGCTGGAGTGGCGACGCTTCTCCCTGCTCTGGCACATGGCCGCCGATGCGCCCTCCGAGCTGCAACCGGTGACGGCTTTGCTGGTCACGCCGCGCACCCTCAACGACTTATCCGAACCGCAGCTTTCCGCCATTGACCCGCGCGTGGTTCTGCTCTCCGCCGAAGCGACGGGCGTGATCTCGCCTGCAACTGCGGAGCGCCTGGCCGGGCGCACCCTTCTCCGTACCGACGAACGCGGCGCGCTGACTCTGACGACGGATGGAGAACGACTGTGGGTGGAGACGGAGCGATAAAGAAACCTGTCAGGTCGTGAAGACCTGACAGGTTTTTCAGGCTCTCCCGGCCATAGCAGGAGTTGGTACACGGATGGCACGGATGAGCACGGATAGCACAGAGCTTTCCTGCAAGAGTCTGTGTCCGTTCATCCTATCGGTGCACGCCTTTCCCGCCGAACCCGGCAGGGCCGTTTTTCATCACGGCGTGGTCGTGGTGATGCCCGTCGTCGGCGCGGGCAGTGTACCGGTCCCGCTTGTGGCCCCGCCCGGCTGCGGCAGCGGCAACAGGAACGGCTGATTGGACGGAAGATAGATCGTCTGCACGCCGGGGGCCAGCCGCTGAATGTATTGGTAAGTGAGGATGTCCGGATTGTCACGGATGGCCTCGGCGATTTGCTTGAGCGCTTCCGCTTCCGCCTGCGCCTGGATGATGCGGGCCTGCGCCTCGCCGCGTGCCGCAATCACGGCAGCGTCCGCCTGACCCTGCGCAATCTGTCGGGCTTGTTCAGCTTCCTGCTTGCGCTGTTCGACCACGAACGCCGCCTGCTGCGCTTGCTGCTCGGCAATCTGCTTTTGCTCGACGGCTCTGGCATACTCCTCGGAGAAGGTGATGTTGCGCAGCACGAAGTCCTGCAAAATCAGGTTGTTTTCGCTTAGCTGTTTCCGCAGCAGCTCGGTGATGCGCTCGGTCATCTCCTCGCGCCGCAGGCTGACAATCTCCTCCACGCCGTATTGTGACGCCACGCTGCGAATCACGCCGCGCGCCGCCGGCCTCACCAGCCCTTCCTGGAAGCGGTCTTGCCAGGTCTTGTGCAGTTCGATGATCCGCGCCGGGTCAATCGAATAAATGACGGAAGCTTCAATGTTGATGAACTGGCCGTCGCGTGTGCGCGCCTGGATTGGTTCGTCCACCGTGGCCCCGCCCTCGTCGCCGGTGCTGGACATGGTGAACGTGCGCCGAGATACGTCGTATAGGCGAACCTGCTCGGCGAAGGGGATCACCCAATGCAGACCCGGCTCCAGCGCGGTACTGCGGATGCCGCCCTGCCCGACGGCACTGATGACCACGCCGCGCTGGGTGGGCTGGATGAAGACGATGCCGGCGGCAACGGTACTCAACACCGCAGCCACTACGGCAATCGCGATGACGAAGGCGGCACTGCCGCCCATCCGCTGCCCACGCGCGCTGTTGAACACCAGCCAGCCCAATGCTGCAATCGCGCCGAACCAGGCAAGTGTTGCGACACCAGAGATGATATCCTGAATGCCCATGTTCGCTCTCCTCGTTTGGATAATGGTTGCCCATATAATATCACCCTCTCTATGCGCCGGTTCCGCGCCGCCGTTATCGAAATCGAGACATTCCCCGGCCAGGTGCGCGTCAGGTGTCGCGGCGCCGGGCCGAGCGCCAACCCCGGCCAATACTTTCTGGCCGAAGCGCCCGTGCCCACACAGCCCTTCCTGCGGCCGGCAGTTTTCCCTGCCTTTCCGCTGGTCTTTCACTTTCCGGCGGAACATCCCTACGTCGCGCCGGAGCCGGGGATGGAGCTAGACCTGCTCGGCCCGGTGGGAGTTGCCCCGTCGCGGTTAGCGGATTCCACTCACCTGCTCGTTATTGCCGAGCAGCCTGAGCGTGTGTATGCCGTGATGCGTGCCGTGCTGGAGAAGCGCGGCGCGGTGGCCTGGCT
>JAVQXV010000136.1:0-8242 GCA_033577755.1 Anaerolineales bacterium
GCGAAGCGGCAGTCGAAGGGGCGGCCTGTTCCCTGACAACCTTTGCGTGCACACGAGGGCGCTGAGGGGTTGCTGAAATCGCTGAGGGCACTGAGGGCGCTGCTTGCGTTCTTTTGGTCGCTCTCGCAATCGAGTGCTGAGGCGTCGAAATCGCCGGCGCACTGAAAAGAGCTGCGCTGCGGACGCTTAGGACACGGATTCGGCGAACTCAGCGTCTCGGTGACGAAAACCATCCTTTTTTACGGTGTGATCTCCAGACATGCAAGCCTTTGACCCTACCGTGCGCCGCCCGACAGGCTAAGCGCGTATGCAATCACCTGCCAGCGCTCGGTCTCGCTCAAGTGGTACTTCCAGGCCGGCATCACCGAGCCTTGCGAGTGAAACGGCTCCGCCCTACCCCCTTCGCTGACGCGCCAGAACCAGTAGTTGAGCGGCTTGCGCGCCACGCCGTTCGGGTCGGCCAGGTTGGCGGGCTTGAGCTTGCCCGTGTGGCCGGCCAGGCCGTCGCCCCGCCCGGACTCGCCGTGGCAGGTGGCGCAGTGGTCATTGAACAGCTCGCGGCCTGCTTCCAGGTTGGCAGTTTCGGTCAGGAAGTTTTCGGAGGGAGGGGCGGCGTTCTGATAGGCGGCGGGCACGACCGACTCGCCGCCGGCGCTATCACAGGCAGCCAGCAGCCACAGGCACACACCGCAGGCGAGGACAAGTCGGAGCATGAAGCATTCACCGTGGCCCGACCTCGCAATCATACCCCCAGGCCCGTAACTGCTCCAGCGCCCGGCGGGCTAGCAGCTCGATCCGCGCGGCAATGGTCGGGGACAGCTCCAGCCCGACGCCGAGAGACTCCGGCTGGAGGCCCAGCACGGCGATGGTCGGCGGCGCGCAACCCAACAGCTTCGCCGCTACCAGCAAATCGTGCACACCGACCTGATGCGGCGAGACCTTGAACCTGAGGAAGGCCGGCACCGCGTCACCCTCCAGCGCGATCAGCTCGCCGGAGGCCTTGTCGGCATCAATGGCGTCCAGCACAATCAGGTGGTCAACGCCTTCGAGGTAGCCCAGCAGCTCCAGGCCCGACGTACCGCCGTCCAGCAGCATCACCTCCTGGCCGTTGGCCGGGAAACGGACATTGGCCTGCAGCCACTCTACGGCCCGCACACCTAGGCCTTCGTCCTTTTCCAGGATGTTGCCAACGCCCAGAACCAAAGCGCGCGCCATACCCGTGACGGAATACGTGAAATACGAAGTGCGCTGTCTGTTGCGTATTACGTATTACGTATTACGTATTACGTATCGCGTATTGCGTGTTGCGTGAGAGTCAAGCTTTTTTCTCCGGCTCGTCCCGATGGCGCTCCGGCACAATGAATTTCCAGCCGCTGAAGATGCTGCTCATCAGTCCATTGGCTTCCTCGGCGTCTACCAGGAAGGCGCTATAGATGTGGTGCAGCGCGAAGGCGATGAGCAGCCACATGATCAGGTGATGCAGCAGGCGCAGGCGCTGCGGTTCGACAAACTGAAAGACCCAGCTGGTCATGTTCCACCAGAAGCCATCCTGATGCGACATGCCGTACAGCGCAAAACCGGTGAAGACCTGCAAGAAGTACAGGAAGACGATGATGCCGTAGGTGAAGCCGGCCAGCGCATTGTGGCCAAGCACGGTGGGTGGCTCACGGCGCTGGAAGGTGTAATACTGGAACGCCTGCACCAGGCCGCGCCGGCCCTCCGCGGTTAGGAACGGGAAGAGTGCGCGCCAGCTGGCGTATTTGTTGCCGCCGAAGAAGGCCCAGTAGGTACGCAGCGCCAGGCTGCCGACGAAAACGTAGGCCGTGGCGAAGTGCAGAAAGCGCATCGTCCCCATGAAGTAAGGCCCGTACCACTCGCGGTTGCTGACCGCAATGTACGGATTGCCGATGTAATAGCCGGTGAACGACAAGATAACGATACAGGCGACATTGAGCCAGTGCGTCAGCCTCACCGGAATCTCCCAGACGTACACGCGCCCGGCCACTTCCTTCGTGAAGCCGGCGGTCGAGGATGTTTCAGTGGCTGCGGCCATAACGAATCTCCTTTGCCCGGACTCATCAACGGATTGAACGAATTTCACGGATTGAGAGTCCGTGTCCGTTCAATCCGCGCCATCCGTTGACCTACTGCTGCACCTTCACCGACACAATCTCTTTGCCCGTTGCATCAAACAGAACGAATTTCACGGATTGAGAGTCCGTGTCCGTTCAATCCGCGCCATCCGTTGACCTACTGCTGCACCTTCACCGACACAATCTCTTTGCCCGTTGCATCAAACAGAACGAATTTCACGGATTGAGAGTCCGTGTCCGTTCAATCTGCGCCATCCGTTGACCCACTACTGCACCTTCACCGACACAATCTCTTTGCCCGTTGCATCAAACAGGTGCGCGGCGCAGGCCATGCACGGGTCGAAGGAGTGGATAGTGCGCAGAATCTCCAGCGGCTTCTCCGGGTCGGCAAGGGGTGTGCCGACCAGCGCCGCTTCGTACGCGCCCTCCTTGCCGTTCGCGTCGCGCGGGCTGCCGTTCCAGGTGCTGGGCACCACGCACTGATACTCCTTGACCACGCGGTCTTCAATCGTCACCCAGTGGCCGAGCGCACCGCGCGGCGCCTCCGTCCAGCCGAAGCCCTGCGCTCGCTGCGGCCAGGTGGACGGATCCCACTTGCTGTTATTGTGGATGCGCAGATCGCCCCGCCGGATGTTCTGCTTGAGAGCCTCCAGCCAGTCGAAGGCGGCTTCGGCGATCACCTGGGTCTCGATGGCACGCGCCGCCGTGCGACCCAATGTCGAGAACAGCGCCTCCGGCCCCACGCCCAGCTTGCCGAGGACGAAGTCCACCAACTCCTTGACGCGCTTATGACTCGGCGCATTCGGGCTGGCATAGGCCACCAGCATGCGGGCCAGCGGGCCGACCTCGACGGCGTTGCCGTCGTAGCGCGGCGCCTTGAGCCAGCTGTACTTGCCGTCGGTATTGAGAAAATCATAAGGCGGCTGCGGGCCGGTGTAATTGGGCCTCGTCTCGCCCTGCCAGGGATGCAGCGCCACGCCATCGCCGCCGCTGTACCGATAGTACGAGTGTGTGACGTATTCGGCAATCTTGGTATGGTCTAGCGGATAGACCCGACTCAGGTCTCTGTTGAGAATCAAGCCACGCGGCAGGAAGAGCAACTCCGGCCTGAGGCCCGGGTCGCCGACGTTCAGCGGGAAGTCACCATAGGCCATGAAGTTGCCCAGCCCGCCGCCAAGGGTTGCCCAGTCCTTGTAGAAGGAAGCGACGGCCAGCACGTCCGGCAGGTAGACCTTCTCGACGAAGTCTTTGGCCCTCTTGAACAGGGCCTCGAGCTGCGCGAACCGCGCCATGTTCAATGCCGCCGGGCTGTTGAGGTCCACCGGGATGGCCATGCCGCCGACCAGGTACGTCTGCGGATGGGGGTTCTTGCCGCCGAGGATGGCATGGATGCGAATGATGTCGCGTTGCCAGTCGAGGGCTTCGAGATAGTGGGCCACGGCCATCAGGTTCGCTTCGGGCGGCAGCTTGTAGGCCGGGTGGCCCCAATAGCCGTTGGTGAACGGCCCCAGCTGGCCGGCGTTGACGAAGGCCGTCAGCTTGTTCTTGATGCCGGCAAAGTAGCTCTCGCTGGAATTCGGCCAGTCGGAGATGGATTGGGCCAGCGCGGCAGTGGCCTTGGGGTCGGCTTTCAACGCGCTGACTATGTCCACCCAGTCCAGCGCGTGCAGGTGGTAGAAGTGGACGACGTGATCCTGAATGTAGAGCGCGGCCTCGATCAGGTTGCGGATGAGGGCGGCGTTCAGCGGCACTTCGAGGCCGAGGGCGTTTTCGACGGCTCGCACGGAGCCGATAGCATGGACGGTCGTTCAGACCCCGCAGATGCGCTGGGTGAAGTACCAGATCTCGCGCGGGTCGCGCCCGCGCACGATCAGCTCGATGCCGCGCCACATGGTGGTGGAGCTCCAGGCTTTGGTCACCCGGCCGCCGTCCACCTGGGCTTCCACCCGCAGGTGGCCTTCGATGCGCGTGATCGGGTCAACGACAATTTTCGGCATGGTCAGTTCCCTTCCACTTTCGTCTCGGTCTTCTTCAAGGGATTGACTTTGGCGCGGATGGCCGCGGCGATGCCGTGCAGGGCAAACGCGCCGCCCACCGCGCCGGCAATAATCAGGCCCACCTGGTCGGCGGTCGCCTCCGCACCGAAGCCGGGCACGTTGGGCAGGCGGCCATAGGCGGGCATCATCGTGTCCCAGAAGTTCGGCTCGGAGCAGCCCACGCAGCCGTGCCCCGCGCCGATGGGCCAGCTGGTCGCATCGTTCCACTCGGCCTGCGGGCAGTTGTGGAAGGTGGCCGGGCCTTTGCAGCCCATCTTGTACAGGCACCAGCCCTGCCGGTGGCCTTCGTCCCCCCACTCCTCCACGAACTGGCCGGCGTCGAAATGGCCGCGCCGCTCGCAGTTATCATGGATGCGCGCGCCATAGGCAAAGAGCGGCCGCCTGAACTGATCCACCGCCGGCAATTGGCCAAAGGTGAGATAGTGGACGACGGTGGCCGTGAGGTTGACGACGTTCATCGGGCAGCCGGGCAGGTTGATGATGTTCGCGTTGGGCAGCACGTCCTGCACGCTGACCGCGCCGGTGGGGTTGGGCGCCGCCGCCGGGATACCGCCGAACGCCGAACAGGTGCCTGCCGAGATGATGGCCGCTGCCCCCTTCCCTACTTCCTGCAGGATATCCAGCGCCGAGCGCCCGCCGATGGTGCAGTAGACGCCGTTGTCCTTCGTCGGGATGGAGCCTTCCACGACGACCAGATAACCCGGCTCTTTGATGGCTGCCGCGCGGGCCTCTTCCGATTGGTGACCGGCAGCCGCCATGATCGTCTCGTGATACTCGATGGAGAGCAGGTCGAGCACAATCTCGCCAACGCCGGGGCTGTTGGCACGCAGCAACGACTCGGTGTTGCCGCAGCAGTCCTGAAACTCCAGCCAGATAAGCACGGGTTTCTTCGCGCCAGCCACAGCGGCAGCCACCCTGCCCACGTAATGCTGCGGCAGGGCCAGCGTCGCCGTCATCACAGCGCAGAAGCGCAGGAAGTCACGACGAGAGACGCCGCGCCGCGCTAACTGGTGGGCAATATCTTCATCACGGATATGAGGTCTGAGGTCCGATGCCATCAGGCTTTCCCTCCGAGCGAGAGAAAAAAACGGACAAACGCGGTGAGGCCGGGCGAAGCCCAAGCTGGACTACAGTGGTGGTGAATGACCTGAATCATCCCTGACTTTTTCCCCTTTTCTATAGTGGGAAATGTCATGGAAGCCCATGACATTTATCATGAGATTGCGAGAGACCCGACCAGGCTTGGAGGGGTTCGTCCAATGCCGATTCGGCATCGGCGATCTGAGGCGATTGCAGACCCGCTTACTCAGAATTGTGTTGCGCTGCCCGTTGTATCGCGTTGCGCAGGGCGCGGACGTTGGCAGCGGGGTCGCCCTTGAAGATGGCGCTGCCGGCCACCAGCACCGTCGCGCCGGCCCGCACGACTTCGGCGGCGTTCTCAGGGTTGATGCCGCCGTCCACCTCCAGCCAGGCAGCAGCGTTGATCGCGTCCAGCATTTGGCGCAAGCGCCGAATCTTGTTGGTGCTGGCAGGGATGTAGCTCTGCCCGCCGAAGCCGGGATTGACGGACATGATGAGTATCAAGTCCACTTCGGGCAGGATTTCTTCAAGCGTGGTCAGTGAGGTTGCCGGGTTGAGGGTTACGCCGGCCTTCACGCCCAGTTCCTTGATGGCTTGCACGGTACGATGCAGGTGCGGGCAGGTCTCGACATGGACAATCAGCCGGTCTGCGCCGGCGCGCGCAAAGTCGGCCAGATAGCGGTCGGGGTTCTCGATCATCAGGTGCACGTCGAGCAGCGCGCCGGTCTCTCGGCTAAGCGGGCGCAGCGCTTCGACGACGAGTGGGCCGACGGTCAGGTTCGGGACGAAGTGGCCGTCCATCACGTCCACGTGTAGCCAGTCGGCGCCGCCGGCCAGCGCCTCGCGGCAGTGCGCCTCCAACCGGGCGAAGTTCGCCGAGAGAATCGAAGGGGCGATTTTGATCACGCCGTTCCGTCCTAGTGCAGCATTGAATTACGCGAGTGAAGGCGAACTCACTTTCGTGTAATTCGCACCATTCGACACCAAAGAAGCGCTCCCCTTCACGTCACTTCCAAAATGGCCGGCCGCCCGTTCTCCAGCTGCGGCCAGCCTTCCATCGCCGTCAGCACCTCGTTGCCCGCCTCGCCCACAAGAAACGTGTCCTCCGATTTCGTCCCGACAATCGAGGGATTCCACGCAAAAACCTGTCCCACCGCAACGACCTCGGCCGAGTCCGGCGTGCCGAGATATTCACGCGGTTCGTAGCCCGCCGCGCCGCCCTGATGATGAAAGCGCCACTCGTCCGCGAAGCCGGCCTCGGCATACGCGCGCTGGCCGCAACGGAAGATTTCGCCGAGGGTCGCGCCGGGACGCGTGGCCGCAAGGTAGGCTGCATCCACTGCTGCGACCGCTTCGGCCTTGCGCCTCACGTCGCCCGGCAGCAGGCCGAAGTGCACCAGGCGCGTGAGGGAACACACCAGCCCCTTCCAACGCCCGCACAGCACCAGCATCGCGTAGCGTTCCAGCACTTTCTCTGTGGGCAGGGGATGGCGATAGCGGAAGAGGCGCTCATCCGTAGCGATCAGGTTGACGATGGGTTGCACGCCGCGCCGCTGCGTCTCGTGCGCCAACAATGCGGCGATCTCGTGTTCGGTTTGGCCGGGGTGCACGGCGCGGATGGCGGCATTCATGGCCTGCGCGCACAGGCGGCCCAGCACGCGGAAGCGCTCGCCCTCCTCCGGTGTGAGGGCGGCGCGCAGGCGGGCCAGGTCGCCGTTCAGGTCTACAGCGCCGGGGACGAGGGGCGAGTCGGCGCCCACCTTCAAGCCGTGCGTCAGTTGCGCCAGCGCATCCTGTGGCGAATGCCATTCGTGGACGTGCGGCTCCCAGCCCTGCCCGGCCAGCCCTTCCTCGGCCAGCAGCCGCCCGGCCTCGATGTTATTGGTGAGCAAGTAGCGCGCGCGGCGCGTGATGACGAGTGTTGCCGCGCCGAAGGTGACTGCCGTGTTGATGTAGGATGCGCCGCCGCACGTGGCCCAGGCAAAACTGCTGACGCGCTGCAGCACGATGGCGTCCAGCCCGCGCGCATCGAGCAGCTGATGAAGACGTTCTTGCTTAATCTCGAATTCGTTCAATCGCTGCGCTCCTTGCTCTGCAGCCAACGTCAATATCGGCAGTGAAACCAGGTTGACCCAACAAACTGGCAGCTACGCCGTCTATGCTCACCCTTGATGGTCAAAACATTCCAGGAGGCGTTGCACTGCTGCCGGCGGCGAAGCAAGCGGCTCTAGGCTATCGGTCGACGTCACGCCAGCAAATCTTTCAAGGTGTTCCAGCGGCGGCGAACGGCAGCAAGCTGCGGGTCGGCCGGTTGCGAGTCAAGGCACAGCTGGCGGCCCAGGCTGAACAAGGCATTGAGTTGCCGCCATCTGGTTGAAATAGAGGCTGAGCGTTGTTCGGCGGCTTCAACCGCTACGACGGCTTCCCAACGCTTTCGATAGGCAAGAACAAGCTCTCGATCCATGAGCCTATTCTAACATCGGCAATCATAGACCGCGGTTGGCAGCTAACACAAAATCATCTTCGCAGGCGAGTTCGTTCCTCAGCTCACCGCCTTCTTCACCAGCGCGGCGATCTGCGCCTCGGCAGCGGGGGTCAACTCCTTCAGCGCGAAGGAGGTCGGCCAGATGGCGCCGTCGTCGAGATTCGCCGCGTCGCTGAAGCCGAGCGTCGCGTACCGCGTGTTGAACTTGTGCGCGCTCTGGAAGAAGCAGACAACCTTGCCTTCTCTGGCATACGCCGGCATCCCGTACCAGGTCTTCGGCGAGAGGGCCGGCGCGCTGGCTATGATGATGTCATGCAGCCGTTTCGCCATGGTGCGATCCGGCTCCGGCATCTCGGCAATTTTTGCAAGCACGGCGCGTTCGCCTTCCGCTCGGTCTTTGCTCATACGCGCTTCCGCTTTTAGCTCTTGGGCGCGCTCCCGCATTGCGGCTCGTTCCTCGGCTGTGAAGCGCCCGGACTTCTTGCGGCTCGCGGCAGCGTTTCGTGCGGACTTCTGAGTTCCTTTCT
>JAVQXV010000137.1:0-8126 GCA_033577755.1 Anaerolineales bacterium
GCGGTCACGGTCGCCATCATCGCCGGCGGCAAAAGCTCGCGCATGGGCACGGACAAGTCGTTCGTGCACGTGCGGGGCCGCCCGCTCATCGAGGACATCCTGGCGCAGGTGGATGGGCTGGGTGCGGAGACCATCATCATCACCAACCGGCCGGCGAGCTACGCTTACCTCGGCGTGCCGCACTTCCCCGATGTGCTACCGGAGATGGGCGCGCTGGGCGGCATCTACTCGGCGCTCTATTACTCCGGCCAGCCGCACACACTCTGCCTGGCCTGCGACATGCCCTTCGTGGTTCGCCCGTTGCTCGACTATCTGCTCACCCTCATACCCGAAGGCGACGTGATTGTGCCGCGCCTGATGGTGGAAGGCAATGCCGAGGCCGAGCCGTTCCGCGCCGTCTATGCGCGCACCTGCCTCGGCCCCATCCGCGCCGCGCTGGAGGCAGGCCGCCGGCGCGTCATCAGCTTCTTCCCCGACGTCCGCGTGCGCTACGTGGACGAGCCGGAGATTAACCGCTTCGACCCGCAGCATCTCTCGTTCTTCAACATCAACACTCCTGCCGACCTCGAACGCGCCCGGCAACTGGCCGGCAGCCTCGGTTGACTCCCTCTCCGATCTCGATTCCCTCATCCCCTATTCGCATGTACGACCTCATCGCCCATTACTACGACCTCGAAAACGCAGCGTTCACCGAAGACCTGGACTTCTGGCTGGAGCTGGCCGAGACGCACGGTGGCCCGATACTAGAGCTGGGCTGCGGCACGGGGCGCGTGTTGCTACATCTGGCGCGGCGCGGGTATGCGGTGACGGGCGTGGACAACTCGCCGGCGATGCTGGCGCGCCTGCAGCAAAAACTTGAGAGCGCTTCGGCACGCCATCTGCCGCTTGCGCCCACCATTATTCAGGCCGATATGGCCGCCTTCCGCGCCGCGCAGGAGTTCCGACTGGCTATAATGGCGTTCAGTACCTGGCTGCACCTGCTGACCACTGAAGCGCAGATCGCCGCGCTGACCAACATCCGCCGCCACCTGGCCCCCGGTGCGCCGCTGGTCATAGACGTCGCCAACCCCGCCGAGCCTTACGCCGCAGCCGAGCAGGGGCTGACGCTGGAGCGGACGTTCGTCGCCGGCGACCGTACGGTGCAGGTGTTCTCGACGTTGCGCGTGGACCGCACCGCGCAGCTCGGACATGTGACGTGGTTATATGACTCGGTGGGGCCGGCGGGGGATGTGCAAAGGCTGATTGTGCCGATGACCCTGCGCTATACATTTCCGGGTGAGCTGCGGCTGCTGCTGGAGAAGTGCGGCTTCGCGCTTACCCACCTGTGGGGCGATTATGACCGTTCGCCGTTGACCGACTCCGCACCGCGCCTGATTGCGTTTGCGCCTGCCCAATAGGCTCCATTAACTTGAACCGCAAAAGACGCCAAGAACGCCAAGGAAAACAGGGGTGAATCCACTGCAAAAAGGATGTTTTACCGCTGAGTGCGCGGAGAACGCGCCAGAGATACAACTCCGCTGCGCAGCGTTACGATACGCCGGCCAGATTGAGCGTCGCGCGCAACAGCACGTTCGCGCCGTTCACACAATCGTCCCACTCCGAGTATTCGCGCGGCGAGTGGCTGATGCCGTCGCGCGAGGGGATGAAGATCATGCCGGTCGGCGTCAGCGGCGCGAGCGACATCGCATCGTGACCGGCGCCGGAATAGAGCGATGTGTGCGCTAACGCCAGCGAGTCGGCGGCGGCGGCGCAGGCGGCCTGCGCCCGGGCGCTCAGCGGAGTCGGCGCGCAGCCACCGGCGTCTTCCACGGTCAGCTTCAGGCCGAACTGCCGGGCTGTCACCTCGGCCAGGCTAAGTAGCATCTCCTCCAGACGGTTGAGCTGCTCGCTCTCCGGCGCGCGGAACTCCAGCGCCAGCTCGGCCTTGCCGGGGATGACGTTGAACGCGCCCGGCTCCAATCGCATCTGCCCGATGTTGACGGTGCAGGGTGCGTCCTCGCGCGAGAAATCGCGCAGCACCAGCTCGCGCGCCGTCAGCACGAAGGCCGCTGCGCCGAGGGCCGCATCCGCGCGCTGCGCCATCGGCGTAGTGCCGGCATGATTGGCCTGCCCGTGATACGTCAGCCGGAACGAGCGAATGCCGACGATGCCCCGCACGATGCCGATGGAGATGCCGCGCCGCGCCAGGTTCGGCCCCTGCTCGATGTGCAGTTCGAGGTAACCGGCCAGACTCGCCGGGTCGCGGCGCGCGGCCAGCAGACCGGCTTCCGTGACTCCGGCGCGCGCCAGCCCGGCCTCCAGCGCGGCGCGGCCCCCACGCGGAGTCCGCAGTTCCTCCGCCGTGAGCGTCCCGGCCAGCGCTTTACTGCCCAGTATCCCTACCAGCGTGCCTTCTTCGTCCACGAAGTCAATCACTTCGATATGAACGGGCAGGTGAATGCCCGACTCTTTGAGCGTGCGCGCGACTTCCAGTGCGGCCAGCACGCCGAGCGCGCCGTCGAAGCGCCCGCCGTTGGGGACGGAGTCGGTATGTGAGCCGAGGAGCAAGGTTGGAGCATCAGGAATGGAAGAAGGGAGGATGGCGGAGCAGTTGCCGGCGCTATCGGTGCGGGTGAGCAGGCCGGCCTCCGCTGCGCGCGCCAGCCACCAGCGCTGCGCTTCCAAATGCGCCGGCGACCAGCACGGGCGATGGACGCCGCCATCACCGGTAGCGCCGATTCGGGCCAGAGTATCGAAATCGTTTTTGAAACGGTCTGAGTTTAAGTGAAGGTTCATGTGTTGCTACAATCCGATAAGGCCGCCTCAATGGGCAACCGGTGTCGCCATATTCATAATTGAGTCCACTGAAAAAACTACTTTTCAGGTGCAAACGCCACCATATATGGCGTCGGAGATTACAACGCAAAGCGGCATATATGGCGGCCAAGCGTTCCAATCATGACTTTTTTCAGTGCACTCATATTCAGAGTGCACTGAAAAGAAACAAGGACTTTAGCCGGCGAAATGAAGGCGGAGCGAGGGTTGAAAAGCGCCCAGGGTGTATCGCCAGGCGCGGACGAAAGACAAAAAAGCTTCCACCGCCTGCTCCGGCAAGCCCCTGGCTTCGCCTGGTGCTGCTTTCTGTTCAACTTCCGGCCGGATTTCGTGAGCAGGTAACGGTGTATCCGCCGCACGTTGATGACGGCGGCAGACGCGATCAACAGACAGGCCACCCGGAAGCGTCCGCGCACCGGCAATTTGCCTGCACGGAAAGGATGTTTGAGCGAGCGTATCGTCGCTTCCACCGTCGCGCGCAGGTTGCATCCCGATTGATGGTGCGCCTGAGACGTGCGGCGACGTTGAGCGACGCGGGCTTGCGGCGGAGTGCCACACCACCTCGGTACATGCGGTGTTGCGCCGCGTTTTCCAGGCGGTGACTTCACGGATCAAGGCACTAGTTGGGCGTTGTGCCATGTTGATCCACCTCCAGAGTCTGGTGGATGACGCCAAGTGTTACGAACTGGTTCGCCAACTGCGTTGGCCGGAAGGCGTGCGCTGTCCTCGATGTGGGTCGGCGCAGGTCACGAAACAGGGGTTCCACACGCCGCAAAAAGAACGTCAGCGGTACGAAGGTCAAGCCTGTCAGCGCCGGTTTGATGATCTGACGGAGACGATCTTTGAAGGTCATCATCAGCCGCTGAAGGTGTGGGTGCTGTGTCTCTATTTGATGGGGTTGAACCTGTCGAATGAGCAAATCGCGGCCGAACTCGATCTGGCCGCGGGCGATGCCCAGCAGATGACGACCCGAGTGCACGAAGGGGTTGTGGCTGAAAAGAGCCAACCCGATTGAGCGGCGAAGTGGAAGTCGCTGAAGTCCATGTGGTTGCAGGGCACAAGGGACATCCCGAAATCGTGCAGAAACTGGGGCGTCAAGGCCGACGGCGGCGCTTGAAAGGCGCACGCGGGCGCGGCACGTCGGCCAGGGAGAAAGCCGCTTAAGAGCGTCTCATTTGCCCCAACCGCGCCGGCGTCAATCTAGAAATAGAAGCTTCATTCACGCTCGAAGCCATGAGAGGTGAACTTCAGCGTCCGGCTGTTTTCTGTGACCACCCGTACCACTTGATCGGATACCCCTTCGGGAAATTCCGCCGAGATTTCAAGCGTCACGGTGACTTTGGCGCCCACCTGACCGGCGAGATGGGCAATCACTTCGTCCGCGATGCGGCCGGCGTCGCGGCCAACGCGCGTGGGGTCAAGCTGCACCGTGCCGTGAAAGCGACGGGGCCGCATGGCCGTCGGCATAGCGCCCGTTGCCGATGCTGCCGGGGCGGCTGCGGTGGTTGAGTCCGGCCCGGCAACTTTGCTCGCTGTTGCCGGGGCCATCTGCGGCGCGGTTGAGCCGCCGGCAGCTTGTTGCGAGGTCAGTTGCCGCAGGGCCGCTTCCGGTTTCACCAGCAGCCCCGCGCTCTCGGCGGAGAGAGAGACGAGCTGTCCACTGCGCAGCCCGCGATACCGGCCGGTTGCTTCGTCGAAGCTCTCCGCGTAGGCAAACGTCTCTGTTTGCCAGGTGGTCAGCGCCAACCCATCGTGCACGGCCTGAACCAGAACTTCGGGTCCGGCCAGTCGCGGCAAGTAAAGATAGCGTGCGAAGTCCTCGACGAGCTGGCGCACCGCCACGTGCTCGCCGCGCCACAGCGGTATCTCGTCGAGATATTTGCGCAGAATCGTCGCGCCGAGCACAGTTATCAGCAATTCGTCGTTTTTCAGCTTTCGGCTCGCGCGCGGGGCGAGCGCATCGTTGCCCGATAGGCGGATGGCCTGCCAGGTTACCTCCGCATCCGGCTTCAATTGCTCCGGCACGAGTAACCATTGGTAGGCTTCCGGCAGACGCGCCGTCACCGTGCTGTCGGCGGTCTGAAGCTGAGTCTCGGCCTGACGCGCCTGATGTGGGTCGAGGTTGAGCGCCTCTCTCTCATCCACGATGGACTGCCAGGCGAGAAAGCGGCGCAGCGCTTCGTCCAGATCCTGCAGGCGCACCTTGTCGGCGGCCAGGAAGACGAGCGTGTTGCGATACAGCCGCGGGGTGTTGCCGCGCGATTCGAGGATGGCGCGCGCCAGCGTCTCCGCCGCATTGCCCGGCTCTTTGGTGTAGGGATGTTCGGCAGGCAGCACCACGAGCCGGGCCTCGAGGTCATCCGGCACGTCGGCGCTTGAGCGGGGCAGGGGGTGAATGCGCGCAAAGTCGCCGGTCTTGCGCAGGTCGGCGCGCAGGCGCTTGTCCAGCTCTTTGGCCACCTTGTCGGGATCACGCTTGAGCAGCTCGGCGCGGTCCTCGGCAAGTTTGGTCACCGTTGGCTGGGTTGAGTACCAGAAGCGCGAGCCGTCCTGATAGAGATAGGTGGCCGCAGCCGCAAGCCGCCGGAGCGCATCGCCGAACACGGCCGGCGATTCGCCGGGCATCACGCAGCCGAGCTTGATGCGCCGGTCTTCCAGGCCGCGATGCGCGGCCGCTGCCGTCGGCGCCGAGCCGAGATAGATGGTGCGCGCCACCCGCCGCGCCGCAGAGAACTTGCCCAGGTTTGGCAGTTCGGCGTCGAGCTTGCGCGGCAGCGAGTCGGGGCCGTCCACGTCTCTTTCGATAATCGGCGCCCAGTTGTCGGAGAGGTAGCGCGTCAGCTCGGACTGGACGCGCGGGTCATCAATCGGAATTGTCGAGGGCAGAATCAACGGGCTGCGGTCGCCTTTCTCCCACAGGCTGTGGATCACCGCCGCCATCAGGCGCAGCACGCCGCGGGTGCGCTGGAACTTCACCAGGGTGGACCAGCCGCCGTAGAGCTGGTCGAAGACTTCGGGGTGGATGGGGAAGGCGGCCCGGATACGACGCTCGTAGTCGCTGCCGGAGCACTCGGGGGGAAATTCTGTCTTTTGCGCGCGGTAGAGGTCGGCGAAGGCGCGTGCCGTGACGTCGCGCTGCTTGAAGGCCTCCGGCCCGGCCAGCGGCTCGAAGAGGCGGCGGCGCACGATCTCAAAGCCCTCCTCCGCCGTGGCCGGCCGCCACGATGACTCCAATCGGCCCACCACGTTGCGCAGCCGCTCGAGCGATTCGCGCCCGCGCAGGCCGCCTACTTCCGCATCGTCGGCCGGCGTATACGGCGAGCCGCCGGCGTCGGAGGCCGGCAGCGAGATGACCAGCAGGCAGTTGCCGGCGAGCTTGGCCGACTCGGTGAGGGCCTGGGCAAAGGTGAACTGGGTTTCGAAGTTGCCGCCGGGCAAATCGTTCCGGTCGTGGAGCTGGCGGGCGTATGCCACCCATTCGTCAATCAGGATGAGGCACGGCCCGTAGTCCTTGAAAAGCTCACGCAGCACGTCGCCCGGGCTGGTCGCCCGCTCATCGTCGTTGGCGAGGCGGGCATAGGCCGCGCGCCCGCCCAGTTGCCAGGCCAGCTCGCCCCACAACGTCCGCACCACCGTGCCGTCCGGCTTGACCATCGGGTTGCCGGGCGAGATGCGGTTCCCTACCAGCACCACGCGCCGGACGTTCGCGGGCAGGCTTGTCAGGCCGTTCTCGGCGAGCAGGGCATCCACGCCGGCCAGTTCGCCGGGTGCGGCGCCCGAAAAGAGATGGAAGAGGGCGAGCATCGAGTGGGTCTTGCCGCCGCCGAAGTTGGTCTGAAGCTGCACCACGGGGTCGCCGCCCGCGCCGGAGAGGCGCCGCACGCCGTTCACCAGCAGGCGCTTCAGGCTCTCGGTGAGGTAGGTGCGGCGGAAGAACTCGCGCGGGTCGCGGTATTCGTCACTGCCCTCGCCGAGGTGCACCTGCCAGAGGTCGGCGGCGAACTCGGCCTGCTGGTAACGACCGCCGGCCACGTCGGGGTGGGGCGTGACGATCTCGCGCCAGGGCTTCAGGCCGCTGCTGGCGCCGCTCAGCGGGGCGGTATCGGCCTTTCGGCGTTTCTCGCTGCGCACCTGTTCATCGAAGATGAGGCGGCGCAGCTCGAATTTCATGCGGTTGACTTCATCGGCCTGCGGGGCGGAGACGGCGGTGAGCAGACGTGCCACCGAGTCGAGCGCGCGGTCGGCGTCGTCGCCGGAGAACGGCTCCTGATGCGCCCACTTGTTGCGCCAGTCGCGCAGCTCGCTCACCAGGCTGCGCTCGGCAAAGCCGAGGGTGTTGTTGAAGACCTCGTTCCACGTTTCCCACATGAGTTTGAGCAGGCTCGCGACGTCCCACTCGGCGATCGGTTTGCCGGCGAGCAGCGGGTCCCCGGTGAAGCGGCGCAGCGATTCCGCGCGCACCAAGCCGCTGCGAATCTTGTCCTGCACCTCGCGCTCCACATAGGGCGCCAGCCCCGCGCGCAACAGCTCCAGCGCCTTGCCGACGCGCTCCTGATTGGTGATGGCCATGGGTTACTCCTCACTTTCCTCGAACATCTCCACCTGCGCCGCTTTCGGCCGGCCGCCCTCGCGCGCCAGCCGCACCACCTCCGGCCAGCTTTGCACCAGACCGTTGTACGCCAGCGCCTCGGCGGCGCGCTTCCTGCGCTCGCACAGGGTGTACAGGCGATAGGCCAGCTCGCGCGCGGCCTCGGCCCGGCTACCGAGCTTGGTGACCAGCGCGGCGGCGGCGCTCTCACCGCCGGATTCGAGCGCGCGGATAAGGTGGTGGACGGTCTCCCATACGGTCAGGCGCGGGTCGGCCGCCGGGTCCCAGTTGGCGGGCAGCTCTTCGGGCTTGAGCAGGCGCACCTTGCCGCGTTTGGATTCAAGGATGCCGGCCTCGACCATGCCGGCGACGCTGGTGTTCTTGGCCTTGCTCAGGGTCTCGGCCACGCCGAACTCGCCCTCGCCGAAGCCGTGCTGTTCGAACCACGCCAGCGCCCAGCGCGTCTCGGCGTCGAAGTCGCCTTCCTGCTCGGCCAGCGCTTCGTCAAGCGTCTGGTTGATGAGCGCGAGCGCCTCGCGCACCGTCATCGGCTCGCCGCGGGCATCGAGCACCTTGTCGTAGCGGGTGAAGACCGCCATGCCGGGGCCGATGGCCGCCTGCGCCAGGTCCACCGGGGCGATGTTGCCGCTTTGCAGGGTGCGCAATGCAGCGGGAAGCTCGGCCTTGAGGGCGGCGAGGAACTCGCGGCGGGTGGCGGTCCCCC
>JAVQXV010000138.1:0-8083 GCA_033577755.1 Anaerolineales bacterium
CCCTCGATCAGGGCCAGCAAACGTCCGGTATCGTAATCGTAGAGCGGGATGAGGAAGGTGATGCCTGTGCTCGTCGCCGGATAAATCTTCAGCCCGAAGGCGTTGTGCGAGGGCAGGGCGCTGGCCATATAGTGCAGCATCCCATGCTTGAGCGGGATGCGGCGGCGCGGATGATTCACGGCGCTGCCCTCGCCCAGGGCGCGAAAGGCGGCCTCCACCGCTTCAAGGGCGATGTCCATCGTCAACAGGGCTTGCACGTCGCGTTCGGTGAGGAGGAGGGTCATGGCGGTTTGAGGGGAGAAGGGAGTAGAAAGTAGAAAATGGAAAGTAGAGGGTGAATGCCGGTGCGCTGCTCGCTACTTTACCACTCTCTACTTTCTACTTTCTACTTTCTATCGTCAAGCGCTGAACGCATTCGCTCCAGCCCCTCCAGCAGCGTGGCGCGTGGGCAGCCGAAGTTCAGGCGGACGAAGCCCTCGCCGCCGGGGCCGAACGGCACGCCGTCATTGAGCGCCACTTTTGCGTGCTCGAGGAAAAACCGGAACGGATTGGGCTGAAGGTTCAGGGCGCGGCAATCGAGCCAGGCCAGATAGGTGGCGTCCGGCACGGTGGTGCGAATGCCCGGCAGATGCTCGCGCACGTAGCTCACCAGTGTGTCCCGGTTGGCCGTGAGGTAAGCGCGCAGCTCGCGCAACCAGTCGTCGCACTGTGTGTAGGCCACCTTCGCTGCCGTCAGCCCGAAGCCGTTAGGGTGCATTGCAAGCCGCTCAACCGTCTGTCGGTATTGTCGGCGCAGCTCGGCGTTGGGGATGACGGCGAAGCCGGTGAAGAGCGCGGCCAGATTGAAGGTCTTGCTTGCCGAAATGAGCGTGACGGTGCGCTGCTCGATTTCCGGTGAGAGCGTGGCGATGGGCGTATGCGTTGCGCCGCCGAGTAGCAGTTCGCTGTGAATCTCATCGGAGCAGATGATGATGTTGTGGCGCAGGCAGATGTCGGCTAGCCGCCGCAGTTCGTCCGACGTGAACGTCCGCCCGGTCGGGTTGTGGGGATGGCAGAACAGGAACATCCGCGTGTCCGGCGTAATGGCGGCCTCGAAGGCGTCGAAGTCAATAGCATAGCGCAGGGTCGAGTCTTGCGCTGTTTCCACCAGCGGCGCGAACCGGCGCTGCAGGCCGGCGTTCTCATGAACTTGCAGGAACGGCGGATAGGCGGGCGGCTGAATCAGCAGGCTGCTGCCCGGCTCGCAAAAGGCGCGTGCTGCCACATTGAAGCCGGCGATGATCCCGGGCACGGCCACCACCATGTCCGGCGTCGTGCGCCAGCCGTAGAGTCGCTCTAGCCGCTCACATACGAAGCCGAACCAGTCGCTCGGAGGGAATTGGTAGCCGAAGATACCGTGCTCCACTTTGGCGCGCAACGCCTCGCGCACGGCGGGCGGCGCAAGGAAGTCCATGTCCGCCACCCACATCGGCAGGACATCCGGGCCGTACAGGTCCCACTTGGTGTTGTCGGTGTTCCGGCGGTTGATGATTTGGTCGAACACAGGGCCTTCGCACACGTCTGAAGGACGCTTGGCGCCGGAAGGTTTCAAACGAACGGCACGGGCTTGAAGAAAGCGCGGTCGAATTCGGCGATGCGCTCCGGGCCGAGGGCCTCCAGCGCCGCGCGCGCGGCCAGCGCATCTTTGCGCAATTGCGCCACGTGGATTCCCCGGCACACGTCCGGCAGTGGATCGAGCCACTGGCGCAGCCGCAGGAACATCTTCAGCGCGCCGGTGTAGTTGCCGCGCTCAATTTGCAGGTAAGCAACCGCCACCTGTAGCAAACCGCGATACAACTCGCGTGCCGGGCCGGTCTCTTCGTTCCAGGCCCGCTCCAGCACCTCGTGCGCTTCAAAGAAATCCTGCTTATTGAAGAGCGCGATGCCTTCCAGCGCCAGCGCCGAAAGCGGCGACTCGCAGTCGCGTTCGAGGGCGGCGAAGTTGATCCGCCGGGCGTGCTTCTGAATCAGGCCGGGCAAGTCGCGGAGCAGCGCGCCTTTGGCCAGGATAACGTCACAGCCCACATCTTCGGCGCGGGCACGCAGGGCGAGGTCCACATGCGGGCCGAAGGCGATCACCGGGATGCGGCGCGTAGCCGGTGACGACTTCAGCGCGGCAATCCACTCCGGCCACGGAATTTTCTTGCTGCTCAGTTCCACCAGCACCAGCGCCGGTTGCCATTCCACCACGCGCACGATGAAGCCCGCCCCGCGACCAACGGTCGGCTCGGCGGTCTGGCGAATGACGGGTGCGTCTGCCGGCTCGATCTCCTCGCCACGCTCGATGATGCGCAGCCGATAGCCCAGCGCCTTCACGGCGTTCTCGATCGGGGCGATGAAAAATAGATCGGATATCAAGCCAAGGACTAGCGGCGCGTTGTTCATCTCAGGGCGCAGGATAGCCGGTGGGCGTTGCGTTGAGGTTAGGCGTGGGCGTCTCGCCGCCGGGATAATTGCCCGGCGTCGGCGTGCTCCCCGGCGGGACGGGCGTGGCGGTGGGCGGCGTCCCGGTGACGATGGCCGTGGCCGTAATTGTGCCGGTCGCAGTGTGGGTTGGTGTAGGCGTAAGCGTCACGCTCGGCGTCGGCAGGGCGATGGTGAGTTGAACGTCGGGCGAGGCGCCTTGCGTGGTCAGCGCCGGCCCGAACGGCAGCGTGGCGGTAGTCATGGCTGTGGGCGTGGGCGGCAGCGGCGTGGCCGTCGGGGCCGGGGTGGGGGAGGGGAACGGCGTGCGTGTATCCGGCGGCAGCGGGTTGAGGGGGTGGCGCGGCATAAGGAAAAGAAGCGTCGCGTACATGCACGCACAGGTCGTCGCCATCAACATGATAACGGTCAGCGCATACCAGAGTGAGGCAGGCGTAGATGAACGGCGGATATTCCTGCGCCGGTCTTTCGCGCGCAGCTCCGGGCGAGACATGTGTGAGGCGGGTACAGATGAACGGCGGGTATTCATGCAGTTATGGTTTTCTTCGCCGAGGCGAAAGCGCGCGCTGCAGCGATGCGCTCGCGCAGCGGCGGGTGGCTGGCAAAGAGAAACACTGCCCAGGCTTCCGGGTCGGCGTCGCTCAGGTTCTGATTGGCCAGGCGTGCGAAGGCGCTGGCGAAGGCTTCCGGTTTGTGTGTGACCTCCAACGCATAGCGGTCTGCCAGGCGCTCACGCCAACGTGAGTAGGCGTTGCCGAGCGGCATTATCACCAGGCCAAAGGCGCCCAGCGTCAGCGCCAGCAACGGCAGTGCGGCGATGTCCGCCGGCCCCTCGAAGCCGAAGACGGCCACGCCCCAGTTCAAGACCAGCGAGGCGAGGTATAGGCCGATCAGCGTTATCCCGCTGCTGAAGGCGAGGCCGCGCGGGATGTCGCGGTGGACATGATGGGCTAACTCGTGGGCGAGGATGGTTTCAATCTCGTCGGTGGTGAAGGCCTCGAGCAGGGTATCGCCCAGCAGGATGCGGCGCGTGCGGCCCAGCCCGGTGAGCGCGGCGTTGGCCGATTTGGTGCGGCGGCTCATGTCGAAGCGAAAGACTCCGGCGACGCGCGTCCCGGCGCGCTCGGCCAAGGCGGTCAGGCGACGGGTGAGTTCGGCGTGCTCCTCGCCGAGCGGCGTGTACTTGTTGAACAACGGCAGGATGATGATCGGTGCCAACACGCCCATCACCACCGCGAACAGCAGATAGCCGAGCGCGGCTAACAGCCACCACCACTCGCCCGTCACTCGCAACAGCCAATACACGGCGGAAAGGATGGGCAGGCCAAACACTGCCGAGAGCGCCAGGCCGAGTAGCTGGTCTTTCACCCAACCCCGGAACGTTTGCGTAGATTGGCCGTAGCGGTGCGGCAGGACGAAGCCGGAGTAGTAGGCCAGCGGCAATTCGAGCAGTTGAAAGGTCAGGCCGAAGACCGCACCGAAGCCGAGGACGAGCAGCCAGTCGTTCTGCGTCCACGTCAGCAGCCAGCGCTTCAGTTCCGCCGACCAGCCGAAGATTAGCCAGGCCAGCAGGAACAGGCCGCTCAGCCCGGTCTCAAGAAAGAACAATTGTCGTCGCCTGCGCGCGTATGCTTTGGCCTGCTCTTGTCGTCGGGGGTCAAGCGTTACTTCCGAAGCCCCGGCTTGTGTCTGAGTCTGCGGCTCCGATGACGCATCGTGAACGAACACGCCGCGATTGTAGCATAGGTTTTCCGGCGATTTCCTCATCATCTATAATCACCGGGCATGTCTCCGCTGATCCCATTGGGAATATTGCTGGTCGGAACCGGCCTATTGTTCATCTGCCTTTCGCCGCGCTTTCAATATCCCGCGACGGTGATGCTCGGTGTGGCTCTGCCGGCGGGCCTGAGCGTTGCCGCTCTGTTCTTTTGGCTGCCGGCCAAAGCCACTCTCTCCGAGTGGGCGCCGGCGAGCCTGTTCCCGGCCGGCCTCAGCCTCGCCGTCACGCCGCTGCGCTGGTTGATGGCGCTAAATCTGATGGCGCTGACTCTGGCGGCGGCGCTTACCGGCCTGGCACGACCGGGCGGGCCGCGCATCATCGCGCGCGGCTCAATGCTACTGCTGACCTTCGGTGGACTAGGTGCACTCTTTGCCGATAACGTCATCACGGTAATCATGGCCTGGGCCGGGCTGGACTTCATCTATTTTCTCATCCTCATCCTCGTGGCGCGTGGCGAGGGCGTTCAGCCGCAGGCCGTTCTCCACCTCACCTTCAACTCACTCGGCACGCTGAGCCTGACGGCAGCGGCAATCTTGATTAGCCCTATTCCCTCGCTGTCCGGCCTGATGACGCTGCCGCAGACGGCGCTGCTGGCGACGCTGGCGGCGGCTTTCCGCCTCGGGTTGTTCCCGCTGCACCTCGGCCTGCCGGTGGAGGTGGACGTGCGTCAGGGTCTGGGGGTGCTGCTGCGCTTGATCCCGCCGCTGGTCGCCTTCGCCGCGGTGGCCGAGCTGGCGCAGGCCGGCTTTCCCGAGTCGGTGCGCCCATGGCTAACAGTCTTCGGCATAGCAGCAATGTTGGTAGGCGCGGGGCAATTGTGGCTAAGCGATGTTACGCGTTCTGGATTGACGTTTATCGTCATCGCGCAATCCGGCCTGGCTTTGCTGCTGGGACTGTGGGGCGGGACGCAGGCGCCGCTGGCCGTGACCTTGCAAGGGTGTGCTCTCGCGCTCGGCGGCGGCCTGCTCTATCTGTCAAACGGCTTTGATGACCAGGAGCGGTACTGGGCGCTGTTCTCCGGCGTGGGTGCAGCGGCATTGTTAGGCCTGCCGTTGACGGCAGGATGGGCTGCCTGTGCCACCCTCTACGGTACCTGGCTTTTATCCGAAGACCCGGCGCTTTGGTTGGCGCTGGCCGGCGTTTTCGTGGCGCAGATTTTGCTGGCCGGCGGCTTGTGGCGCGTCATCTTTTGGCCAGGCGAACCTATCGAAGGTGGGCCGCCAGGTCGTATCGGTTACGGTCTGGGGCTAGGCCTGCTGGCAGTGCTTGTGCTTGGATTAGGAATCGGGCTGGGCGGGATCGCTACCTGGTCGGCGACGACCCCTGGCCAAAGCTGGCAACCGGGAACGCCGCAGAGTCTGCTAACAGCAGTAATGGCTTTGGCAGTGGTAGCAATGGGCTTCGGTCTGTGGCGCTTCGAGCATGTGGCCCGGCCCGGCACCGAGACGGCGAGCGCCTGGCTTATGGCCTTGCTGCGCTTCGACTGGCTGTACCGTTTGGCCTGGAGTGTCATCCGCGTTGTCGAGACGATCGCTTTCAACGTGGCTGCCGTGCTCGAAGGCGAGGGTGCATTGTTATGGGCAGCAGCGTTTGTGGTGGCCGTCGCGCTGGTTTTGATGCCATGAGCGCAGAGTGGTTGGCCTTCTGGACGACGACCGCACTGGCCGGTGTGTTGGTCACGGCGGCCTTGCTGACTCTGACGAACAACTGGCGCGCCAGCCTGCTGGCGCTCGGCGCGCAATACCTCTTCGCCGCCGGTCTGCTGGCACTGGTTGTTATCTGGCAAATTGCGGCCGTGCTCGCCTTGGTGGGCTTGCTTGTCGTGTTCATCCTGCTGCTGGCAGGCCAACAGGTGAACTTCGGGCAGGCGGCGGTCGTGTTACCGAAGTCGGCCGCGTCACCGCGAGGCCGTTTTGCCGGGTTGCGCCGAATCGAGTTCCAGACCAATCTGCCGTTTCGAGTGGTGGCTCTGGCGTTGGCCGCCGTTGCCGTAGGCACCGTCATCGGTCGGCCTGGCGAGACTCTGCCCGGCCTGCCGGATAGCCTAACCCTCGCCGGCGTCTGGCTGATCGGTGTGGGCTTGCTCAACCTCGGCTTCACGGATGAGCCGATGAACGCGGGCATGGCGCTGCTGACCACGCTGACCGGCGTGACCCTGCTCTACGCGCCGGTGGAGCCGGCCCGAACTGTGGTGGTTCTACTGGCTGCCGTCAATCTGGGCGTGGCCTTGAGTGTGGGTTACCTGACCTCGCTGCGTTACGGCGAAGCGGGGCAGGATGGCGGCGCATAATGCCGGCGCCGTTGCTCTTCATCCTGCTACCTTTTGCGGCGGCGGTGGCCGTGTATGCGCTGCGGCATCGGCCGTGGGCCGAAGCGGGGACCGCTGTGGGTGTGGCAGCGTTCCTAGCGTTGCTGGCGCTGTTCCTGCCGTTGAACGCCGCACCGCTTCTGCGTGACTCGTTCAGCCTGCTGGGTCGAACATTCATTTGGCAGCAGGCCGACCGGCTGGCGCTGGGTTCCGTCTACGGGTTATCGGCTTTGATTTTTCTCGCCGCAGGCCTGTGGCCGCAGGGGCGATTCTTTCTGCCGGCGGGCGTGGCGGCGCTGGGGCTGGTGGCGGCAGCGCTGTTCGTGCGCCCGTTTTTGTATGCCGCCATCTTCATCCAACTGGCCGCCGCGCTTGGCGTCTTCATACTCGCCGACGAGCGCCATCCTCTGACCGCCGGCCCGTTGCGCTTTCTTATCTATACCTCCCTCGGCGTGCCCTTTGTGCTCTTTGCCGCCTGGCTAATTGATGCCAGCGTCGCCGCGCCTGAAGACCCAACGCTCTTACCGCGCGCGACGCTGCTGCTCGGCGGTGGGCTGGCATTGTTTATGGCCGTCGTCCCTTTTCACAGCTGGCTGCCCATCCTGGCCTCCTACTCACCGCCTCTGGCCACCACCTTCATCGTCGCCGTCGTACGTGCGCCGGTGATCTTTTTGCTGCTGCGCCTGATCGAGACTTATCCTTGGTTGCGCCGGGAGCCGGCCGTCTTTACGGCACTAAGCGGCGCCGGTGCTCTAATGGTGGTGGTCGGCGCACTGTTCGTCTTTGGGCAGCAGAACTGGGGCCGCAGCGTGGGCTACGCGCTGCTTATCGAGATCGGCGCAACGTTGCTGGCGGTGGGACTGGAGACGCATGCCGGAATCGTCGCGCTACTGGCGCTCTTTTTGATGCGCGGCCTGAGCCTGCTAGTCTGGGGAGCGGCGGTGGAGCAATTGCGCCGGGTCTCCGCCTCAGGCGAGGCTGATTTCGCATCGTTGCGCGGCGTTGGCTGGCGTTACCCTTTCGCAGTGACGGCGGCGGCGATGGGCCTGCTCTCGCTGATGGGCCTGCCGCTGATGGCGGGCTTCCCGGCCAAGTGGGCGCTGCTTCGCCTGTTGGCCGAGCAGAACGCGCTGCTGGCCCTGGCCCTGCTGGCGGCGATGACCAGCGTAGGCGTGGTGGTGATGCGTGGCCTGGCCTCATTAACGACGCCGGCGTCGCCCGACGAGGTCATTCTGCCGCAGGAGACGCTGCTGCAAATCATCTTCTACAGTCTGAGCGTGCTGGCGATTCTGGCGCTGGGCGCGTTCCCGCAGTGGTTGCTCCCCTGGGTCGCCGCTTCCGCCGCAGCGTTCCCGAGCTTTCGGTGAAGGCACCGGAATCAGTGAAACACTGAACGTGCTGAAGCCACTGAACTCTGATGAACGGGCAGTGATTCGCTCTAACGCAGCGGCGCAAGGGCGCGAAGGCGCTGACTTCACTGAGTATGGCGCAGCGCTCTCAGCGATTACTACTGAACCGCTGAGAGTACCGAT
>JAVQXV010000139.1:0-8075 GCA_033577755.1 Anaerolineales bacterium
GAGTAAGCATTTGGCAAATTACCCTTTCAGGCCTTCTACGAGGAGCTGTGCGGTTTGGCCGTAGGGATGGACGAAGAGTTCGGAGGGGTGGCAGGCTCAGAAGGAGCGGCACCCACGGGCGAACTAAACCGCCCAACGCGCGCCTATGCGTGGTAGTTTACCCCCGGCCGAGTCGGCTGTCAATCGCCTCGGGAGGGGACATTAGCGCCGCCCGCCGCAGACAGGCTCTGTTCGGAGCGACCGGCAGCGCCTGGGTACTCAAGCGCCACAACGTGTACAATGTAGTCACATCCTCCCTCCGCCCAGGAAGAACCGCCATGCGCGAACTCAACGTCGGAGTGCGTGAACTCAAAACCCAGCTGAGCGCCTATCTGCGAGAAGTCAAGCGGGGCCAGACCGTGCTCATCACCGAACATGGCCGCGTGATCGGCAGGCTGTTGCCCGCTGCGGCCTCCCTGGAGGAGCGCATCGAAGCGCTGCAGCGCGCCGGATTGGCCCCGTGGAACGGTAAACAGCTCAAACAGGTCAAGCCCGTGGCGCGGGTGCGCGGCAAGCGCACGGCAGCGGACCTCCTGCTGGAGGACCGCCGGTAATCGTGTATCTGGACGCCAGCGCTCTGGTTAAGCGGTACCTGCAGGAGCCGGGGTCCGATGCGGTCGCAGCCCTCCTTGCGGAGGCACACCTGGTCGGCACGAGCCTGATCAGCTGGGCGGAAGTCGTGGCCGCCTTCGAGAAAGCCGCGCGGGTGGGATTGGTGACGAAAGCCGAGGCGCTGAGGGCGGTGAAGATGTTCCGAACGGACTGGCCGGCGCTGTTTCGCCTGCGGCTGGATGAGTCCACCGTGGCTCAGGCGGACACGCTGGCCTGGACGCACGGCCTGCGCAGCTTCGATGCGATTCATCTGGCCACCGCCCAGCTCTGGCAAGAAGCGCTCGGTGAAGCCATGACGTTCGCCACCTATGACCGGCCACTCTGGCAGGCGACGCAGCACATCGGTTTGAACGCCTGGCCGCCCCGCCCGGCCTAAGTCCTGCCTCACTCTGATAGGCGGCGAGCTGTTGGGTGGTTTGGTGTGTGATTCCGGTAAACCGCTGGACATTGTCGTAAGCGTAGGTCGTGGTGACCCCATTGGGCAGCGCCACGCCGGCCAGGCTGGCCTGCTGCACGCCGTCGAGCCAGAACGTGATGGAGCCGTTGCTCGCCCCGGCTGCGCTGGCCGCCTGCCATCGGTCATCTGGGTGCGGTTGCCTGCGGCGTCGTAGCTGAAGGTCACGTCTGCCGTGCCGGCCGGGTAGTCAATGTGCTAGAGCTGGATGGCGCTTAGGCCGGCACAACGGCTTTCATCCACTTGCCTCCATCTGCAACACTTTGTTCAGCCGGCGCACGTGACGCTCCTCGCCGCTGAAGCGTGCGCCGAGAAAGGCACGCACCAGCTCCGCGGCCAGCTCCGTGCCGATGATGCGTGCACCCAGACAAAGCACGTTCATGTCATCGTGCTCCACGCCCTGTCGCGCCGAGTACGTATCGTGGCAGACGCCGGCGCGGACGCCACGCATCTTGTTCGCAGCCACGCACGCGCCCACGCCGCTGCCGCACAGCAGGATGCCGCGCTCGGCCCGGCCCTGTTGCACGGCCTCGCCTACCGCGCGGGCGAAGTCGGGATAATCCACCGCCACCTCCGCCGAGTGCGTCCCCAGGTCGAGCGCTTCATGCCCGGCGGCGCGGATGACTTCGATGATGCGGGCTTTGAGCGGGTAGCCCGCGTGGTCGGCGGCGACGGCGATGTTCATGGCGTGAAAGTGGGCGCGGGCAAATCGGTTGTTATCCGCATTTATGAAGCCAGCGGCAACACGGCGCGCTCACCGGTTGCTTCGTTGATCACAACCAATCCCAGGCCATCATCACGTTTGAGCTGCTCGTTGGCATTCAACAATTCGATACCGTAGATTTTGCCATCGGGAGCGATGTCAACGAGCAGTTCATCACTAATGCGAAGCGTCTCCACTTCCCCGCTCTTTTTTCGAAGACGAAGATAGGCGATGTTGTAGCGGGGATCATACGTGAACTGCATGGCACACTCTCCTCAGAAGAAGCGGCAGATGACCGTGATCACAAGCCAATCGCCCGCTTCTTCAACGGCGATGACTTCGACAGCTGCAACGACTTATACATAAGCCAGGCTGGGGTCATCACGAATATACGCGGGCACACTGCCCAGATACGGCAAAGGCGACAACCCGTGCCAGCGCCGGAGCAGGTGATACGTCGGCGAAGTGAGCAGACGGCAGGCCTCGACAGCCGGTCGCCACTCTGCCCGTCGAATCTCCAACACGGTTTCCCAATCCGGCAACAAGCCAAAATCCCAGGCGGCGCATAGCCGCGCCAGAAAGTCTACCCGGTCAGCCGGTGAGTCAAGCGTCTCCGGCGGCTCAACATCCGGGTAGAGCGTGCCATCAATCTGAAACATCGCGTAGAAACTCCTCGGAAAACCAGGTGCGCACGCGCTCAGCCTCTGCTCTCTGAACTGCATCCTCAATCTTATCCAGCGGCCTGGCTTGCTCCAGGCGCGCCAGGTGGCTGAGGAGTGCCAGCTTCGCCCTAGACCGACTGGCATTCTCGTTTGCCAGAAGCTGGCGCTCCTCCCACCATTCCCAACACCGAGCAATGCTCACGACACCGGCCTGACACAGCGTATAAATATCGCGGAAATCACGCGGTGCGCCGCGCTCCACCAAAGCCGTCATCTTACCGGCGACCAAATCCGGCAGGCTGTCTACAGCGATGCCGCCGGGCCACACGCCGACGGTTGGCGCTTGCAGTTCCGCCGAACGACGTGCAATCTGAAAACTGAAGAACGTCTTGTTGTTTGAGATCAACTCCACGCTAACTACGTCGCCCCAGGTTCGGGTGCGGACTCGGCCGAACGGACGCAGGGCCTCTTCCAAAGTAGCTACGATGGCCTGGCGAACCTCACCGGTAACCGGTTCAACCCACCAAGCATCCACATCATGAGTTGTTCGGTACTCGTAATAGTGAGCCAGCCCAAAAGCGCCACCCAGCGACAAATTCCTTCCCAGCCCACCCTCGGTCAAAGCCTGCAGACAGGCCTGAGCGTAGGGAGATACCTGTTTAGGTCGCCGCGGTTCCACCATCGGTGCAGCGCCAACTCCTGGTCTATCACCGGACAATGTCCGATAACGAACGTAGAGAAAACTTGCTTCCCAGAGCATCTTTCTCTACGTCTTTTCTCTCTCCAACAACGCCATAGCCTTTGCTACCACGTTCTCCACCGTAAAGCCCAGCTCCTTGAATACGCGCGCTGCCGGAGCCGACGCTCCAAAGCGGTTCAGTGTCAGAGTTGCGCCTCTCTCGCCCACCCACTTGTGCCAGCCCAGCTCCACACCGGCCTCCACCGCCAGGCGCGCAGTAACGGAAGAAGGCAGCACGCTCTCGCGGTAATCGGCGGTTTGCTCCTCGAACAGCTCCCAGCACGGCAGCGAGACCAATCGCGCGCGCACGCCTCGCTCCGCCAGCACCTTCCCGGCCTCGACGATGAGCGCCACCTCCGAGCCGGTGGCGATGAGAATGAGTTCGGGAGATTGGAGATCGGGATTGAGCACATAGCCGCCGCGCGTCAGGCCCTCAGCGGAGGCATACACGCTGCGATCGAGCACCGGCAGGTTCTGGCGCGTGAGGGCCAGCGCCGTGGGGCGATGGCGGTTCTGAACGGCGACGCGCCACGCCCAGGCCGTCTCGTTGGCGTCCGCCGGGCGGATGAAGAGCAGGTTGGGGATGGCGCGCAGCGCGGCGAAATGCTCCACCGGCTGGTGCGTCGGGCCGTCCTCGCCCACGCCGATGCTATCGTGCGTGTACACCCAGATGCTGCCGGCGTGCATGATGGCCGAGAGCCGCACCGCGGGGCGCATATAGTCATGGAAGGTCAGGAACGTTGCACCGTAAGGGATGAAGCCACCATGCAGCGCCAGGCCGTTGACGATGGCGCCCATCGCATGCTCGCGCACGCCGAAGTGCAGGTTGCGGCCCTCGTAACCCCACGGGCCGCCGCTCGTCCCCTGCGCGCCCTCCGGCGAGGAATGCGGGCTTTGAAAATCGCCCTCGCCCTTGAGCACGGTGAAGGTCGAGGGGTTGAGGTCGGCGGAGCCGCCCATCAGCTCCGGCAGGCGCTTGCCGAGCGCGTTGATGACGGCCTCGCCCGCCTTGCGCGTGGCCATCCCCTTCGGGTCGGCGGGGAAGATGGGCAGGTCGGCGTCCCAGTCGGGCGGCAGCTCGCCGGCGAGGCGGCGCTTCAGTTCGCGCGCCAGTTCGGGATGCGCCTTCTCGTACTTCTCCCAGCGCCGGTTCCACTCGGCCTCCGCCTTCGCGCCGCGCTCCAGCGCCCGGCGAAAGTGGGCCACCGCCGCTTCGGGCAGATAGAACAGACCATCCTCCGGCCAGCCCAGATTTCTCTTTGCTGCCTTTAGCTCTTCCATGCCGAGCGGCGCGCCGTGCGCCTCGAAGGTACCTTGCTTGTGCGGCGCGCCGTAGGCGATGGTGGTTCGCACGATAATAAGCGAGGGCTGGTCGGTTACAGACTGGGCGATGCGAATCGCCTGCTCCAGCGCGGCCAGATCGTTGCCATCGCTGACGCGCTGCACCTGCCAGCCGTAAGCGGCGAAGCGCAGCGCCACATCCTCGCTGAAGGCCAGCGAGGTGGTGCCGGCGAGCTGGATGCGGTTGTCGTCATACAGCACAATCAGCTTGCCCAGCCGCAGGTGACCGGCCAGTGAGCAAGCCTCCGAAGCCACCCCTTCCTGCACATCACCATCGCTGGCGAGCACATAGGTGAAATGATTGATGATCTCGTGACCGGGGCGGTTGTAGCGCGCGGCCAGATGCGCCTCGGCAATCGCAAAACCGACGGCGTTGCTTAGCCCTTGCCCCAGCGGGCCGGTCGTCGTCTCGACGCCGGGCGTCAGGTGGCTCTCCGGATGGCCGGGCGTCAGGCTGCCGTACTGCCGGAAGTTTTTGATTTCATCGAGCGACAACGGGTAGCCGGTGAGATGCAACAACGAGTACAGCAGCATCGAGCCGTGCCCCGCCGAGAGGACGAAGCGGTCGCGGTCTACCCAGCGGGGGTTGGCCGGGTTGTGCTTGAGGAACTTCGTCCACAGGACGTAGGCCATCGGGGCCGCGCCCATAGGCAAGCCGGGATGGCCGGAGTTGGCATTCTGTACCGCATCCGCAGAAAGGAAGCGGATGGTGTTGATGCTCAATTGGTCGAGGTCGGTGGTCACGCTAAAGTCTCCGGTGGGATGTCTGATTATAATGCGGCTCTGGCCGGTTACGGAACACGCAATACGAAATACGGAGTGCGTATTGCGTATTCCGTGTTGCGTAGCGCGTAGGATTCGGGTGATGATTATTCTATTCGACGTAGACGGCGTGCTGGTGCACAGCCGCGCTTACCACCTCGGCTTGCAAAAGACGGTGGAATATTTCGGCAGGCGCATGGGGCTAACCGAGCCGCACACGCTGACGCAGGCGGAGATTGACCTATTCGAAGCGAATGGTGTGACGGTGGAGTGGGAGAGCAGCGCAATCTGCGTGGCGGCGCTGCTGCAAGCGCGGCTGGAACAATCGCGGCGCGAGGAGCTGCGTTCTGCGGAGTTCTGGGCACTGCTCGACGCGCTGGCTGCCGAACCTGCCGCTGTGCCGCGCCCGGATTTCGCCGGGCTGGCCCGCCGCGTCGGCGCAGCCACCCGGCCCGGCCAGAGGCCGTCGCTGGCGGCGCTGGAGATGTTTGCGGCTCCCGCCGGCGCGCCCCTCTATCTGATCACGTTGTTAGGCCACTGCTACGACGTACACCTCTCGCCCACCCATCAGATCGTGCAGAACTTCGCCCTCGGCCACCGGGGATACGCGGAGTGTTACGGCCTGACGCCGCACTTCGAGCATCCCGCCCTGCTGGAGACCGAGGACACGCCCCTGCTCTCGCCCGAACTGCGCGAACGGTTACTGGCCGAACGTGCCGCCGGTCGCCTGTGGTTCGCGCTGTACACGGCGCGCCCCAGCCGCCCGCCACGCGATGTTGCAACTTCGCCGCGCGGCTATACGCCGGAAGCCGAGATGGCACTGGCATTGCTCGGCCTGGACGGTGAAGCGCCGACGATGGCCCTTGGCAAACTGGAATGGGCGGCGCGGCGCGTAGGCCGCTCGGCAGTGGAGTACGTGAAGCCCTCGCCGGTGCAGGCGCTGGCCGCCATCGCCGCAGCGCGCACGGGACGCGAGGCCGAGGCCATTGACGCCGCCCTGGCGGTACAACGCGGCGAGCGCCTGCCCGACCTGTACGCGGCTTGCGCCAACGAGCACATTCACGTCTTCGAAGACTCGGCCAGCAGTCTGCGCGCCGTCGGTCATGCTGTCGAGCTGCTCAATGGTTACGGGCTGAACCTGCGCCTCACGCGGCACGGCATCGCACCGGCTGGGTCGCCCAAACACGCCGCGCTCGCTCCAATCGCCGACCGCATACACACCGACATCAATGCCGGCCTGCAGGCGATTTGGACAGCTTAGCGCGGAGCATCTAGAAGATCGGCAGTGCCCTTAATGCGGCACAGGCGGCGAGCCAAAACGCGCAATTGCACTGTGCTGACGGGCTTGTATAACACCAAGTCGAAGTCCGCCTGCAGATATTCGGCCAGGCGCGGGTCGCCGGTCACGGCCACAATTTGCGCCCCGATCGCTCGACATTCCCGGACTAGGCGAGGCTGGATCGTCAGCGTCGGCAGTTCGTCTTCGTCTATCAGGTGCAGGTCGAGCACGACGAGGCAGGGGCGGAGAGCGTTCACCAAGTCTAGCGCTAGGCGGGCCGTGTCCGCCAGATGAACTTCAAAGCCAGCGCCCTGCAGGGCGATTTGGAAGGACCGGGCTAAGGCCCGGTCATCTTCGACTACAAGAGCAAGCGGAGAAGCCATGACTTTCTCTCGTCAAGCGATCAAACCTAAACAGGTTGAGAAACGAACGAGCGCGACCGTGATTGTGCCGAATTTTTGTAAAGATTGAACAAGCATGACCTTGCCAAACACACCCGACCATCGCTCGACCGCGCTGGCCGTGTTCGTCACACCGCACGGGTTCGGCCATGCCACGCGCGCCGCCGCCCTGATGGAGGCGTTGCACGCGCGCTTGCCCGGCCTCCGTTTTGAAGTCTTCACCGAGACGCCGGCCTGGGTCTTTGCCGACTCGACGCGCGCGCCCTTCGGCTACCACGCCCTGCTCACCGACCTGGGTCTGGCGCAGGCCACCCCGCTCACTGCCGACCTGCCGGAGACGTTACGCCGCCTGGAGACGCTGCTGCCGTTTGACCCGGCGCTGGTAGCGCGACTGGCGGAGCAGGTGAAGGCGCTCGGCTGTGTAGCGGTTCTGTGCGATATTGCCGCGCTCGGCATCGCCGTCGCGCAGGCCGCCGGGTTGCCCTCGGTGTTGGTCGAGAATTTCACCTGGGACTGGATTTACGAAGCCTACGCCGATGAGGCCCCCGGCCTGCGCCCACACATCGCTTACCTTCAGGAGCAATACGCCAACGCTACACTCCACATCCAGACCGCGCCGATATGCAACCCGCAAGGGCGAGCGATACCAATCGTGCCCGTCAGCCGTGCGGGACGCAGCCACCGCGCCGCCGTCCGGGAAATGCTCGGCCTGGCGCCGGAAGAACCTGCGATTCTGCTGACGATGGGCGGCATGGGCACACAGTGGGAGAGCATCATCGAGCAGGCGCAGCACGTTCGAGACATCCACTTTATTATCCCCGGTGGGAGCGCGGATGGTGTGCAGCGCCGGGGGAACGTGACGCTGATTCCGCACCGCTCACCCGTCTTCCACCCCGACCTGCTCGGCGCCTGCGATGCGGTGCTGGGCAAGCTCGGCTACAGCACGTTGGCGGAGGCGTATTACGCCGGCCTGCCGTATGCGTTCGTGGAGCGACCCGGCTTCCGCGAGTATCCCGTGCTGCGCGACTTCATCCAGGCAGAGATGGGCGGGCTGGAGATCGGGGCGGCGGCCTTTGCGCGCGG
>JAVQXV010000140.1:0-8070 GCA_033577755.1 Anaerolineales bacterium
TCGAAGGCGCGGTAGGTGATGACGGCGGCAGGCCGCGTAATCTCGAACAGCGCGGCCAGGTCGCGGCGATACTTTTCCGGGCTGAGCTTCTCCGTCAGGAAGGGCATGATGGCGGGGATGAAGCCGCCCAACACCGCACCCCAGAAGGAGTAGATGAGCGGCGCGCCATGCTGCAGGATGAGAATGACGACCTCGCCTGGCTGCACGCCGGCCTGCTGGAGCGCCAGCGTGTAATCCAAACCGCCGCGCACCAGGTCGCGACAGGTCAGAGTCTGGTCTGGCTGACCGGCCTGAAGGAGGTAGATAGCCGGCCGGTCGGGGCTATCGTTGGCGTTCTGCCAGAGGCGTTGCGCCAGGGTGTGCATGAGGCTACCCGGTGCGGCGCTGCTCGATGAGGGCCGCCAGCTCGCCGAGCGTATCGAACGTCTGCGCGTTGAGTTCGGTGTCGTCCAGACGAACGCCGAACTCCTTTTCGACGTGGAGCGAGAGGTCAATCAGGTGAAAAGAGTCGATCAGGCCACCCGAGATGAGCTTGTCATCGGCGGACAGTGTGCGGTCGGGCTGGCGCAGGATGTGCGTGGCGATGAAGTGGGAGAGGTTGGCGATCACAGCGTCTGTCATACGGGCTTTCTGAGCAAGCCTGGCCGACGTTTTGCCGGCCGTTCAGGCTCCGTTACAATTTTGTAAGTGCACTGAAAAAACGCACTGCGGAGAACGCAGAGTTCTTTCTTATTTCTCCGCGCGCTCTGCACTCTCAGCGGTGAAACATCCTTTTTGCAGTGGACTCATTTTGTGCAATGCAGAGAAACACCTTAGCAGCTTTGTTAATCGCCGGGACGCCGCTCTGTTTGATTATCGGCGTCCTGACGTTTGTGGTGTTCCTTCGCCTAAGCCGGTCGGCCGCTAACCCTCCGGCGGAGGCGGCCACACTGCCGCCGCCGCAGATTGCTTATATCACGGCCACGCCGACCTTGCCACCTTCAGCCCCGCCGCTGCCGACGGCCACGCTAACGCCGCCGGCGACGCGACCGGCGCCCGTTTACCCGTACATCTCCGGCATCGGCCCGAACACGCGCCGTCTCTTCCGGCTGGCTCAGGCGATGGGCAATCGTGTAGATGTGTTCTCCAAGGTCGGCGACAGCATCACCGCTTCGCCTGCCTTCCTGACGCCGTTCGGCACAGGGCAGTACAACCTGCGCGACCTGACATACCTCCAGCCGGTAATTGACTACTACCGGACGACGCCGGCGCGCGATAAGGACTCTTTCCAAAACCCGTCGCTGGCGGCGCAGGTCGGCTGGTCGTCGCTCAAGTTGATCAGTCCGGGCAACGGCGATCCCGGCATCTGCGCACCCGACGAAACGCCGTTGGATTGTGAATACCGCGTGGTTCGCCCCGGCGTGGCGCTGATTATGATCGGGACGAACGACGTGCCGACGGTGCCGCCCGCGACCTACGAAGCGCAGCTGCGGCGCATCGTGCAAGTTACGCTGGAGTACGGCGTGTTGCCCATCTTGAGCACCATCCCGCCGATGCCGCAGGGCGGGCGCGACTACACCGTGCTGGAGTTCAACGCCATTATCAAACAACTGGCCCACGAGTATGACCTGCCTCTAGTGGATTATCACGCCGCCCTGGAGGCCCTGCCCAATCGCGGCATGTCCGACGATGGCATTCACCCCTCGCAACTTCCCGGCTCGTTCACGCTTTCGGCAGACTTCACCCCGCAGAGCTTGACGTACGGGATGACGGTACGCAACCTCACCGCGCTTCAAGTCCTGGACGCAGTCTGGCGGGTCTCGTGGCCGTAGGCTGAGGGTTCGGCGCAACACTTGGGCGGAGGGTCGGCGTAGGCGTGGGCGTGAGCGTCGGTTGAGCGGGCGGCTGGCCGGTCACACCGCGCCAGACGACATCCAGCACCTGCAACGCCGTCAGGTTTCGCACCCCCCAGCCGGTCTGCAACGTTTTGGGGTCATCAAAGTACGGCCTGGCCCACGAGAGATGATAGGTGTGGTCGAGGCCAAAGTTCGGCAGTGCGCTGGCGGCCTTCCAGAAATTCCACAGCGGCACGTCGTACTCACGCGCCAGGCGGGCGATGATGAAGTTGAAGCGTGCCCCGCCCTCCATGTCATCGGCCTTGGTGCTGAGAATGGGCACGACCCCGCGCTGGATGAGGTGGTCGAGGATGCGACGCATGCCGCGCTCGAACGCTTCATCCGTCTGCCAGCTGCCGTTGGTGCCCAGACCGATGAAGGCGAAGCTGGGCCGGTGTAAACGCAACTCGCAGTTCAGCGGAGACTCGCTCGCCAGACAGCGCGCCGGGTCGTTCTGGATGACGGCGAACAGCGAGGAAGTGCTGAAGCCATCGCGCGCCGCGACACTATCGTGAACGAACGAACCTTTGAAGTGGTCAAGAACCGGCTGCAAATACGAATACGGTCCTAACCGATAGCTCTCCGGGTTGTCGAAGTTGGCCAGAAAGAGCGGCAGCGCCGAGTTGCAATCACCGATCTTGGAGAAGGCGCGCGGATTGTTGCCCAGCTTTTGGCCCTGTGCATAAATCTCCCGTGCGCGCGCGCTGACCGTAGGCAACACCGGGTCGTCCGGGCCGATTGTTGTGAAGACCGGCGCTTTGAGGTCTGGCGTGGAGGTGGAGGTGCGCGCCGGCGTTGGCGTGCGCGCATCGGCTGCCGGCCCGCTTAGAGCGGCCGCGCCCAACAGCGCCAGGCCAAGGCTCAACACGAAGTGAACGAATTTGAACCGTTGTCTCACCAGATCACCTTACTTCTGCATCAGATCAAAGATTTCCTGCAACACCCGCTGCGCCAGCTGCGCCGAGCCGCGCGGCGAAAGATGCACGGCAGTGTTGGTGAACTCATCGCGCGTGATGAAGTCCCACAAATCCAGATAGCGCCAGCCGTTGCGCTCCGCTTCTGCGGCCAGCGCCCGCCGGTACTCGTCGTAGGCCCAGCGCGGATAGTAGAAATTGTAGCGAATGTCGCTGTTCCGTCCGTTACTAATAAACATAGGTTCATTAATAACAAGTAAGGGGACTTCACCAACCAGAACGTGCCCCGCCGCCAGAAGGTCGAAGGCCAACGCATCCGGCGGGAAGCGCGGCGGCGCAAAGCCGTAGTACGTCTCATCGGCTTCAAGGTCGTTGGCTCGCGGCGTGTACGTTTCGGGATAGAACTGGTCTATGCCGGTCGCTGCCCAGGCTACGCCGTAGAGCTGGAGACGAAGCAGGTCGGCCAGGTTGCGGCGTTGCCCGACGAGGGTGCGCGCCCACCAGTCCGGCTCGGCCAGGTCGGGATGTTGCGGGTCGAGGCGCAGGTCGAGGCGGGCAATCAGGTCGCGCACCAACGGCGCATTCTGCCGGACGAGGGGCGAGGCAAATTGCGTAGCGCGTGGGAAGGACTCGAGCGTTACCAGCCACACGACCAGGTCGGGTTCATAGCGCCGCGCCCGGTCGAGCACCAGCAGGTCTTTGGTGAGCGACATAGTGGGGTAGCCGAGGTTGAAGGCGCGCAGTCGGCGCCCGTCGGCCAGACGATAGCCGCCGGCGTTGAGCTGCCCGGCCAGCGTCTCTTCAGGCCGGAGCAGCGTGCCCCACACCGACGAATCGCCGATGAGCAGGACGCGAAACTCATCCGGCGCTTTGTGTGCGCCCGTCAGCTCGTGGGCAGCCCACATGGCGTTGAAGTTGTACAGGCTAAAGTTGAAGGCACGCTCCGGCGTCTCGCCGAAGGGGAAGCGCGGCCTGCCTGGAAAGAGCACGTTGTACGCCGAGACCTGACCGAGCAACGGTAACGGATCGGCAAGGGCAAACGCCGCGTTCACCAGCGCAAACAGCAGCGCCGCTTTCACCACAACGTTGCGCCAGAAGCGAAGCTCATCCATACGGGCAGCACGATTCCTGCCGGCACATTCTAGCCGCCGCCAAACAATCGGCTAAAGACGGCCAGCGACAGGCTCAGCTCCGGCAGGGCGAACCACACCCAGCCCAACGTGACGAAGTGGAAGGTGAGCAGCACGCCGGCGACCTCCCAGGCGCGCCGGGCGGCGGCGTTTCGCTCCAACAGCGGGAAACGCCCGCGCGACCAATCCAGCCAGCGGTTGTGCACGAACAGGCCGAGGCCGTGCCACAGGCCCCAGAGCACAAAGTTCCACGTAAACCCATGCCACAGGCCGATCAGCACCATCGTCGTCGTCTGACCAAAGAAGATGATAAGTACGGGTGAGACGCCGCGCTCGCGCAGAGCGCGCGTCAGCGGGTTGAAATAATAGGCGCGGAACCACTGCGCCAGGGTGATGTGCCAGCTGTTCCAGAAAGCGGTCAGGTTCGGCTTGAGGTAGGGCCGGTCGAAGTTCTCCGGCAGACGTACGCCCAGCCAGCGCCCCAGCCCGATGGCCACATCGGTATAACCGGCGAAGTCGAAGTAGATGCGAAAGGCATAAGCGTACACCAGCACCCACAGCCATACTGCCGACTCGGCCTGCGCGGCGTTGAAGGCATTGAGGGCGAACAGGCTGAGCGAGTCCGCCACAACGAACTTTTTGAAAAGTCCGAGCAGCAACCGCCGTCCGCCCTCGGTCAGGTCGTTCGCGTCGGCGCGCAATTCGGAGCGTAAGTCTTTGACGAAGCGCTCGGCGCGGTCAATCGGGCCGGCGGTGATGGCGGGGAAGAACAGCACGTAGGCGGCATACTCGTGAAGCGACAGCGCCGGCAGACGCCCGGCGGCGCGGTCGCGCAGCGTGTGCATCAGGCGAAAGGCGACGTATGAGATGCCGAGCCACTGCAAATCCGCCGCAGTGGCCAGCGCAGGCGACTGGCCGGTCAAGCTGCGCAGGGCGGCGCTGGCCGCCTGCCCCAGCGGCTCCAGCTTGAGCACGATCAACAGGCCGATGAGCCCGAAGACGGCGAACAGCAGGACGCGCCAACGTCCCGCAACGAAGCGTGCGCCGAGCGCAGCTAACAGCGCAATCCCGGCCAGAACTAAGGCGGCCCACCACGCCTCGGGCGGGCGCGAGGGTGTCAGGCAACAGACCGGCTCGACGTAGCGTAACGCGCTCACCGCCAGAACCAATCCGGCCACCGCCCCACCCCACATCAGCGTCTCGCGTTCCAGCGGCAGGCCGGGCGCCGGTCGCGTCAGCGCCCAGGTGAACGTGGTCAGCCCAATCGTCACGGTGGGCAGCCAGAAATCCAGCTGGCGGATGGGGACGGCGGGTTGCAGCCAGTACAGAGCGAGGATGCTGACGATCGGGATCGCCGCACGGCGATAGCGCCCGCCGGCCAGCCCGCGCGCCAAGAGTGCCACGCCGGCCAGGATGAGCAACTGTGTGAGCGACATAGGCTCCCGGCGCAGAACCTGCGTCAGAACCCCTGATAGATCCAGTTAGGGGCGGTCTCGGCGGTGACGATGACGAGTGCAATCGCCAGCAGGCAGAGCAGGACGGCCCAGACGTTCTCGCGGGTGACGAGCGACTTCAGCCGGCGCATCAGCGGTAGCCGCACATACGCCACTCGCCGGCTTCTTTCTTGGCGAGGTAGGCGCGTTCGGAAAGCTCGAAGGTCTGGACTTCGTTGCCGTAGGTGGCGAGGATTTGGCCGCGGCAGTTCACCGTCGTCCCGCCGGCGTCCGTCGCGCCGGCGGTGCAGCTCACGTCCTTCAATTCGGCCTTGACGCCGAGGAACGAATCGGCCTCGGTGATGGCGTCGGCCTCCCAGGCAGCGCAGACCAGCGTGGCGACGCGGTTCGTATCGCCGGCCACGACGGCCTGCAGGTAACGCTCAACGGCGCGGGCGGCGCCGTCCTCGCCGGCGCCGCTCGATGTGCACGCCGTCCACGCCATCGCGCTCAACCCCAGCGCCAGGCCTGTAAGAAACAATCGAAGACGCATTGTCCGTTTACTCCGTTGAAGCTGGGCGGATTATACGTCAGGGCTGCCGGGCAGCGGCACCATGTGCAGAGGGCGCCGGGAGACAGGCTTGCCACGCGAGGATTTCGTCTTATACTGTGCGCTGATCGGCGGCCCCACCATACAGCACGACCCGCCATCTTGAAAGGTGCATGAGCAAAAGATGCCTACGCATCGCGAACGTCTCTACCTCCCTTGCCCAGGACCCGCGCAGCCAGCATCCCAAATCCTACTCAATCAAATAAGGCGAGAGACTATGGCCCAGGTAAAGGTTTTCTATGATGAGGTTGGAAACACCCTTACTGTGTGGTTTGGCGACCCACAGGACGAATATGTCAGCGAAGAAACGGGCGATGAGGTCATCCTGATGAAAGACAAAACCGGGAAGGTTATCGGCTTTGAGAAGCTGAACTTTTCGGTAGCGCGGCCCAGGCATATTCAGGTGGCGTTTGAAACGGTCGCTGCGTGAGCGCCAAGTTTTTATCGGGGAGCCTCACGGCCCTGCTGCTGACCTGCGGGGAGGCCTCGGCCTAAGACAAGCAATGCCGCGCCGCCTTTGCCCAGGACCCGCGCAGCCAGCATCACCAAGTCGTTGAAGCCATGTGCGCGTTCGAGGAGAGGCTGAAGTCCGCGAGCTGGGTCATCGTCGAGTCGTATGAGCGGGAGTCGGGGTTTGAGTAGAGGCACCATGAATTAGGTATGCTTGGCGACAGTAGAGCCGCCAGCCCGTCAATAAAACAGGTCTAGATCGAAAGGACTTGCGATTATGCCAACATGGCGTGGAGCTTTACGAGCTATTGCCGCGAGCGCACGCCGAGCAGAAAGAGCGGCTCAGCGGCGTAGGCGGGAACTCATGAAACAACAGAAAGAATTAGAGAAGATGGAGGCCCTCCAACGTGCCGCCTACGAGGTTGAAGTCTATGAAAACCAGATCAACTTATTGCTGTCAGTTCATAAGGAAAGCTCTGACATTTGGGACTGGCAAGCCATAAGGGCCACAGAAAAACCATCAAAGCCTGAAATGTCCCGAGAAAGAGAAAACGAGGCGCAAAGGAGGCTGGATCAATACTCCCCTAGTCTACTCGACAAGGTCTTTCGTAGAGAAAACCAAAAAAGAGAGGCCCTGGCTAAATCACTCGAACAGGCCAAGACAGAAGACAAAAAAACAATACGAAGAAGCATTGCAGCAGTATGAGAAAGATTTCGCTGAATGGGAAAAAATGCAAGAGATTGCCTATGGAGTCTTGAACGCTCAACCCGCAGCGTATATCGCAGCAATTCAGGAAACCAATCCTTTTTCTGACATAGCCGAACTAGGATCCGCGATAGAATGCCGAACAGATTCGGATTGGTATATAGAAGCTCTGCTTCACGTCAATGGCGAGCAAGTGGTACCCTCCGAAGTGAAATCACTTCTACAAAGTGGCAGGCTTTCAACCAAGAAAATGCCAAAGGGGCAGTTTTATGAGTTATACCAAGATCATATCTGCAGCTGCGTAATTCGCGTTGCGCGAGAACTTTTCGCGCTCTTGCCTGTTCAAATGGTGTTTGTACATGCAATAAGTGAACGGGTAAACCCCCAGACAGGCTACAAGGATAATCAAACCGTGCTTTCTGTCGCTATCCCCAGGGACACCCTTATGAGCTTAAACTTTGAGACCATAGATTGCTCAGATGCGATGAAGAACTTTGTGCATCGAATGGGGTTTAGCAAGACGAAGGGTTTCAGTACAGTGGAGGCGCTTAAGCCACATGATTTCAGGCCTAAGTTTTAGAGGATCGCTCTACCACCCAAAACTTTCTGCACTCGACTTCGGTGCAACCACGGCCCGTGGCGACTTGCTCATCTCGGAATGCTCAACGCGATCCCCGAACACACTCAGATATGGAGCTATCACCAACAGCCATGACACCCGAAATCGAAGCTCTGTACCAGCGCATCGGCCAGAGGCTGCTGGACATCGCCGGCACACCCTTCGCCAAAGGTTATATCCGCGTGGAGATGGCCGATGACTTCGGCAGCGTCGGCCTGTTCATCGAACGCGGCGATGGCCGCCGGAGCTATCTTGTGGATGAGACGGGCAACCTGTTCGACGACTTCGCGGAACTGCGCGACCGATCCATCGCCGCAGGCATGGGCGCGTGGAC
>JAVQXV010000141.1:0-8050 GCA_033577755.1 Anaerolineales bacterium
CAGTATGCGCTGGTGCAGTGCGGCGCGCCCAAACCTGAAGGCTTCACGGAAGAGCAAATCATCGAAGTCCCCGTGAAGTCCATCGTCACCATGTCCACCACGTACCTGCCCTTCCTCGAGCAGATCGGCGTGCTCGACCGGTTGGTGGGACTGGACGATGCTACCTACGTCAGTAACCCCACAGTGCTGAAGATGGCGGCGGACGGTAAATTGAAAACCATCGGCAGCGGCGCAGCGGTGAACGTCGAGCAGGCGCTCGACCTCCAGCCGGATTTGATCATGGCCTACAGCTCCGGCTCGCCCGAATACGACGCGCATCCCAAGCTGATCGAGGCCGGCCTGAAGGTGGCGCTCAACGCCGAATGGCTTGACACCTCGCCGCTGGGTCGCGCCGAGTGGGGCAAGTTCATTGCCGCCTTCTTCAACAAGGAAGCGCAGGCCGAGAAGATTTTTGATGAGACGGCGCAGAAGTACGAGGCCCTGAAGGCGCTGGCGGCCAAGGCAAAGACCAAGCCGGTGGTCTTTGTCGGCACGCCCTATGAGGGCACCTGGTACATGCCCGGCGGCAGAAGCTACGCCGCCGCCTTCCTCGTTGACGCCGGCGCCACCTATCCCTGGGCCGATACGACCGACACCGGCAGCTTGTTCCTTTCCTTTGAGGAGGTCTTTGATAAGGCGAAGGACGCCGATTTCTGGCTCAACGTTGGCTTCGTCCCCGACCTGAAGAGCTTGGTCAATCAAGACGCGCGCTTTGCCGACTTTGCCGCGTACAAGAAGGGCAACGTGTGGAACAACGACGCCCGCACCACGCCCAACGGCGGCAACGACTACTATGAGAGCGCCGTCGCCCGCCCGGATGTGGTGCTGGCCGACCTCATCGCCATTCTGCATCCGGAGCTGATGAAGGATCACACCCTGACGTACTACCGCCAGCTGAAGTAGCGGAGAGGATCGGCGAAGGCATTGCCTTCGCCGACATGCCCTTCGCCGAACCTTCCGGCCCGATGAACGAAACGACAGCCGCTGAAACCACCTGGCCCCGCCTCGGGCTGCGCCGTGCGGCGTTCGCCGGCCTGCTGGCCGCGCTGGCCCTCGCCTTCCTGCTGGCGCTCATGCTCGGCTCGGTTAGCATCCCCTTCGAGGACGTGGTGCGCATCCTGCTCGGCGGGGAGGGGGCGCGCGCCACGTGGACGGACATCGTCTGGAAGTTCCGCGTGCCCAAGGCGCTGACGGCGGCGCTGGCGGGCGCGGCCCTGGCGGTCAGCGGCTTGCAGATGCAGACGCTCTTCCGCAACCCGCTGGCCGACCCGTTCGTGCTCGGCGTGAGTTCGGGCGCGAGCCTGGGTGTGGCGCTGGTAGTGCTGAGCGCGGGCACTGCCGGCAGGCTGCTGGTCGAGGGCCTTGGCTTGTTCGGTGACCTAGGGCTGGCAGCGGCGGCGAGCGCCGGGGCCGGGCTGGTGCTGGCCGCGGTCCTCTTCGTCTCCCGCCGCGTGCAGAACACGCTCACCTTGCTCATCCTGGGGTTGATGTTCGGCTACCTCACCAGCGCGCTGGTCAGCCTGCTCATCTACTTCAGCGCACCGGAGCGTGTGCAGGCCTTCAGCCTGTGGTCGGCCGGCAGCTTCGGCGGCGTGACGTGGAGCCAGATGCGGGTCTTCGCCCCGACGGTGCTGGCCGGCCTCGGCTTGGCGCTCATACTTCCCAAGCCGCTCAACGCCTTCCTGCTCGGCGAGACTTACGCGCGCAGCCTGGGCGTGAACGTGCCGCGCACCCGCCGCCTCATCCTGCTCAGCGCCTCGCTGTTGGCCGGCGTGGTCACGGCCTTCTGCGGGCCGGTGGGCTTCATCGGCGTGGCCGTGCCGCATCTGTGCCGCTCCATCTTTAACAGCGGCGACCATCGCGTGCTCGTGCCGACCTCCCTTATGCTCGGCGCTACGGTCGCGCTTGTTGCCGACATCATCGCCCAGCTGCCGGGAACCGGGCAAGTGCTGCCCGTCAACGTCATCACCTCGCTCTTCGGCGTGCCGGTCATCCTCTGGGTGCTCCTGCGCCAGCGCCAGTTGCGGGGGAGCTTTGCAGGATGAGGGTGGGTGTCAAGTGTCAGGTGCCAAGTGTCAAGTATCAGGTGTCAAGTGTTAGGAGGCGGTGGTGATGTTAGCGACTGAGGGATTGATCATCGGTTACGGCGGGCGTGCGCTCACGCCGCCGCTCGACGTGGAACTGCGCGCCGGCGAGCTGGTCTGCCTGATCGGCCCGAACGGCGCGGGCAAGTCCACCCTGCTACGCACGCTGGCCGGCATGCAGCGGCCGCTGGCCGGGCATGTGCGCCTCGGCGGCGACGATGTGTACCGGCTGCCCGCGGTCGAGCTGGCGAAGCGGTTGGCCATCGTGCTCACCGAAAGAGTTGATGCCGGCAACCTCTCGGCGTATGCGCTGGCCGCGCTTGGACGGTACCCGTACACCGACTGGCGCGGCACGCTCACCGCGCATGACGAGGCTGTGGTGCGCGCAGCGCTCACGCAGGTCGGCGCGGCCCCGCTTGCCGCCCGACCTGTGAACGAGCTGAGCGACGGTGAGCGGCAGCGGGTGATGATTGCGCGCGCGCTGGCACAGGAGCCGCAGGTGCTGCTGCTCGACGAACCAACTGCCTTCCTCGACCTGCCGCGCCGCGTGGACGTGCTACATTTGCTGGCGACCCTCGCCCGCGAACGGCGCTGCGCGGTGCTGCTGACGACGCACGACCTCGATCTGGCCCTGCGCGTGGCCGACCGGTTGTGGCTGCTGACCGCCGGCGGCGCGTTCGTGGCCGGCCTGCCCGAAGAGCTGGCCCTCAACGGCGCGCTGGGCGGCGCCTTCCGCAGCGAGGGCGTGGAGTTCGATAGCGCGGCGGGCGCCTTCAAAATGAAGCGACATCCATGCGGGCCGGTGGCGCTGTTCGGCGAAGGGTTGGCGGCGCAGTGGACGGCGCGGGCGCTCGAACGTATCGGCTACGAGGTGCACTGGGCCGACCCAGACCTGCCGCTGCGTGTGGAAGTGAGTGCGCTGGGCGAGGGCGCGGTGTGGCGTCTCAACGGCGCTCATTCGCCGCGCGAGTACCGCTCGCTGGCCGAACTGATCGAACAGGTGCAGGTGCCATGATACGCATCGCTTCGCTGTTACCCTCCGCCACCGAAATCGTCTGCGCCCTCGGCTTCGCCGATTGTCTGGTCGGCGTCTCGCATGAGTGCGATTACCCGCCCGATGTGGTGGCCGATCTTCCACGCCTCACCCGCTCCGCCGTGCCGCCCGGCCTGAGCAGCGCCGAGATTGACGCCGACGTGGCCGCGCGCCTGCGGCGTGGCGAGAGCCTGTACACGGTGGATGAAGCGCAGCTCGCCGCGCTCGCGCCCGATGTCATCATCACGCAAGAGCTGTGTGATGTCTGCGCGGTGAACTTCAGCCAGGTGCGGGCCTTGTCCGCGCGCCTGCCAGGCCGGCCCAAGGTGATCTCGCTCACTCCGCCGAACCTCGAAGGGATTCTCGAAGATGTACGCACCGTGGCCGGTGTGCTCGGCGTGCCGGAACGCGGCGAGCGGCTGGTGGCGCAGCTCCGCGCGCAACTCGCCGCCGTGGCCGAGTCGGTGCGTGGGCGGCCTCGCCCGCGCGTCTTCGCCTGCGAATGGCTCGACCCGCCGTACGCCGCAGGGCACTGGGTTCCCGAAATGATCGCCCTGGCCGGTGGTGAGGAAGTGCTAGGGCGGGCGGGCGAGAGGTCGTTTCGCGTGACGTGGGAGCAGGTCGCTGCGGCCCGGCCGGACGTGGTGGTGCTGATCCCGTGCGGCTACACTCGCGAGCAGGCGGAGGCGGAATGGGAGGCGTTGCCGAAGCCGGCGGTCTTGGAGGACATCCCGGCGGTGCGCAATGGGCGCGTCTATGCGCTGGAGGCTAATAACTACTGCTCGCGCCCCGCGCCGCGCGTGGTCGAGGGAGTGGAGGCGCTGGCGCGAGTCTTTCATGCGGTTACGGGATGATGAATGGTTGATGACTAATGACTGATGACTGATTGAAGGACGATCGCCTATGCCACGTTTGACAAAGATTTATACACGTAGAGGTGATGAAGGTCTGACTTCGCTCGGCGGCGGGCAGCGCGTGCCGAAGGACTCGCCGCGCGTCTGGGCATACGGCACGGTGGACGAGCTGAACTCCGCCATCGGCGTCGCCCTGGCTCACGGCCTGTGCGACCGGCTGCGGCAGGTTCTGCCGTCCATTCAAAACGAGCTGTTTCATCTTGGCTCCGACCTGTGCTTTCGTGAAGAAGATAAGGCGCTCTCTACCTTGCCGCAGATTGAGGCGCGGCATGTGGAGAGGCTTGAGGCGCTCATTGATGAGCTGAACGAGGCCGTCGGCCCGTTGGAGAATTTCATCCTGCCGGGCGGCTCGGTGGGGGCGGCGCATTTGCACCTGGCGCGCGCCATCTGCCGCCGCGCCGAGCGCGAGGTGGCTGCCCTCACCCGCGAGGAGCCGGTCGGGCCGTATGTGATGAAGTACCTCAATCGCCTCTCGGATGCGCTCTTTGTAATGGCGCGCTACGAGAACAAGATGCAGGAAACGGCCGAGCCGCTGTGGGATACGCGGGCTTGAACGCGTCGCCGGACGAAAAAGCCCCGGCAGGCTGGGCCGGGGCTGCGGATGTCGTTGCTCGGACTCAGGCGGGCGCAGGCGCAGGTGCCTGCGGCAGGCTGGGCGCCGGTCGTTCGCCGGTGGGCATAAGCAGCGGCGTGCGCTTACGGCCCTTAGTCCCGCCGAAGGGGCTGGGGAAGATGCGCTCGAACTCGGCGGCGTCAATCGTTTCCACCTCCATCAGCCGCTGGGCAACGGCGTCCAGTTGCTCACGGTACTGAATCAGAATCGCCTTGGCACGCTCGTAGGCGCTGTTGACCAGTTCGCGCACCTCGTTATCAATCTGTTCGGCCACTGCATCCGAGTAGTCACGCTGCTCGGCGATCTCCCGGCCCAGGAAGATCAGCTCCTCCTTCTGGCCGTAGACCATCGGCCCCATCTTGGCGCTCATGCCCCAGCGCGTTACCATCGAGCGGGCAATCTTGGTCACGCGCTCCATGTCGTTGGAGGCGCCGGTGGTGATATCACCGAAGACCAGCTCCTCGGCAACGCGCCCACCGAGCAGGCCGGCCAGGTCGGCCTCGAACTTCTTTTTCGAGTACAGGGTGCGGTCCTCTTCGGGCAAGGCCAGGGTGTAGCCACCGGTCAGGCCACGCGCGATGATGCTGACCTTGTGCACCGGATCGGCCTCAGGGATGGCATGCATCACCACTGCATGGCCGGCCTCGTGGTAGGCGATGACGCGCTTTTCCTCTTCGGAGATGATGCGGCTCTTGCGCTCCGGCCCGGCGATGACGCGCTCGATGGCATCCTCAAATTCCTTTTGGCTGATGGCCTTCTTGTTACGGCGGGCGGCCAGGATGGCGGCCTCGTTCACCATGTTCTCCAGGTCGGCGCCGACGAAGCCCGGCGTGGCCTTGGCCAGCGTGGTCAGGTCAACATCGGAGGCCAGTGGCTTCCCGCGCACGTGCACCTTAATGATTTGCTCGCGACCCTTCATATCAGGCCGGTCGAGCACTACGCGTCGGTCGAAACGGCCGGGCCGCATCAGCGCCGGGTCAAGGATGTCGGGACGATTGGTAGCGGCAATGACGATGATGTTGGTGTCGGTGTCAAAGCCGTCCATCTCCACCAGAATCTGGTTGAGCGTCTGCTCACGCTCGTCATGCGAGCCACCCAGGCCCGCCCCACGGTGGCGGCCAACGGCGTCAATCTCATCCACGAAGATGATGCAGGGAGAGTGGCGTTTAGCCTGGTCGAACAGGTCGCGCACGCGGCTGGCGCCGACGCCGACAAACATCTCCACAAATTCCGAGCCGGAGATGGAAAAGAACGGCACGCCGGCCTCGCCCGCCACGGCCTTGGAGAGCAGCGTCTTACCCGTCCCTGGTGAGCCGACCAGCAGCACGCCTTTGGGGATGCGCGCGCCCAGGGCGATGAACTTATCCGGCTCCTTCAAGAACTCGACTACTTCCTTCAGCTCCTCCTTGGCCTCGTCCACTCCGGCGACGTCATCGAACGTCACCGTTGGATGGTCGCTGTTGAACATGCGCGCCCGGCTCTTGCCGAAGGAGAGGGCCTGATTGTTGGTGCCCTGTGCCTGACGCAGCATGAACCAGATCACGCCGACCACCAGCAAAGCCGGGAGCATATAACCGAGGAAGGTCAGAATGCTGTTAAGTTCGGAAGGTGGCTTGAATTCGACCGTCACCTCCTGCAGTTGCTCAGGGGTGACATTGAACGCGGCCAGTTGCTCGAAGACGGTTCCATTCGGTTGGATGCGCGACTCCGCCGCAGGCCGGTTGTTCCGGTAGGTAATCTCCAACACGTTCTCATCCACCACAATCTTCTTGACCTCGCCGTTGCGTATGGCTTCCGCCACTTCGTTCAGCGGCAGAAGCTGCGCCTGCGGCTGCTGCCGGAGCTGGAACAGCAGGACGACGATGGCGACGATGATGAGGATGTAGATGAACGCACTGCGAATGCGGGCTGAATTCACGGTGATACCTCCTACAGCATCGCTTTAACACTTTTGCCGTATTTTGATGGGATTATACCATCCGACCTCTTGTCGGGCCGTCCCTGAGCGGCCAAGTTCGATGAATGTTTGCTAAGAACAGTGAAAGTGGTAAGGGTCACCGCTTCACCGATAACGAAGCCCGCCTGCGCTACCCTTCGGCCACGCGACTAACCGATTACTCGACCACCTGACTACTTGACCGGGCAGGCTAGCGTGTGTAAGCGAGATAGACCAAGAAGTACAGAGGGATCAGCCCGGCGATGGCCAACACGACCAGGAAGCCTAGCCCAACGGCAACCCAATCGAGGCTTTCCTCGCCCTCATCCGGCGTCTCGGCGACCGAGCCGGTGGCAATGACCGGTGTAGGCGGAGTTGAGGGGAAAGCCGTGGCGTTGCCGACGGGGCGCGTCGCCACCGTCGGCGCCATGGCACCGACAGTAACGGGGCGTGGCTGTGATGGCGAGGGCGTGCTGCCTGAACTCAACACGAGTGCATCCCCTTGTTGGCGGAAGGAGATCAGAATACGGCCGAGTTGGTCCGCCGTGCGATACCGGGCCGACGGCTCCTTGGCCAGCACCTTGTGCACGATGCGTTCGAGCGCTTCGGGAACCTGATCGTTGAAGAGCGACAGACGAGGCGGCTCCTCGCGCAGGTGCATCAGCGCCAGCGCCTGCTGTGTGGCGGCAACGAACGGCAAGCGTCCGGCCAGCATCTCGAACATCACCACGCCGATGGAGTACACGTCCGAAGCCGGCGTGGGATGCTCGCCGGCAGCTTGCTCCGGCGAGTAATACTGTGGGCTGCCCCAGACCACATCGGTCGTTTCGCCGGGGCGCAGGTTGGCAAGCGCGCGCGCGATGCCGAAGTCCGTGATCTTCACCCGCCCGTCGGCGGTGACCAGGATGTTCTGTGGTTTGATGTCGCAGTGCACCAGACCGGCACGGTGCGCATATCCTACGCCGGCGCAAATCTGGATGGCCAGGTCGAGCGCATAGTCCACCTTGAACGGTGCCGCTTCCTTGATGAGAGTCTTGAGGTCCTGCCCCTCGATATATTCCATCACAATGTAATACTGTCTGCCGTCACGCCCAAAGTCGTGGACGGTGACAATGTTGGGGTGGGCGAGGTTGGCTGCGGCACGGGCCTCCTGCTGAAAGCGTGTCAGGAATTCGGGGTCACCGGTCAGCGCCTCGCGCAAAATCTTCACCGCCACCAGCCGTCCCAGTGACAAATCCTGCGCTTTATACACTACCGCCATACCGCCCTGGCCGATGGGGGTGAGCAGTTTGTAGCGTTTATTGAGAAGAAGGGCCTCCGCCGCCATACCGGCGATTGTACATTAGAGTCCCTTGCAAAAACAAACCACCGGAAGCGCCGTGTGCACGCAAAACATGTCAGCCGCACCCTGAGCGGACGCTGAGCGAAGCG
>JAVQXV010000003.1:0-54206 GCA_033577755.1 Anaerolineales bacterium
TCTTGTATCTGGTATGGCTGGTTATCGAAAAACCTGCCGGAGCCAGAGCCGGGCTGGCGCTACTACTCATTTCGATACCACAAGTCATTTACGTTTACTCCTACTCGAACTCTGACGCTTGGAGCTTGACGGTTAGCGGAGCCTTGTTCTACTTCGTCTTGCAGAATCCCGTATTTCCTCTGCGACTTTCCCATGCCTTGGCCTTTGGTAGCTTATCGGCGCTTGTGATTCTGGCTAAGGAGTCGTTCTGGACTATTCTACTCGTAGCATCGTTGTTATTGCTTTGGAAGCTTTTACCGCACCGTCATGAGCTGGTTCGGCGCACAACAATCCTTTGGTTACTGACCTGGGTTAATTCAACGCTTCTCCTCATTGCCCCGCTAAAGATCATCTACCCTCTGAGCCAAGGGAACTTCTGGGGCAAGGCCGAAGCTATGCGCCAGGAGAGAGCCTGGGAGGCCTTCAAGCCAGACCGGATTTCACAACCCGGCTATCGGCTGGCTTCGCGAAATTATCCGTTCACTGAGGTAGTACTGAATCCGAACTGGTACATCTACTCTATACAGAGCTTGTATGGCTTTTTTGGGCATTTGCGCAATCCGATGTCACTTCCTCTATATGGGAGTGCGTCAGTAGGCTTTCTCCTTCAGTTCGGCCTGGCAGCCTACACAATCTACTTCAATTGGACGCGCTTATCGGCGCAGACACGAACGCTGTTGTGGCTCACTTTCGCAACCGTCATCGTAAGTGTTGGTGCATCACTCTATAACTCCTGGACTTACGACCTGCAATGGCAAGGACGCTATCTTTTTCCAATCTTGATCCCTCTTGGAGCACTGCTCGGCAGTCTTTGGGAATACGAAAGCCGGCGAGTTCGGCTTTTGCGTGCAGTTGGCTGGGTTGGTCTTTTCTTCTTAGGCCAATATGGCCTGTGGAAGTATGTAATTCTTAATCCAGCGCTTAGCTAAGTAATGGCGCTTCAGCGATAGATTTCTGGTGATGTACACAGAAACAACGACGGACTCTGCCCTCATCTGGGGCGCGGCCGGCGGCATCGGTCGCGCGCTCGTCACACAGCTTGCCGGCGCAGGCTGGACGGTCGGCGCCGTCGCCCGCGACTCCACGCCCATCGCTGCGCTCACGCCCCACGCCTTTGACGCCGATGTCGCCGACCCGCTCGCCGTGCAACGCGCCGTGCTGGCTATCGCCCAGGAACTATCGGACATCAAGTTGTGGGTTTACGCCGCCGGCGACATTATTTCCGAAAAAATCGCCGACACCAAACCGGAGACGCTGCAACGCATCCTGGGCGCCAACCTGACCGGCGCGCTGCTGACCGCCCAGGCCAGCCTGCCGCTGCTTGCGCCGGACGCCCACCTGTTCTTCATCGGCGCGGTGCAGGAGCGGATGCGCCTGCCCGGCCTGAGCGCCTACGCCGCCGCCAAAGCCGGCCTGGAGGCCTTCGCCGAGGCGTTCCGCAAGGAAGAGCGGACGCGCAAAATCACCGTCGTGCGGCCCGGTGCAGTCAACACGCCGTTCTGGAAGAAAGTCCCGTTCCGTATGCCGGCCAACGCCCTCGCGCCCGAAGCCGTCGCCCAGAAAATCCTTGAAGCCTACCAGACCGGCCAAAGCGGCCTGCTGGATATGTAAGAGCAACGCCGGCCCACTACTTTCTACTTTCTACTATCTCTATGCCTTCCGCTCTCTGGTGGCTCCGCCGCGACCTGCGCCTGCACGATAACCCCGCCCTTCACGCCGCGCTTCAGCATGGGTCGGTGATCCCGGTTTTCATCCTCGACCCGGCGGCGCTCGGCTCACGTTACCACGCCCGCGCCGAGAATCGCCGCGCCTTTCTCTTCGGCGGGCTGCGCGCGCTCGACGCCGAACTCCAGGCGCGCGGCTCGCGGCTAATTGTGCGTGAAGGCCGCCCGATAGACGTGCTGCGCGAGTTGCTGGCCGAGACCGGCGCGACGGCCATCTTCGCAGAGGAAGACTTCAGCCCCTACGCTCGCCGACGCGACCTGGCCGTGCAGCGCATGCTGCCCCTGACTCTGACCGGCAGCGTGACCGTGCATCATCCGGAGTCCGTTCAGAAGCAGGGCGGCGGCCCGTACACCGTCTTTACGCCGTTCAGCAAAGCATGGAAGGCACGCCCCTTGCCCACCGCCCGCGACCTCCTGCCCGCGCCCGTCAATCTCTCTTCTCCAATCTCTAATCTCTCTTCATCCGCCTTACCTGATCTTCCGCTCCCACCCCACTTCCCTCCCACCGAAGCTGAGGCGCAACGGCGGCTGGCCGATTTCGTTTCCAAACGCATCTTCAGCTATAGCGATGACCGAAACCGCCTCGACCTGGAGGGCACATCGGCGCTCTCGCCCTACTTCCGCTTCGGCCTGCTCTCGGCGCGGGCGGCGGTCGTTGCGGCGCTGGAGGCCGGGCGCAACGCTAGGGATCAAACGGCACGCAAGGGCGCAGAGACCTGGCTGAACGAGCTGATCTGGCGCGAGTTCTACCTCAACATCCTCTACCACTTCCCCGAAGTGTTGACTCAGGCGTTCAACCCTTCGTTGCGCAACATCCCGTGGCGCGAGGCGCCGGACGAACTCGCCGCCTGGCAACAGGGCCTCACCGGTTACCCCGTGGTGGATGCCTGCATGCGGCAGCTCAACACGCTCGGCTGGATGCACAACCGGGGGCGCATGATTGTCGCGTCGTTCCTGGTAAAGGATTTGCTGATTGACTGGCGACTCGGCGAGCATTACTTCATGGAAAAGCTGGTGGACGGCGACCCGGCGGCCAACAACGGCGGCTGGCAATGGACGGCCGGCGTGGGCACCGACGCTGCGCCCTACTTTCGCATCTTCAACCCGGTGCTGCAAAGCCAGAAGTTCGACCCGCATGGCGCGTTCCTGCGTCGCTGGCTGCCGGAGCTGGCCAACGTGCCGGATAAATTCCTGCACGCCCCCTGGGAGATGACGCCGCTCGAACAGCGCGCCTGCGGCGTGGTGCTGGGCGAACACTACCCCCGCCCCATAGTAGACCGCAGCGCGGTCAAAGCGCGCACACTGGCGGCTTACAAACAGTCACAGCTCAAGTAATCCACAGATGTCTCATAGATGTGTCGATTTGAACCGCGAAGACACGAAGACACCAAGAACGCGAAGGAAAATGTGGCAGCATGGGTTCAACTGTGTAACTCCTAAAGTAGTTTTTTTCAGAGCACTCATGAGTGGTTGAGCTTCTTTCACACGAAAGTTGTTGCTTCTTCCAGCGGGCGCGCGTGCCAGCCCAGCTCGCTCTGCGCCTTGGCGGAACAGGCCAGGTAGGTGACGCCGCCCCAGGTGCGAAACTGCTCCGCCAGGTGCGGCAGCGGGCCTTCAAGCAGTTGGGCGAGGGTGCGGGCGAGCGATGACGGCAGCCAAAACAACGGCGCGCTTACGCCGGCGGCGCGGGCGCTGGCCGTAAAGAACTCCCGGAAAGTGTGCGCCGGCCCGCACAGATGGTACGTCTCGCCGCTGCGGCCTGCCTCGGCCAGCAGGCGCAGGCCGCGCGCCGCGTCTTCCACATGAGTCCACGAACGCGCATTGTCCGGGCCGAGCATGAGCAGCAGGCGGCCGCGCGCCTGAAGGCGCAGCAGGCGGTGAAACGGCGCCAGCTCGCCCGGGCCGTAGAGCGTGCCGGGGCAGGCGATGATGAGCGGCGCTCCGCCGCGTTGCATCGGCTCGGCGATTTCGAAGTGCGCGATATGTTTGGTGCGTTGCGCCTCGCTCTCGAACGTCGGCTCGTTCGGGCGGTAGGCTTCCGATACGCATTGCCCGTGCGTGTCGCCGTACACGGCAACGGTGGAGACGTGGACGATGCGCCGGACGCCCTCCGCGGCGGCCAGCTCGAGCACGTGGCGCGTGCCGTCCACGTTGATGCGCTGGACGCGGGGCCGATCCTTCGGCTTAATCCCAACCTTGGTCACGGCGGCAAGATGGAACACGATGTCCACGCCGCGCAGGGCACGGCAGAAGGAGTCCGGCCGGGTGATGTCGGCGGGGACGGCGCGCACGTTGCGCGGCAGCCGCTGCGCGCGCTCGAAGGTGCGCACCAGCGCCGTCACGGCGTAGCCGTGGGCCAGCAGTTCGCGGATGAGGGCGCTGCCGAGGAAGCCGGTGCCGCCGGTGACCAGTGCCCTCACGCGACGGCCTCCGGCGCAGCGACGCTGTCCAGAAACTCGCGCAGCTTCTCGCGCTGGTCGGCGGGCACGTCGTCAACGTTCCCGCGCCGCTCGCCGATCTCCCAGTATTTCTCGCGCTGGAGGTAGAGCAGGTCATCGCGGATCGTCTGCAGGAACGCCGGGGGCAGGTTCTGAAATTCGCGGCGGATCAGCGCGACCGGCTCCGTTTGGCCGAGGAGCAGCAGGTAACCGGCGAGGATGGCCTGTGCCTTCTTCACTCCTTCCAGCGGCTTGCGCGCGCCGCGGTCGTAGCTGAGGAAAAGGTCGAGCAGCGCCTGGCGGTTGGGTGCGTTGTCGCGCCAGGCCTGCTGCACCAGCACACCCAGGTCACGGGCCACGGCTTCCGCGATGAAGCGCAGCTTGTTCTCCCGCGCCACACGGCCATAGTTGGCAAAGTAGAGGGCGATTTCGTTCACCAGTTCGGGATGGTCGCTGTTGAGGCCTTCGACCCAGGTGCGGTACTGGTCGAGGATGATGAAGGCCGAGCGTGTATCCTGGCGCACGATGGCCAGCCGCAGGAAGGTATTGAAGTACTCGACAATCAAGTTGCGCACGGCCTCGTCGGCCAGAGCGGCCCGCTCCTGCCCGAGCTTGCGCGTGCTGCGGGCGATGGCGGTGGTCACGTCGTGAACGCGGGGTATGGCCGCGCTCAGAACCTGCCGCACCTGCCCGAACAGCTGCATCTCCAGCCAAATGCCTTTGGCGGTGAACTCGGCGATGGCGCGAGAGGAGAAGCCGAGGAAGGCGTTGGCATCGGCCTCGAACCACGACGACGGCAGTTGCGGCTTGATCTGCCAGTAGGCCCGGGCAATGGCCTCCAGCTTCAGCACGCTCTCGATGGCCGTGCTGCGGTCGGCGCGGTCTATGGCGCGGATGGCGATGCTGGCGATATGCTCGATGTCGCCGGCGCAATGCAGCCGGTGAGAGGCCAGGCGCGCCGGGCTGCGCTGCGCCCCGCGCCAATGAGCATATACCTCGGCCTCCAGCCGCTCCAGTAGTGTGCTCGGATGCAGAAAGCGGAAGACGTAGTACAGGTACGGGAAGAGCAGGGCGTAGCAGATGACGGTCAGCGCCAGAGTCGCCACCAGCAGGAAGCTGGGCAGGAAATCGTCCTTGAGCGCCACGCCGGCCCAGGTGCCGACCAGGTTGGCGCAGACGACGAGCAGCAGCACCGCTGCGTTGACCGGGTCTTTGATGAAGAACTCCAGAAACTTGAGCGAGTACAGGTTGGCGGTGAGCGGCACGGCGATGGCGACGCTGGTGAAGACGACGGCCAGCAGCTGGTTGAGGTTGCGGCTGAGCAGGCTGTGCAGGTGGCGAGCCTCTTCCAGGTCGAAGACGACCAGCGCGCTGAGGCTGTAGCCGCCGCGCCAGAGCTCCCAGGCCAGCAGGAAGATCAGGCCGCCCAGCAGCGCCAGCGCTAATAGCAACACATTGCGCGCAAAGCGCCAACCTATGGAGAGCGAGGACAGCATAGCGTCACGCGACGTGGCCTAGCAGGTAGTCGCGTACCAGCTCGAGCGCGGCTTCTGCCGAGCGTTCTTTGTTGTTCAACCGGTCGCCGTCCCAGACGAAGCGGCGCACAATTTCGGCATCGCGGGCGCTCAATGCGAGCCACACCAGCCCGACCGGCTTATCCGGCAGCCCCCCACCCGGCCCGGCGATGCCGGTAACTGCTAAGCCGATGTCCGCGCCGAGGGTGTGCCGCACGCCGCACGCCATCTCGCGCACGGTCGCTTCGCTGACTGCGCCGTGCTCTGAGAGTGTCTCGCGGCGCACGCCGAGCAGGCGCTCCTTGGCGTCGTTGCTGTAGGCGATGATGCCGCCGAGGAAGTAGGCCGACGAGCCGGGCACGTTGGTCAGCCGGTGGCCCACCAGCCCGCCGGTGCAGCTCTCGGCGGTGGCCAGCGTGAGCCGGCGCTCGGTCAGCAGCCGGCCGATTTCGGATTCGAGGTCTGAGGTCATGCCGGTTGTCTGGCCTGGACGCAGAATTCGACCAGTTCCTTCTTTGAGTTTCGCTTGCGCAGCGGTCTGATGCTAATGTGTTCAAAGCCGGCCTGAGCCATCAGCGCCGCATACAGCTTTTCGACCGGTACGAGCGTATCATAGAACTTGGAGTTGCCCACGATATAGAATAGATCTGCGCCGGGAGAGAGCACGGGTTTTACGCTTTGCAGGTGCTGAGCGATGTCCACGAAGTACTTGTGGACGTAGTTTGCCAGGAGGGTGCTGGATTTTTCGATCTGGCGAATGATTTCTCGGAGACCGGCGATGTCCACATCGGTGCCATCCGCCCGCCAGGTTTGCAGACGGCTGGTGGCGATGCCCCACGTTCCGCCAATCGCCTGCCAGTCAAGCTCGCCTGCCGCCCGCCCGTCGGTCAGGTAGCCGAGCCAGTACATGTAGGGCCGCAGTTCGCGAATGTAGCTCATACGATTTGGGTAGGGCGGCGAAGTGATGACGGCGTCATAGGGGCCGGAGACGACCTGACCGACATGGCGCGAGTCGCCTGAATAGACTCCGACCGGCGCGGCGAGCGGCGTTTCGGCTGAGTGCGCCAGGGCCGCGGCCTGGGCGACAAAGTCGTCCAGGATGAGCGCTTCCTCGCTCGAGTCAAACAGGGTGGGGGTGGCCTCCCGAAAAGACATGGATTGGTGATTGAACGCTGCATTCGACCAGTCAATCAACACGCGGCAGAACGCTATTCGGAGTAGATCATAAGCCGCTTCCGAAGTGCCAGGGCCAAGCTGCTGAAGGCTCTGAAATAAGCGACTAATCACTGCAAGCCGGGTTGCCGACCACCAGCGGTTGATTTGATGGATGGGCGGGGTCCAGTATTCAGTTTGCCGGGGCAATTGTCGTGCAAGAGCAACGACTTCATGCGCCAGCAGCCGCGTCTCGCTTAACTCGGATGGCGTGTAGCTTCGCGTCTTGGCTCTAGCCAGCCAGGCCAAAAACGGGTTGAGTTCGATTAGGTCACAACGATAACCCTGTTCGGCGCTGACGAGGCCGGTCGTCCCCGTGCCCGAAAACGGGTCTAAGATTCGTCTCGGCTGCTCGAAGCGGTTAAGGATGTCAGCGACGACTTTGACAGAGTAGGCGGGGGTTAGTCTGAGCCAGCCATGACGGCCCTGCTTGAGGTTGTGCTTGAAGGTTAAGTCGGCGCGTTGGGTGAGCATGGCTACTTCAGGAGTTCGCGCAACACACTTTCGACTTCCGCCTTAATGCGGCGTGAGTTACGCTCGAAGAACGCGGCCAGATCGTAACCAACCACGTCGCGGCAGAAGGCGTAGGTCAAGTTTGTGGCGGAACCTTCGGTCAAACCGCGCAGGATGAGCCAGCGCGCGCTTTGATAACGTTCAGCGATGTCGTCGTCAATCTGATTGGAGAGCAGGAGCACGGCCGGCAGATAAGCTGAAGCGTAAGCCGCCGACGCATTCGCGAGGTCGGCCTGTTGGCGCTTGGAGTCTTTGCTTTTGTATCCCTGCCTCACTTCGAAAACGGAACCCTTTAGGATGCTTTGGATGCCGGGATCAACGCCCAGCTCATTCGCGGCGGCCTGCAGCCAGCGGACGACCCGATTGCGCGCCTTTGGCTGCGTGATAGCGCCAAGTTCAATTCGGGCATCAAGTGAAAGGCGCCGAGGTTTGCCCGTCCCGGCCTCGCTCAGATAGAACCACGAGGCCTGCTCGGCGGAAAGCCCCAGCTGGTCGATCAGGAGCTGTTGAAACAGACGCTGGCAGCCGATGCCGATTTGGCGATAGAGTGAGGTCATGCCACCTGCGGCGCGGTGAGCGGTGTACAGCAGCGGCGAGTCCAGCCCGAACCAGGCGTAGAACGGATCGGCGCGGTAAAGCTCTTTGAATCGCTTCAGGTTGTAACCGGCCTCATGTCCAAACTTCGGCCGGTAATTGCGGCAGATGCGGATGGGTTCGAGGATGAGGCTTAGGTACCGCTGATCATCGGGCATGGCGCTATTATACGTGAGCCGGCGCGCTATAATCGCAGCAAATGGCCATCTCAGCTCATCTTCAGAACAAACTGGAGACCCTGCCGGCCAGGCCCGGCTGCTATCTCTTCAAGGACGCCGAGGGCGCCATCCTCTACGTTGGTAAAGCCGTCAACCTGCGCAGCCGGGTGCGTTCGTACTTCCACGAGTCGGTGGATTCGGCCAAGACGCGCGAGCTGGTGCGACGCATCGCCGACCTCGACTACATCATCGTCGGCTCGGAGCTGGAAGCGCTCATCCTGGAGATGACGCTGATCAAGAAGCACCGGCCCAAGTACAACGTCCGCCTCAAGGACGACAAGCGCTACCCGTACATCAAAATCCACACCGCCGACCCGTTCCCCAAAGTCACCGTCACCCGGCAGATGGTGCAGGACGGCTCGAAGTACTTCGGCCCGTACACCAGCGTCTGGGCCGTGCATCAGACGCTTGACGTGCTGCGCAAGATTTTCCCCTACCTGACCTGCGACCGCGTCATTACCGGACAGGATCGGCGCGCCTGCCTGTATTACGACATCAAGCTCTGCCTCGGCCCGTGCATCGGCGCCGTGAACAAGGAGGAGTACCGCGCGATGATTGACGACCTCGCCCGCTTCCTGCGCGGGCACACCGAGCCGGTGGTCGCCCGGCTGCGCGCGGCCATGCAGCAGGCGTCCGACGAGATGCGCTACGAAAAGGCCGCCGCCATCCGCGACCAGCTCATCGCCATCGAGCGCGTGGTGGAGAAGCAGAAGGTCATCACCGCCGAGCAGATGGATACGGACGTCATCGCTTTCGCCCGCGACGAGCGCAACGCCTGCGTGCAGGTCTTCTTCGTGCGCGCCGGCAAGCTCATCGGGCGCGAGTATTTCGTGCTGGAGGGCACGGAGGAGGCCGCCGATACCGAGGTCATCAATCAGTTCGTCAAGCAGTTCTATGATGAAGCGGCTTACGTGCCGCCGGAGGTCGTCCTGCCGGACGACGTGCCCGAAGCCGACATCATCGGCCAGTGGCTGCGCAGCAAGCGAGGCGGCGAGAAGGTCGTGTTGACCGTGCCGCGCCGGGGCATCAAAGCCGACCTGGTGAAGCTGGCGGCGGAGAACGCCGCGGAAACGCTCAACGCCCTCAAGGCGCAGTGGGCAGCGGACACGCACCGGCAGACGCAGGCCCTCGCCGAGCTGCAATCCGCCCTCAACCTGCCACGCCCGCCCAACCGCATCGAGTGCTTCGACGTCTCCAACACACAGGGCACCAATTCGGTGGCGAGCATGGTGGTGTTCGAGCAGGGCACGCCGCGCAAGACCCACTACCGGCATTTCAACATCAAGACCGTCGCCGGGCCGGATGACTTCGCCTCGATGCGGGAGGCGCTGGAACGGCGCTTCCGGCGCTGGCAGGAAGCCCAGGGACAGGAGGGAAGGGCGTTGCCGGGAAGGAAACCGGACGAGAGTTTTGCGCGCCTGCCCGACCTGCTGATGGTGGACGGCGGCAAGGGCCAGCTCGGCGTGGCCGTGGATGTGCTCAAGGAGTTCGGCCTGTTCGAGGCGGTGCCGGTCTGCGCGCTGGCCAAGCAGCAGGAGGAGATTTTCCTGCCCGGCCGGCCGGACTCGGTGCTGCTGCCCCGCCGCTCGCAGGGGCTGTACCTCGTCCAGCGCGTGCGCGACGAGGCGCATCGCTTTGGGCTGATGCATCATCGCTCGCTGCGTAGCCGCACCGGCCTGGCTTCGCAACTGGACGCCATCCCCGGCATCGGCCCGGCACGGCGCAGGGCGCTGCTCAAACACTTCGGCTCGCTGGAGGCCATCCGCGCCGCCGATGTGGAACAACTGGCAAGCGTCAAAGGCATGACGCGCGAAGCGGCGGAGGCGGTGAAGGCTAATCTGTAAGCAGGTTGTTCCATCTGTGACATGTGCACGCAAAGGTTGTCAGGGAACGTGCCGCCCCTTCGGCTCCACTCAGAGTGCGGCTAACATGTTTTGCGTGCACACGCTGTGACGCTCTGCGGGTGGGCCGGCCTATAGTCGGACTACCGGAGGTGTGAGATGACAGATGAAATTGCACCTTCACAAGAGAAACTCATCACCGGTGAGGAATTGGCTCGCATGCCGGGCCTCGGCCCTTGCGAACTGATTGATGGGAGGATCGTGCCAATGAGTCCAACTGGTGATTTGCACGGCGGCTTGGAACTAAGCATTGGCGAATCATTGCGCACCTTTGTGCGCCAAAGGAAACTGGGCAAAGTGCGGGTAGGCGAAGTTGGCATCTACACGCGCCGCAACCCTGACCGGGTGCGCGCCGCGGATGTGCTCTTCATCTCGAACGAACGCTACGTGCAACGTAAGAGTCACAGCTATCTCGATGTCGCCCCCGACCTGATCGTCGAGATCCTCTCGCCCGATGATACGATGCAGGACATGACGCAGAAGCTGCGCGAGTACTTCGCGATTGGTGTACGACTGGTCTGGGTGGTAGACCCGGATGCACGACTGGTCTACGCCTACCGTTCGCTCACCGACGTACGTGAGTTCACGGAAAGGGACACCCTCACCGGCGACGACGTGCTGCCCGGCTTCGCTGTGCCTGTTGCACAGTTTTTTGAGGACTAAGCCCGGCTGCTATAATCGCAACCATGAGTGAGATGACCTGCTCTGTGATGTTGACCGATAACGGCGGAATCCCCGTGCCCGAAGACATGCGCCGTGCGCTCGGATTAAAGCCACGCCAGACGGTGCACCTGCGGCAGGTGGATGACCGTCTGCTGGTCGAAAAAAGTCCGGCCGGCGCTCTGAACCTGCGTGAACGCGCAGCCCTTATCATCAAGGAGGCCAGGTTACAGGCGGCGCGTGAAGCTTCAACCATGACGGCGGAGGAAGTCTGGGCATTGTACGAAGCCGCTGCGCAGGCCATCGGCGCGACCCTCACTTCGACCACGAAGCGCAAATCCAGGCGTTAGCCGATGCAAAATCAGCGACGCCCCAAACTCATCGGAGCCGTCCTTGACACCAGTGTCGTGATTTCTGCTTTTCAGTCTCGGCGTGGCGCTTCCGCCGAGATTTTTCGTCTCTGGCGCACGCAGCTCGCCTTTTAGTGGATACTTCCTGACCCTATTCTCGAAGAGATAACGCGAGTTTTACTTGAGCGAGATGTGCCCGAAGCGACGGTCTACGATCTTGATCCGCACGCTCTATTTGCTAGCTCTGTTGACGGATAACACCTACGTCGTCAAACACATCATGGCTGATCCTTCGGACAACATCCTTTTAGCAGCCGCCCTCGAAGTGCAGGCAGACTACGTGGTATCTCTGGATAGGCGTTTAGTGGCGAAGAAGCACTATCATGGAGTCTAGATTGTCTGGCCGCGCGATTTCCCGAGTTATCTGCGCCCGGTCGGGTCAATAACTTGAACTTGCTGTTCGAGGAGCTGGACTATGCAATATCGAACTTTAGGCCGCGCCGGCGTGAAGGTCTCCGCCATCGGCGTCGGCTGTAACCGCTTCGGTGACACCGTAGACCGCGAGGGGACGAAGGCTATCGTCCATCGCGCGCTCGACCTGGGCATCAACTTCTTCGACACGGCGGACGTGTACGGCAAGCGCGGCGGCTCAGAGGAATATCTAGGCGCGGCGCTGGCCGGCCAGTGGGAGCGCGTGGTGCTCGCGACCAAGGGCGCGTACGATATGGGCGACGGGCCGAACGACAAGGGCGCCTCGCGCTATCACCTACAGAACGCCGTCGAAGCCAGCCTGCGCCGGCTGAAGACCGACCACATTGACCTGTATCAGATTCACCGTTGGGACGAGACCACGCCGATTGAAGAAATGATGCGCACGCTGGACGACCTGGTGCGTGCAGGCAAGGTGCGCTACATCGGCGCCAGCAACTTCGCCGCCTGGCAGCTGTGCCGCGCCAACGACGTGGCCGAGATGTTCGGCTGGGAGAGCTTCGTCACCGTCCAGCCGCACTACCACATGCTGGAGCGCGAGGTCGAGCGCGAGCTGCTCCCTTACTGCCGCTTCGCCAACATCGGCGTGCTGCCGTACTTCCCGCTGGCGGGCGGCTTCCTCACCGGCAAGTACAAACGCGGCCAGCCGCCGCCACCCGGCACGCGCGGCGAGCGCAGTCCCTACGTGCAGGCCTACTTCACCGACGCCAACTTCGACCTATTGGATAAACTGCGCGCCTTTGCCGAAGCGCGCGGGCGCTCGCTGCATGAACTCGCGATTGCCTGGCTGCTGGGCCAGCCGCAAATCTGCTCGGTGATTGCCGGCGCGACCAAACCGGAGCAGGTGGAGGCCAACGCCGCTGCGGCCGGCTGGACGCTCACGCCAGATGAACTCGCCGAAGTGCGGAAAATCCTCGAAGGCAAGGCGTAGCTCGAAACCCGGAAACTTTGCATCGAATTTCGCGAATGGGTGCGAATGTTCAGCAAATCGTTGCGTAATTCGCGCCATTCAATGCCTTGATGCTCGGCCATAACGCATGTCTCTTTTCATCGCCGGCAAGCCCAAGCCGTACATCATGGCCCATCGCGGCAACCGCGTGGCCTGCCCGGAGAACACACTGGCCGCCTTCCGCCGCGCGCTGGAGGACGGCGCCGACATCCTCGAGACCGATCTGCACCTGACGCGCGACGGCGTCTTCGTCTGCATCCACGATGCGACGGTGGACCGGACGACAAACGGGCGCGGGCGCGTGGACGCGCTGACGCTGGCCGAGCTGAAGCAGCTGAGCGCGAGCTATGGCCGGCTCGAGTTCGCCGCTGAGCGCGTGCCGACCCTCGCTGAACTGGCCGCGTTGCTGCCGACTGACATCATCCTGGCGCTAGAGCTGAAGACCGACGAATTCTGCCGGCCCGAAGTCGCCCGCCGTCTGGTCGCCGAATTGGAGTCGCTGGGCGTGCGCGCGCGGACGGTGGCGCTCTCGTTTCGTATGGAACGGGTGCGCGCGGTGCGCGCCGTCGCCCCCGACCTGCCCATCGGCTACATCACCATGAGCAATCCCCTGCCGAACACCGACGCACAGCTGTTCGGCCCGTTCTGGCCGCTGGTCGTGCTCAACCCGTTCTACGTGCACATGGCGCATGCACGCGGCGGCCTGGCCTGCCCCCTCGACCCCACACCCGACTCGCGCCTGTGGCTCTATCGCCTGCTCGGCTTCGACGCCGTCCTGACGGACGACCCCGCCGCGACTCGCAAGGCGCTGGGGCGAGCGGCGTAGGTTCCCTCACCCCTAGCCCCTCTCCCAGAGGGAGATGGGGACGAGCGACGTAGATTACAATCCCCGCGTGGACTCCATTACCACCGAACCGCAGACGGCGGCTTTGAGCCAGCCGCTCGGCTAGGGCTGGCTCTCCAGCACCACCCAGATGGCGCGGGCGGGGGAAGACGATTTGTTGCTCAGGCGATGCGGCGTGGAAGAGTTGAAGATGATGCTGTCGCCGGCCTTCAGGGTATAACACTCGAAGCCTAATTCGACCGTCAGCTCCCCCTCAAGGACCAAGCCGAATTCCCGTCCACTGTGATGGGAAAAATTGTTTCCTGAAGTGGCCCCCGGCGCATAGGTGATCTCCAGAAATTCGGCGCCTTTTTCAGCCGCGGCGGTCAGCCGCGCCCAAACGACGCCGCCCTTCAATTCAATCGTCGGGCGGGCGCCGGCGCGCACGATGGGCGCTGACGGTGGGGCCGGCTTGTCGAAGCCTTCGACCTTTGCTCCGGTGAGGGATGCCTCCCGCATTTCGCTCGCCGTCAGCGCCGCTGAGGACTCGCCGGCCGGCGCAGCGCCGTTGCCCGCCGCCGGAAAGAAGTAATCCACGGAGAGTGAAAGGGCGGCGGCAATACTGTAAAGCGAGCGCACAGAGGGGAAGGCTTTGCCGGTCTCGATCTGGCTCAGCATGCTGGCGCTCACTTCGGCCTTATCGGCCAGTTCGCGTAGGCTCATACCGGCGGCAGTACGCGCAGCGCGCAGTTTCTGGCCAATGTCGCGAGCGTGCTGAATGGAGGAGGCAGGCATCGATTCGGTCACCCAATTGAAGACATATCCATTCTAGTACATTTTTGTTGAACATATCAACCGCAAAATTCCGCTACGACATTAAAATTTGCCCATTTTGTTCAGTATATATTGACATCTCTGGCCAAAATGCAGTAGTATGTTCAGTGAATTTGAACAGCCTCTAACTTGGGGTTTTGATGGCTAATCTCGGATTTATCGGGCTGGGCATGATGGGCAGCCGGATCGCCCGGCGTTTGCTCGCTGCGGGCCACACGGTGACGGGTTACAACCGCACCCGGTCCAAAGTTCAGTCGTTGCTCGAAGCCGGCTTGCGCTGGGCTGACTCACCGCGCGCCGTCGCCGAGGCCGCCGACATCACCTTCAGCATGGTGAGTGACTCGGCGGCTTTGTCGTTAGTAGCCGACGGCCCGGAGGGGATTCTGGCCGGGCTGTCCACCGGGAAGCTTTACGTGGATATGAGCACTGTCAGCCCTCGGCTCGTGCGAGAGCTGGCCGACAAAGTTGTAGCGAAAGGGGCACGCATGCTCGAAGCGCCTGTCTCCGGCAGCATCCCGGCTGCCGAGAGCGGCACGCTCACCTTCTTCGTGGGCGGTGATGCCGAGGCGCTGGACAGAGTCCGGCCCGTGCTGGAGACCCTCGGCCAGAAGATTGTGCATGTGGGCGGCAATGGGCAGGGGGTCTCGATGAAGATCGCTATCAACCTGAACCTCGCCACGCAGCTGGTGTCGCTGTTCGAGAGCCTGTTGCTGGCGGAACGCAGCGGCATCCCGCGCGCGGCTGCGCTCGAGGCGCTGCTCAACAGCGTGGCTGCTTCGCCGGCCATGAAGTACCGTGCCCCTTTCATCTTCAACTTGCCATCCGAGGTCTGGTTCAGTGTGGAGATGATGCAAAAAGACCTGCAGCTGGCGCTGGAACTGGGCCGTGAGCTGGCCGTGCCGTTGCCGTCCGTCGCCCATGCCAACGAAATGCTCACCGCGGCCCGCGCCCTTGGCTACGGCGCGGAGGACTTCGCCGCACTCTTCAAAGTGGCCGCGCGCATGGCCGGAGTCAGCCTCTGAGCTATGTCTCGTGACGACGTCGAACTCTGGCTGCACATGTACCAGCAGATGCTGCGGATTCGCCTGTTCGAGGAGCAGGTGAACGAGCTGTACACCTCGGCGCGCATGCCGGGGCTGGCGCACCTCTACATCGGCGAGGAGGCCGTTGCCGTCGGCGTGTGCGAGGCGCTGCGCCGCGAGGACTACATCACCAGCACCCACCGTGGCCACGGACATTGCATCGCCAAAGGCGCACAGCTCGACCGGATGTTTTGTGAGCTGCTCGGCAAGGCGCCCGGCTACTGTGGCGGCAAGGGCGGCTCGATGCACATCGCCGATCAAGATACCGGCAACCTCGGCGCGAACGCCATCGTCGGCGGCAGCGCTGCCATCGCCACCGGTGCCGCCTTCTCGAGCAAACGCCTGGGCAACGGGCGCGTGGTGGCATGCTTCTTCGGCGAGGGCGCGCTGGGACAGGGCGTGGTGTACGAGGCCATGAACATGGCCCAGTTGTGGACGCTGCCGGTCATTTACGTCTGCGAGAACAATCTGTACAACGAGTACACCCACTATCGCGAGACGACCGCCGGAAGCATGCGGGCTCGCGCCGAGGCCTTTGGGCTGCTAACCGTGGAAGTGGATGGTCAGGATGTGCGCGCCGTGCACGCCGCCGCCAAAAACCTGGTCGAGCGCGCACGGCGCGGCGAAGGCCCGGCCTTCCTGCTCTGCCACACCTATCGCTTTCACGGCCATCACGTCGGCGACATCAACCGCACTTACTACCGCTCGAAGGAAGAAGAAACCGAATGGAAGACCAAGCGCGATCCGATCCGCCTCCTAGGCGACTGGCTGGTCGCCAATGGCCTGGCCGACGATGGCATCCTGAGCCGGATCGAGGCGGAGGTCAGCGCAGAGGTCGCTGCCGCGGTGGAGGTAGCGCTCAACGCCCCGTTCCCCGAACCCGGTGAGGTGAGCCGACATGTCTTCGCCTGAAACGACCGCCCGCGAGTTGACCTTCGGCGAGGCCATTCGGGAGGCGCTGGCCGAAGAGTTGCGCCGCGACCCGCGCGTGTTCATGATCGGCGAGGATATCGCCGAGGCCGGCACTACCTTCAAAGTGCTCACCGGATTGGTCGAGGAGTTCGGGCCGGAGCGCATCATCGACTCACCCATCTCGGAACCCGGTTTCACCGGCCTTGGCGTGGGCGCAGCCATGACCGGCCTGCGCCCCGTCGTGGACATCATGTTCGGCGACTTCAGCACTCTGATCATGGATCAGATTGTGAATCAGGCGGCCAAAATCCACTACATGTCAGGCGGCAAACTGAAAGTGCCTATGGTGCTGCGCACAACGATGGGCGCCGGCCGCCGCTCCGCTGCTCAGCACTCGCAATCACTGCATGCCTGGTTCAGCCACATCCCCGGCCTCAAGGTCGTCGTACCTTCCACACCGTACGACGCCAAAGGGCTGATGAAGAGCGCCATTCGCGACGACAATCCTGTGATCGTGCTCGAAGACAAGATGATGTACAGGACGGTCAAGGGGCCGGTGCCGGCGGAAGAATATCTCGTGCCGCTTGGCGTGGCGGATGTGAAGCGCGTCGGCAGCGACCTCACGCTGGTGGCGACGAGCAGCATGGTGCACGTTGCGCTGGAGGCAGCGGCGCAGTTGGCCGAGATCGGCCTAAGCGCCGAGGTGGTGGACCCGCGCACGCTGGTGCCGCTGGATAAAGACACCTTGATCAACTCAGCCAAAAAGACCGGCCGCGTCATCGTCATTGACGAGGGATACGAGCAGTACGGGGTCACCGCCGAACTGGCCTCGGTGATCGCCGACGGCGCCTTTTATTATCTCGATGCGCCGGTGAAGCGCCTCGGCGCCATGAACGTGCCGATCCCGTTTTCACCGGTACTGGAGGATCTCACCATCCCAAGCGTTCCGCAGGTGGTGGAGCTGGCGAAGACGTTGTGCGGGAAGCGCTAGTGGGCAGCGCGCATGTCGTCGGTACGGCCTGCTGCTGCGCGGAGTCATACCTATTACGCAACACGGAGGGCCTATGCCAATCAAAACTTTCGGCACGATGGGCGTGGACTGGGAGGAGCGCGTCAACTTCGACCGTCTGCGCCGCGAGCGGCTGGCGCGCATCAAAAAGCTGCTTCAGGAGTCGGAGCTTGGCGCCCTGCTGTGCTTCGACATGAACAACATCCGCTACATCACCAACACCACCATCGGCACCTGGGCAATTGATAAACTGGGGCGCTTCTGCCTGTTGCCGCAGAATGACGAGCCGATCAACTGGGATTTCGGCGTGGCGGCCAAACATCATGAGATGTACTGCCCGTGGTTCAAGAAGGGCCACTCACGCGCCGGCATCTCCACCCTGCGCGGCGCGATGCCCCCCGCCGCCGGGCGCGCCGAGGACGTGGCGCGCAAGATTCGCGTCGAGCTGGAGGAGCGCGGCCTGCATCGGGAGCCGCTCGGCGTGGACGTGGTCGAGCCGCCGGTGCTGTTCGCCCTACAAAAAGAAGGGCTTAACGTAGTGGATGGCCAGCAGTTGATGCAGGAGGCGCGCGTCATCAAAACGCAGGACGAGATCACCCTGCTGACCATGGCCTGCATGATGGTGGACGCCGCCTATGAAGAGCTGTATCGCTTTATGCGTCCCGGCGTGCGCGAGAACGAGTGCGTCGCGCTGGTGAACAAGGTGCTGTACAGCATGGGCTCTGAGCACGTGGAGGGCGTGAATGCCATCTCCGGCGAGCGCTGCAACCCGCATCCGCACATTTTCAGCGACCGTTACCTGAGACCGGGCGACCTGGCCTTTTACGACATCCTGCACAGCTATATGGGCTACCGCACTTGCTATTACCGCACGCTGGCGGTTGGCAGCGCCTCGCGCTCGCAGATTGATGCGTACAAGCGCTGCCGCTACTACCTCGACGCGGCCATCAACGCCATCCGGCCCGGCGTCACCACCGCCGACGTGGTTAAGCTCTGGCCGAAGGCGCAGGAGTTCGGCCTGCCGAACGAAGAAGTCGCATTCGCATTGCAGTACGGCCACGGGGTCGGGCTGGCCATCTGGGAGAAGCCGGTCTTCAGCCGCCTCGTCTCGTTTGATAGCCCGGAGGAGATCCGTGAGGGCATGGTCTTCGCGCTGGAAACCTACTGGCCCGCTTCCGATGGCTGGTCGGCGGCGCGCATCGAAGAGCAGCTGGTGGTGACCAAAGACGGTTGCGAGGTGATCACTCGCTTCCCTGCCGAGGAGCTGATGGTGGCGGGGATCAAGTATTACGCCGCCACCGGCCCGCTTCCCAGCACGCGCGAGACGCAGTCGCATAAGAATATTGATTACACCGGCGTGAACTATGGCGGGGCGGGGTTGCCCGATAAGCCGGCGCGGACGAATGGGCGAAACCGGAGCGGCTCGAAGGCCAAAGCGCGGGTAAAGTGACCGTGAACGGTGAGGGTCGCGAGTGACCTGAGGCGGTCATGGCGAAAGACGTGGTGATGCCCGCGCTGGGCATGGCGCAGGAGACCGGCACACTCCTGAAATGGCTCAAGGCGCCCGGCGAGACGGTGACCAAGGGTGAGCCGTTGATGGAGGTGGAGACCGACAAAACCGTCGTGGAAGTCGAAGCCCCGGCGAGCGGTATCCTGATGGAGGTGACCGCCCGTCCCGGCGACGTGATCCCGGTCGGGCAGCGCATCGCCGTGATTGCGGCGCCGGGCGAAGCGGCGCGGGGAGAAGCAGCTCCGCGGGGCGCCTCAGCCGGTGTTACGGCTACGCCGGTCGCGGCGCGCATCGCCCGTGAGCATGGGCTGGATCTGGCGCAGATCAAACCCGAAGGGGGACGCGTGCACAAGGAAGATGTGCTGGCCTTCATCGCTGCGCAGAGCGCACAGCGGACGAATACGAACCCCGGCCGCGTGCCGGCCTCGCCTAAAGCCCGGCGGCTGGCGCAGGAGCGCGGACTGGATTTGCACGCCCTGACAGGCAGCGGGCCGGATGGCGCGGTGCTGGCGGCGGATGTCCTGGCGGCTGCGCCGCCACCCGTCGAAGCGCCACCGGCGCGTTTAGAGCGTGAAGTCGTACCGGAGGCCGCCGAAGCGCTTGCCCTCAGCCGAATGTGGCGCGTCATGGTCGAGCGGCTATCTCAGGCCTGGACGGCCACGCCACACTTCTACCTCATGCGCGAGGTGGATGCGACACGCCTCAAGGTGTGGCGCGAGCACGCCCAGAAGCGCAGCGCCGAGAAGATCACGTACACCGACCTGCTGGTGAAGGTCCTCGCCTATGCGCTGCGCCGGCATCCACGGCTTAACGCGGCTTGGCGGAACGGGACCGTCGTGCTCAATCGCGAAATCAACATCGGGCTGGCCGTGGCGGTCGAGGAGGGGCTGATCGTTCCCGTGATTCACAACGCCGATGGGCAAACGCTGGAGCAGCTGGCGGCGCGCCGCCGCTCGCTGATCGAGCGCGCGCAGGCCGGCCGGCTGTCCCCGGACGAGCTGTCCGGCGGCACCTTCACCCTCAGCAACCTCGGCATGTATGGCGTGGATGCCTTCAACGCCATCGTCAACCCGCCGCAGGCCGCCATCCTCGCCGTTGGCCGCATCGCCGACCGCGTAGTGCCGGTGAACGGTCACCCCGCTGTGCTGCCAATGCTGACGCTCACGCTCTCGTGCGATCACCGCGTGGCCGATGGCGCGCGCGCGGCGCAGTTCTTACAGACGCTGGTCGAGGCTCTCGAAGAGCCGTTGCATCTTTTGGAGTAAGCAATGCCATCCAGACATCTTGTGTGTACCGCTGAACAGGCAGATTATCAGGTGCCGAACGCCTTCGCCCGGCTGAGTCGCGGCTTCCGCCGCTGGTCGGTCGTCAACGGTGCGGCCGGTTCCGTCCATCAAGAGTTCAACCTCTGCGAGCTTGCGCCGGGCGGCGTCATTGATACACACCTGCATTCCTTCGAGGAGAGCTTTTACGTGCTTGAAGGCCGCCTCATCTGTGAAACGGACGACGGCGCCTATGCGCTCGTGCCGGGTGATTACGGGTTTGTGCCGGTCGCCGCGCCGCACCGCTTTCGCAACGACAGCGACGCCCCGGCGCGCTGGGCCGAGATGCTCGCCCCGCAGCCGCGCCTGGAGGGCGCCGGCGACACCTTCGCTGTGGCCCATCTGCCGGCAGGCCGCACCCCTCGTCCGGTGGACCCCCGCGACCCGCGCACCCGCTCCTTCGGCCACATCTCCCCTGAGAACATGGATCCGGGCAAGCAGACCCAGGATCGGCTGGCGGTGTCGGCCAGTATGCGTACGGCCCTGCTGGTCTACAGCGGCATCACCGTGAAGATGATGGTGGATAGCGACCTGGGCGCGCAACTGGCGACGATGTTTATGGTGCAGTATGAGCCGGCCGGCCTGGCCGGGGCGCATGACCATCCCTTCGAGGAGACGTACCTGATCCTGGAAGGGGAGGTGGAGGCGAAATTCGACGGGCAGAGCTACCGTCTCAAGCCGGGGGACATCGCCTGGGCCGGAGTGGGATGCATCCATGAATTCCGCAACGTGACCGATGGCCTGGTGCGCTGGCTGGAGACTCAGGCGCCGCAACCGCCGCGTCGGTATTCCTACCGTTTCCGCCGCGACTGGACTTATCTGGAAAACGCATTGCAGAAAGAGGGCCATTCGCATGAGTAACCCCGGCACCGTGGTGATTGTGGGCGGCACCAGCGAAATCGGCAAGCGGCTCGCTCGGCACTACGCTCTAAAGGGCAACCCCGTCATCGTCACCGGGCGTGACCTGGAGCGCGCCCGCGCTGCCGCGCGTGAAGTGGGCGGCCCGTGCACCGGCCTGAGCGTTGATCTGACCCGGCCACACGAAATTGCGGAAGCGCTGGCGGGTGTGGACGACGTGCTGCATCTGGCGCTGCTGGCCATTGACCGTGACGACAACACTGTGCGCAATTACAACATTGACGCGGCGCTGAAGCTGGTCACCCTGAAACTTGTCGGCTATACCGAGGTCGTCCATGTCCTGGCGCCGCGCATGCGGCAGGACGGTTCCATCGTGTTGTTCGGCGGGCTGGCGCGCGATCAGCCGTATCCCGGCTCGACCACCGTCACCACCGTCAACGGCGGGGTGTCGGCGCTGGTGAACACGCTCGCCCTCGAGCTTTCGCCCATTCGAGTCAACGCCATTCATCCCGGCCAGGTCGGCGATACGCCGGCCTGGGCCAACAAGCCCCGCGAAGTGCTCGAGAACCTCCGGGCGCGCACGGCTTTGGGCCGGCTGGTGACCATTGAGGATGTTGTGCATGCCACCGTCTTCCTGCTCGAAAATCGCGGCGTGACCGGCGTCAACTTGCGCGTGGATGGCGGGCGCATGATGAAATAGAAGCGGTTCGTGTCGGCGATATCGCCATCGCGTTCAGGCTACGAGGCTGCCATGCATTTCGTCACCCACCTTGACCCGGTAATGGCCCGTACGCCGGAGTTGTACCGGAATCGCAGCGCCGGCTTCCGGCGGATGACCTACGTGGATCGAGCAAGTGGCTCGGTGCACATGGGCGTGGGGATTTGTCTGCTGGAGGCGGCGGGCGTCATCCAGCCGCATCTGCACTCCTTCGAGGAGAGTTTCTACATTCTGGAAGGGAATGTCCTGGTGCAGATCGGTGAGCGTGCCTATGCGCTCGGCCCCGGTCATTATGGGCTGATCAGCACCGGCGTGCCCCACAGCTGGCGCAACGTCGGGGAGCGGCCTGCGCGCTGGCTGGAGATGCAGGCCCCGCAGCCACGGCCGGCCGACTATGGCCGCGATACGTTCTTCGTGCCCGGCGAGCCGCCCCGGCAGGGCGCCGCCCCCACCGCCGATGCTCCGCTGCTTGGCTACTTCGACGAGGCCCAGCTGCCCCGGCCCGGCGGGCCGTCCCAGATGGAGGGCTTCAACCCCATCACCGGAGTGGCCATCAAGATGTTCGTGGATCGTTCCTTCGGCGCCGTCCACCAGTCGCTCTTCCTCATCCAGTATCAACCCGGCGCGAAGATCGATCCGCATGACCATACCTTCGAGGAGTCCTACTACATCGTGAGCGGCCGGGTGCGCGCTACCGCCGATGGCCGGACTTATGACCTCGGCCCGGGCGACGTGATCTGGACCGGGGTCGGCTGTATCCACAGTTTTGCCAACGTCGGCGACGAGCCGGTGCGCTGGATCGAAACCCAGGCCCCGTTGCCGCCTGCCAAGGAGGTGTTTCGCTTTGAAAGAGACTGGACAACCTATCTGGAGCAGGAGCCGCACTAACCCCTCACCCCCAACAAGGAGAACGACGCCATGACAGCCAAACGAACATTGTTGAAGGGCGGTTGCGTCCTTACACTTGACCCGAAGATCGGCAATTTTCACAAGGCCGATGTCTTAATCGAGGGCACTAAAATCGCTGCGGTAGGGCCGAACCTAGAAGCTGCAGATGCTGAGGTCATTGACGCCACCGATACGATCGTGATGCCGGGCTTTGTGGATACGCACCGGCACTTGTGGGAGGGGATTCTGCGCAACATCGGCGTGGACATTCCGCTGGAGGGCGAGCGGAGCTATCTGGCCTTTGTGTTGAACAAGCTGGCACCGGCCTACCGCCCACAGGATGTGTATATCGCCAACCGGGTGAGCACGCTGGGCCTGATTGACGCCGGGATCACGACCGTGCTCGACTGGTCGCACATTCAGGCCAACCCGGAATACACCGACGCCGCCATTCAGGCGCTGCAAGACTCGGGGCTGCGCGCCGTCTTTGCCTATGGGCCGGTATGGTACGAGCCGCCCAAGCCGGAACATCCCGAATGGTTCCGCCAGACGGCCAAGAAATATTTCTCGTCCAAGGACCAGCTGCTCACATTGGGACTGGCAATCTTTGGGCCAGAGTTCAACTCGCTCGAGGGCAACCTGGCCGACTGGAGGCTGGCGCGCGAGGTGGACGCGCGTATCACCACGCATGTCGGCGTGGGCACGTTCGGCCGGCACGGCAAGGTGGGTGAAGTGGGCAAGACCGGCATCTATGGCCCTGACACCACCTTTATCCACTGCACCACGTTGAGCGACGAAGAAATCCAGATGATCGTGGACTCCGGCGCGTCCGTGTCGCTGGCAGCGCCGGTGGAGATGATGATGGGGCACGGCATGGTGCCCACGCAGAGATTTTTGGATCGCGGCCTGCGGCCCAGCCTGAGCGTGGACGTGGAGACGAACGTGCCCAACGATATGTTCACCCAAATGCGCGCGATCATCTCGCTGCAGCATGCCTTGCTCTTCGAACGGAAGCTGGCCGGCGAGGAGAACCTGCCGCCGTTCCTCACCAGCCGCGACGTGCTCGAATTTGCCACCATCGAGGGCGCGCGGGCCAACGGGCTGGCCGACAAGATCGGAACGTTGACCCCCGGCAAAGAGGCCGATCTCATCATGCTCCGTACGGACAGGCCCAACGTTTTCCCGATCAACGACCCCATCGGCGCGGTGGTGTGGGGGATGGATACCAGCAATGTGGATTCGGTCTTTGTGGCCGGCAAGGCGCTCAAGCGCAACGGCCAGTTGTTGAATGTGGATCTGAACAGCATCCGCCGGCAGGCCTACGAGTCGCGCGACTATGTCGTAGCGAAATCGGGCTTCGAGTTGCCGGCCATTTGATGAGAGGAAGAAGGAATATGTCTGTCGAAACTTCCACTCCAACACTCACTCGGTCCCGGCCGTTCACCGGCGCGGAGTACATCGAAAGCCTGCGCGACGGTCGTGAGATCTGGATTTATGGAGAACGGGTGAAGGACGTCACTACCCATCCGGCATTCCGCAACACGGTGCGGATGCTGGCTCGTCTGTATGACGCACTACACGACCCGGCGCGCAAGGACACGCTCACCACGGAGACCGATACCGGCAACGGCGGTTTCACCCACCGCTTTTACCGGGCGCCGCGCAGCGCGGAGGAATTGGTCGGTGCACGCGATGCGATCGCGGAGTGGGCGCGCATCACCTACGGCTGGATGGGCCGCAGCCCTGATTACAAGGCCGCCTTCCTGGCCACCCTGGGCGCGAACTCCGCCTTCTACGAGCCGTTCGAGGCCAATGCCCGCAACTGGTACAAGAAGGTTCAGGAGGAGGTGTCCTTCGTCAATCACGCCATCGTCAACCCGCCGGTGGACCGCCATAGACCGCTGGACGAAGTGCAGGACGTGTATATGCACGTCACCCGCGAGACCGACGGCGGGCTGATCGTCAGCGGCGCGAAGGTGGTGGCGACGACCTCCGCTCTGACGCACTACAACTTCATCGCCAACAATGGCGCGCTGCCCATCAAGACCAAACCCTTCGCCTTCGTCTGCATCGTGCCCAACGATGCGCCCGGCGTCAAGCTGTTCTGCCGTCCGTCTTACGAACTGCAGGCCAGCGCGACCGGCAGCCCGTTTGATTACCCGCTTTCCAGCCGCGTGGACGAGAACGACTCGATCATCGTCTTCGACAACGTCTTTGTGCCGTGGGAGAACGTCTTTGCCTATGGCGATATCGAGAAGGTCAACAACTTCTTCCCGCGCTCCGGCTTCCTGCCGCGCTTCATGTTCCAGGGCTGCACCCGGCTGGCCGTCAAGCTCGATTTCATCGCCGGCCTGCTGCTCAAGGCCGTCGAGGCCACCGGGGCCAAGGACTTTCGCGGTGTGCAGGCGCAGGTGGGCGAGGTGCTGGCCTGGCGCAACCTGTTCTGGGGCTTATCTGATGCTATGGCGCGCGCCACTACGCCGTGGACGCCCGGCTATGTGTCGCCCAACCTCGATTACGGCCTGGCGTACCGCGTGATGTCGAGCATGGCCTATCCCAGGATCAAGGAGATCATCCAGAACACCTTGGCCAGCGCGTTGATCTACCTGCCGTCGAGTGTGCTCGATCTGAAGACCCCGGAGATCCGTCCGTACCTCGATCAGTATGTGCGCGGCTCCAACGGCTACACCGCCGAGGCACGCATCAAGCTGATGAAGCTGCTGTGGGATGCCGTCGGCACCGAGTTTGGCGGCCGGCATGAGCTGTACGAGCGCAACTACTTCGGCAACCACGAGAGCATTCGCTTCGAGACACTGTTGGTGGCCGAGGCCATGGGCCAGACGGCAAAGTACAAGGGCTTTGCCGAACAGTGCATGGCCGAGTACGACCTCGACGGCTGGACAGTGCCCGACCTGATCAACCCGGATGATGTGAACGTGCTGATGAAGAACCTGAACGGCCGCCGGTCATGAGCCTGGCGTCTTGCCGATCTTCCTCGCTCCGGCTTGCGGTGCGAGAGAGGAGAAGACTGAGCTGATGAGCGCCGCGTTCAGCCCACGCGACTTTCGTAACACGCTGGGCCGCTTCGCCACCGGCGTCACCATCATTACCACCGAGCATGAGGGCCGGACGCACGGCATGACGGCCAACGCTTTCGTCTCGGTCTCGCTCGATCCGCCGCTGGTGTTGGTTTCGATAGACAACCGGGCCAATATCCACCGGCTGCTGCCCGTCACCGGGCGCTATGGTGTCAGCATCCTGGCGGAAGGGCAGGAGAAGCACAGCAACCACTTCGCCGGGCGCCGGGTGGAAGGGCTGACGGTGAATTTCATCCGCAAACACGAGATGCCGTTGATCGAGGGAGCGCTGGCGCATCTGGTGTGCCGAGTCGTGGAGGCGCACCCCGGCGGCGATCACACGCTCTATATCGGGCAGGTCGAGTATCTGGACTGGCGCGATGGACGCCCGCTGGTCTTCTTCTCCGGCCAATACCGTGGGCTGGATATCGAGCGAATCCAGCCCACGCCCTGGCCGGAGGACGAATTGTCGCTGTTTGTCATCCACACCATCTAGCTGTCTCATCATGGAGGAGAGATTATGAAGAAACGTCAATCCCTTACCCGCCGCCAGTTCCTGCGGCTTTCGGCTGCCGGTTCGGCGGCATGGGCGCTGGCAGCGTGCGCGCCGGCCGTCACGCCCACCGCGGCCACGGGCCGGACGGTCAAGATTGGGTACGTCAGCCCGCAGACCGGCCCCATCGCCGCCTTCGGTGAGGCCGATAATTTCATCCTGAGCGGCATCCGCAAGGCGTTCGAAGGCGGCCTGAGCATCGCGGGCCGGACTCATCCGATTGAGATCCTCACCAAGGATACACAGTCCGATCCGAACCGCGCCGCCGAAGTCGCCGCCGACCTGATTCTCAAGGATGAGATTGACCTGATGGTTGTCGCCTCGACGCCGGAGACGACCAACCCGGTCTCCGACCAGTGCGAGGCCAACGGCGTGCCGTGCATCTCCACCGTCGCCCCGTGGCAGCCGTGGTTCATCGGGCGTGGCGGCGTGCCCGGCCAGACCGAGTTCCAGTGGACCTATCACTTCTTCTGGGGGCTGGAGGACATCATCGGCGTGTTCCTCAACCTGTGGGGTTCGCTGGAGACGAACAAAGTCGTCGGCGGGCTGTGGCCCAACGACGGCGACGGCCTGGCGTGGAGCAGCCCGGAGGTGGGCTTCCCGCCGGCCTTGAAAGCGGCCGGCTACACCGTGGTGGACCCGGGCCGCTACGAAAATCTCAAGGACGATTTCTCCGCCGAGATCGCGCAGTTCAAGCAGGCCGGGGTGGAGATCGTCACCGGCGTGATGATCCCGCCCGACCTGGGCACGTTCCTCACCCAGGCCAGTCAGCAAGGTTTCAAGCCCAAGTTCTTCACCGTGGGCAAGGCTGCGCTGTTCCCGTCGGTGGTTGAATCCATCAGCAACAATCTTGGCGAGGGACTGACGACCGAGATTTGGTGGACGCCCAGCCACCCGTTCAAGTCGTCGCTCACCGGAGCGAGCGCCGCCGAGCTGGCCAACGCTTACGAGAACGAGACCAAGAAGCAGTGGACTCAGCCCATCGGTTTCGTGCATGCGCTGTTCGAGGTGGCTGCCGACGTCCTCAAGCGCACGACGAATGTGGATGACAAGGCTGCCATCCGCGACGCCATCAAGGCGACTCGACTCGAGACCATCGTCGGCACGGTGGCGTGGGGCAGCGGGCCGGTGCCCAACGTGGCCAAGACCCCGCTGGTCGGCGGACAGTGGGTGAAAGGCTCGAAGCACCCCTTTGACCTGGTGATCACTTCGAACGCGACGGCCAGCAACATCCCGGTGGGAGGGACGACGCAGCCGAAGGCGTGGCCGTAATCATCCACATGTTTGCCGTTTTCCGAGATAAGACCGATGGCTAGGTTGAGCGCGCCTCCGGGAGGCGCCTCAACAGGCGCCTTGACCGGCACGGCCCGCGTGTCTGGAGACGTTATGCGGAACTTGTCCGAGGCCAACCTCACCGACGCCGTGCTGGCGACGTTCGCCAACACGCCCGACCCGCGACTCCGGGAAATCCTCGGCAGCCTGGTCAGACATCTGCACGCCTTCGTCCGCGAGGTGAATCTGACCGAGGCTGAATGGATGGCGGGGATTCAGTTCCTCACCGCCACCGGCCAGATGTGCGACGACAAGCGGCAGGAATTCATCCTGCTCTCGGATACGCTCGGAGTCACCACGCTCAAAGACCTGATCAATCACCGCCAGCCGCCGGGCGTCACGGAGTACACGATCCTCGGGCCGTTCTATCGTGAGGGCGCGCGCGAGCTGCCGGCGCTGAGCAACATCGCCGTGAGCGGCACGCCCGGCGAGCCGACCATCGTCTCCGGGCGGGTGCTCGATGCGCAGGGCAATCCGATTGCCGGCGCGCTGCTGGACGTCTGGCAGGCCTCGGGCGAGGGCTTCTATGATGTTCAACTGCCGGGGCAGGACATGAATCTGCGCGGCAAGTTCCGTACGGACTCTGAAGGCCGCTATATCTTCCGCACCGTGCGGCCTTCGTCCTATCCCATTCCCCACGACGGGCCGGTGGGCCGGATGCTGCGGGCCACAGGGCGGCATCCCTATCGTCCGGCCCACATCCACTTTATCGTCAGCGCAGATGGCTTCAAATCCATCACCACCGAACTGTTCGCCGACGATGATGAGTATCTCGACTCGGACGCGGTGTTCGGCGTGCGTAGCTCGCTCGTGGTGCCCTTCGTCCGCCACGAGTCGCCCGCCGAGGCGGAAAAATTGGGGGTGACCGCGCCGTTCTACACCGTTCATTACGACTTCGTGCTGGAGCGGGAATAGCCGGCCGACTCGTGTTGGCCCGGTATCGCCCTCATGCCGCTGCTCGAGCTTCGTGATATCTCTAAGGCCATCGGTGGGCTGTTGATCCTGAACCGGCTGTCGTTCAGCCTGGAGGCGGGCGAGGCGCTAGGCATCCTCGGCCCGAACGGGGCGGGCAAGACAACGACCCTTAACGTGATCAGCGGAGATGTGCCGCCAACTTCGGGCCGCGTGCTGTTGGACGGGCAGGACATCACCGCTCTGCCCGCACACCGGCGCAGCCGGCTCGGCATCGGTCGCACGTACCAGATCCCGCGCCCGTTTGTGGGGATGAGTGTGTACGAAAACGTGCTCGTCGGCGCGATGTACGGACATAAGCCGGTCGGCAAGCGCGAGGCTGCGGCGGTGTGCCGCGAAGTGCTCGAACTCACCGGCCTGCTGGACAAGCGCGACGTGCTGGCGGGCAAACTGCGGCTGTTGGACCGCAAGCGACTGGAGCTGGCCCGTGCGTTGGCCACCCGGCCCAGGCTGTTGCTGCTCGACGAGGTCGGCGGCGGGCTGACTGAGCCGGAAGTACAGGAGCTGCTGAAGATCATTGCCGCTATCCGCCGGCGTGGAGTCACTCTGATTTGGATCGAACATATCGTGCATGCCCTGGCCTCGGCGGTGGACCGTGTGCTGGCGATGAACTTCGGCTCCAAGCTGGCAGAGGGCCTGCCGCGGGAAGTTCTGGCGAGCCAGGCGTTTCAGGAGATTTATCTCGGCGTGGAATGACCGGATGAACGCGTTGACCGTCCGCGAGGTCGAAGTCTTCTACGGCGAGTTTCAGGCCCTGTTCGGCGTCAGCCTGGAGGTGCCCGCCGGCGAGACGGTGGCCATTATCGGCGCGAACGGCGCCGGTAAGACTACGCTGCTACGAACCATCGCCGGGGCGCTCACCCCGCGGCGCGGCCAGATCGAGTATCGCGGCCGGTCTATCGTCGGCCAGCCGGCGCACGTGCTCGCCCGGCACGGCATCTCGCTCGTGCCGGAAGGCCGCAAAATCTTCCCCAGCCTGACAGTGGAGGAAAATCTCATGCTGGGGGCCTATACGCGGCGCAGCGGGCCATGGAACCTGCGGGCGATTTACGATCTGTTCCCCATCCTGGGTGAGCGCGCCCGCGTTGCCGGCGTAGACCTGTCCGGCGGGCAGCAACAGATGCTGGCCATCGGTCGGGCGCTGATGAATAACCCTGATCTGATTTTGATGGACGAGATCTCGCTCGGCCTCGCCCCGCTGGTCGTGAAGGAGTTGTATCGCGTTGTGAAGGTCATCGCCGAGACGGGCACGACGGTGGTGATCGTGGAGCAGGACGTCTCGCGTGCGTTGCAGGTGGCCGACCATGTATACTGTCTGCTCGAAGGACGGGTCAGCGCGCAGGGCCGACCGGCCGACTTCAGCCATGAGGCGATTTCGAGGGCGTATTTTGGGATGGCAGCATGATGAACGAATGAAGACTAAAGATTGAAGACTGAAGGCTGACCAATCATCAGTCTTTAGTCATCAGTCATTCCTTTACGAAGATGCAATGGGTTAACATCATCGTTCAGGGCATTCTCCTCGGCGGGTTGTACGCGCTGTATGGCACCGGGCTGTCGCTGATCTTCGGTGTGATGCGGTTGGTCAACCTGGCGCATGGCGATTTCATCGTCGTCGCAGCGTATCTGGCGCTGCTGGCCGGGCAGTTGCTCGGCGTGTCGCCCTATCTCAGCCTGGTCGTCGTCGTGCCGCTGATGTTCGCGCTTGGGCTGCTGATGCAGCTCGGCCTGCTCAACCGCACGCTGGGCAGAGGGCTGATGCCGCCGCTGCTCATCACCTTTGGGCTTTCTGTTATGCTGCAGAACATCCTGCTGCTCCTCTTCACCGCCGACAGCCGCGGCCTCGACGCCGGAGCGATCGAAACGGCCAGCTTCGAAGTGGGTGGGGTGGCGATTGGCCTCGCGCCCCTCCTCACCTTTATCGTGGCCGTGTGCGTCCTGCTGGCGTTGCAATGGTTTTTCTCGAACACTATGCTGGGGCGCGCTTTCCGCGCCACCTCGGATGACCCCGACACGGCGGAGCTGATGGGCATTGACAGCCGCCGCATCTACGCGCTGGCCATGGGCCTCTCGCTGGCCGTCGTGGCCGTCGCCGGCGTGTTGCTCGGTGTTCGCACCAACTTCGCCCCGACCGACGGGCCGGCGCGATTGATCTTCGCCTTCGAGACGGTGATCATCGGCGGGCTGGGAAGTTTGTGGGGCACGCTGCTCGGCGGTATGTTGCTCGGCGTGGCGCAGACGGTGGGCGCGCAGTTCAACCCCGCCTGGTTTCAGCTGGCCGGGCACATCGTCACCTTGCTCGTGCTGGCCTTTCGGCCCACCGGCCTGTTCGCCCGCACCCGGGACGTATGAACGCGCCACGAATCGCTTTTGCCCTGCTCAGCCTGGCAGCACTGCTCTCCGTACCGCTGTGGGGGTCCTCCAGCCTGATGCGGACACTGGTGGAATTCATCAGTCTGTTGGCGCTGGCACAGTTGTGGAACCTGCTCGCCGGTTACACCGGCCTGGTTTCGGTCGGGCAGCAAGCCTGGATTGGGCTGGGCGGTTACGCCCTGATCGTCTTTGCCGATGACCTCGGCATCAATCTCTTCCTTGCGGTGTTCCTCGCCGGGCTGTTCACCGCTGCGGTCTCGCTGCCCACCGCCGCTCTGGTCTTTCGTTTGCGCGCCGGCTATTTTGCCATCGGCACGTGGGTCGTAGCCGAAGTCTTTCGACTGCTGGTCGCCGGCAGCACGGACTGGCTCAAGGGCGGGTTGGGGCGCACACTGGCCGCTGCCGGCGCGCTGGAGCGTGGGCTGCGTGAAGACCTGACGTACTGGCTGGCGGTCGCCCTCGGCGCCGGCTCGATTGCCCTGGTGTATGGCCTCATGCGCTCGCGCATCGGGCTGGGGCTGACGGCCATCCGCGATTCGGAGACGGCGGCGGCCAGTCTGGGGGTGAACGTCAACGGCATCAAGTGGCTGGTGTACGTCCTATGCGCTTTCGGCACCGGCGTCATCGGCGCGCTGATCTACCTCAATGTGCTGCGCATCACGCCGGACGCCGCCTTCTCGGTGCAGTGGACGGCGTTCATGATCTTCATCGTCGTCATCGGCGGCATCGGCACGGTGGAAGGGCCGATCGTCGGCGCGCTGGTTTTCTTTTTCATCCGCGAGTATCTGGCCGGCTTCGGCGGCTGGTCGCTTATCCTCTTGGGCGTGATTGCGGTGGTGATGATGCTGGTCGCACCGCAGGGAATCTGGGGGCTGATCCATGAGCGTTTTGGCCTCGAGATATTCCCGGTGCGCCGCCGGCTTCCGGCATCCGTGCCGCCTGTGCCCGCTCCCGAACCGGCGGAAGCGCCATAAATCTAGAGTCCGGCTGGCGCACGCGCGCGGCGGCCTGGCCTGCCCCCTCGACCCCACACCCGACTCGCGCCTGTGGCTCTATCGCCTGCTCGGCTTCGACGCCGTCCTGACGGACGACCCCGCCGCGACTCGCAAGGCGCTGGGGCGAGCGGCGTAGGTTCCCTCACCCCTAGCCCCTCTCCCAGAGGGAGATGGGGACGAGCGACGTAGATTACAATCCCCGCGTGGACTCCATTACCACCGAACCGCAGACGGCGGAAGCGCGCGGGCTGGCGCGTAATGCCTCCATTATTGCGGTCGGCAACGTGGCCAGTCGCGGCCTAGGCTTCGTCCGCGAGTTCGTCAAAGCCTGGCTGTTCGGCGCAGGGCCACAGGTGGATGCGCTCAATCTCGCCCTCACCATCCCTCTGCAAATTTATGAGTTGGTGACCGGCGGCCTGGTGAACTCGGCGCTGGTGCCGGCCTTCAGCGACTATACGGCGGAGGAACGGCGCGCCGAGTTGTGGCGGCTCGCCAGCGTCCTGCTCTCGCTGGCAACTGCCGTCATCGCGGCGCTGACGGCCGGGCTGGTATGGTTCGCGCCGCAGGTCATCGGTGTGTTCGCCTTCATTGGTGGCCTCGTCGGCGAGCAGACCTCGCCGGAGGCCATCGCTGCGGCCACGTCGCTGGTACGCATCACACTGCCGGCGGTGGTCTTCCTCAGCCTGTCCGGCATCCTCACCGGCCTGCTCTACGCGCTCCGGCGCTTCACGCTGCCGGCCTTCACCAGCGCCGTCTTCAACTTGAGCATGGTCGTGGTCTCGCTGCTGCTGGCGGCGCAGTGGGGCGAGGCGGCCATGGCGCTTGGCCTGCTCGTTGGCGCAGTGCTGCAGGTGGCGCTGCAATTGCCCGGCCTGCGCGACGGCCTGCGCTTCCTGCGGCCTGCGTTCACCCTCCGCCATCCCGGCCTGCGCCGCATCCTGCGCGCCTACGTGCCCATCCTGGTCAGCCTGCTCGTCACGCAAGTCTCGGTCTATTTTGGCCTGAGCGTGGCCTTCGGCTTCGAAAACGGCCTGAGCTGGATGAACTATGCGACCAATCTGTACCAGTTCCCGCTGGGGCTGGTCGGTGTGGCGATCTCGGCGGCAATTCTACCTACGCTGGCGCGGCAGGCGCGGGCGACCACCGGCGAGTTCAAGGCGACTCTGGTGCAGGGCCTGAAGCTGGTGCTCGTGCTCATCATCCCGGCGACGGTGGGCATGTTCCTGCTGGCCGAGCCGATTGTGGCACTGGCCTTCGAGCGAGGGCGTTTTACGCCCGCCGACACGGCCAGCACGGCGCTGGTGCTGCGCTGGTTTCTGCTCGGCCTGAGCTTTGCGGCGGTGGACCTGCTCCTCATCGCCGCCTTCTACGCGCGGCGCGATACCCTCACGCCTTCGAGCGTGGGCGTGCTTAGCGTGGTCGTGTACGTGGTCGTGGTCATCATTGCGCAGCCATGGCTCGGCCTGTTGAGCCTGATGCTGGCCGACTCGGTGAAGCAGTTGACGCACGCGCTGGTCAGCGGCGCATTGCTCTCGCGCCGCATCGGCGGATTCGGCGGCACGGGCCTCTGGCCGGCGCTGGGCCGCATTGTCGTGGCCGTCGCGGTGATGGCGGCTGGCGTGGCCGCGACTCTGGCCGTCGTCGGTGCGCTGCCGTTCGCGGCGCGCTGGCTGGAGTCCTTCGCGCGTGTGCTGCTGCCCGGCGCAGCCGGCGTGCTGATTTACTTCGCCGTGGCCGCGCGCCTCGACCTCCCCGAAGTGCGCCTTGTGCTCGACCTGCTGCGGCAGAGGCTGAAGGTATAATCGCGGAGAGTAGAAAGTAGTCAGAAGAAAGTAGTCAGTAGAAAGTAGCCTGGGAAAGTAGTGAGCGCCATGACTTTCTACTTTCTACTTTCTACTTTCTGCTGCTCCCATGCCCGATCAACCCTCCCTCCCTCCCGACCTCTACACCGAGGACTACTTCCTCCACGCCTGCGAAGGCTATGAAGAGTTCTCCGAGACTCAGGGGGAGCGGCTCTCGCGCCGGCTGGCGGCGGCTTTCGAGGTGGCTGCCGTTCGGGCCGGGATGACGGTGCTGGACGTGGGCTGCGGGCGCGGCGAGATTGTGCGGCACTGCGCGCGGCTCGGCGCGACTGCGTTCGGCGTGGACTACGCGCCGGCGGCGCTCCGGCTGGCGCGCGAGCTGTTGGCGAAGGACGAAGGCGCGCCGGGCAGGACGGGGCTGGCTCGCTCCGATGCGAAAGCGCTACCCTTCCCGGACAACACCTTCGATCGCGTGCTGATTTTCGATGTGGTCGAGCACCTGTATCCGTGGGAGCTGGAGCGCTGCCTGGCCGAGGCGCGCCGCGCCCTCAAACCGGGCGGGGCGGTCATCATCCACACTGCGCCCAACGTCTGGTACGACCGCTACGCTTACCCGGTGGTGCGCGCCGTGCGCATCCTGATGGGCGAGGGCGCGAAGTACCCGGCCAACCCGCGCCTGCTCAACGTGGCCGCCAACGCCGAGGTGCACGTCAACGAGCAGAGCCAGTTCAGCCTGGCACGCACCCTGCGGCGCAACGGCTTTCGGCGCGTCAGAGCCTGGCTGGATTCGCCGCCGCAGAATCGCAAGGAGAACGCGGCTTTTGCCGTTGCCCGCAAGGTGCTCTTCGGCGTGCCGCCCTTTCGCTACTTCTTCGAGCGCGAAGTGTTCGCGGTAGGAGAGAAATAAATGCCCTCACCGTTTCCGGGGATGGACCCCTATCTCGAAGCGCCGGATGTTTGGGAAGGCTTCCATGCCAACCTGGCAACGGAGATTCAGAATCAGCTGAACCCACGCCTGCGCCCCAAATACGTCGCCCGGCTCGCGCCGTACGTGGTGCTGGCCGAGCGTGCGGTCGAGGAGCCGGCGCAGCGCGTCAAGCCGGACGTCGCCCTCTACCAACTGCGCGAAGTCGCCGCAGCCTACACCGTCGCCGCGCCGGCAACGCCTCAGCCGCCCGCCATCACGCCGCCAGGACTTATCGCTGCCGTCGAGGAGTTCCGGCTTCAGCGCATCGAAATCGTCAAAGTCGGCGGCAAGTCGCTCGTCACCGTCATCGAGATCCTTTCGCCCATCAACAAACGCGCCGGGCACAAGGCTCAGGCGGATTACGCCCGCAAGCGACGCAGGCTGCTCCAGACCAACGTGCACCTGTTGGAGATTGACCTGCTTCGCGGCGGACGCCGCCCCTGCGAGCCGGAAGTGGAACTGCCTAACGCGCCGTACTTCGTCTTCCTGAGCCGGGCCAAACGCCGCGAGCAGCTGGAGATCTGGCCTATCTACCTGTCTGAGCCGCTACCTGTCGTTCCCGTGCCGCTGCGCGCGCCCGACCCGGACGTCCCGCTCGACCTGGGCGCGGCCCTGCGCGCCATCTATGATCGCGCCGGTTATGACCTCATCCTCGACTACCGCCGACCACCGCCCCGGCCCGACCTCTCCCCCGAAGAATCCGCCTGGGTTGCCGAATTGTTGCAGGTCGTCCGGGCTAAAGCCTGATCAAAGAAAGGACCCTTCATGGAATACCGCTACCTTGGCCAAACCGGCCTGCAAGTTTCGGAAATATGTCTCGGCACCATGCAGTTCAAGTGGACGACGGACGAGGCCACCTCATACGCCGTGCTCGACGCCTTCTTCGAGGCGGGCGGCAACTTCCTTGACACCGCCGACATCTACTCGCGCTGGGCCGAGGGCCTGCACGGTGGCGAGGCAGAGACCATCATCGGTGAGTGGATGAAGCGCCGAGGCAACCGCCGCCACATCGTGCTGGCGACCAAGGTGCGCGGGCGCATGTGGGACGGCCCCAACGGCGAAGGCCTGAGCCGCGCCCACATCCTTCAGGCCTGCGAGGACTCGCTGCGCCGGTTGCAGACCGATTACATTGACCTGTACCAGACTCACTGGCCGGACGAGAACACGCCCATCGAGGAGACGCTGCGCGCGCTGGACGATTTGGTGCGCGCGGGCAAGGTGCGCTACATCGGCTGCTCGAACTATTCCGGCTGGGAGCTGGTCGAGGCGTTGCTCACCGCGCGGCACGCCGGCCTGAGCGCATTCGTCTCCGTCCAGCCGCACTGGTCGCTGGTGGAGCGTGAGAAGTTCGAGCGTGACGTGTATCCCGTGGTGCGCAAGTACGGCCTCGGCATCATCCCCTACAGTCCGCTCGGACGCGGCTTCCTCACCGGCAAGTACCGGCGCGGCCGGCCGCTGCCGGAGAGCAAGCGTGCCGCCGGCGTGCAGAAACTGATGACCGATAAGAACTTTGCCCTGCTCGATAAGCTCGACGAGATCGGTAAGAGCCGGGGCAAGACTCCGGCGCAAATCGCCCTCGGCTGGCTGCTGACCAAACCGAACATGAGCGCGCCCATCATCGGCGCGAACACGCCCGCGCAGCTGGCAGAGAGCCTGGGCGCGGTCGGGCTAAAGCTCAGTGCGGAGGAGATGCAGGCGCTCGATGAGCTGACGGCGTGGGAGCAGCCGAAGGCATGACCTGATGCGGTCGAGGCCTTTATGGCCGGCAGCGACCTGAGGTTTTTCGAAACAGGGAAGTTTGAGCGTCCGACGGAGGGCGAGCCTCGGCGCCGGTCTCAGAAGGGAGGTAAGTATTAGAAAGCAGAGCAGCGAGAAGCGATGAATCCGCTGCAAAAGGGATGTTTCACCACCGAGATCGCCGAGCACGCGGAGAGATAAAGAAGAACTCCGCGCGCCTCCGCGCTGCTCGCAATCGCTAATGTCGGAAGTGCCTGACCCCGGTGACCACCAGCGCCATCCCCGCCGCGTCCGCCGCCGCTACGGTCTCCGAGTCGCGCACCGAGCCGCCGGGATGGATGACCGCGGTGATGCCTGCCCGCGCCGCGACCTCGATGGAGTCGGGGAAGGGGAAGAAGGCGTCGGAGGCCATGACCGCGCCGCGCGCCCGCTCGCCCGCGCGCTCCGCGGCGATGCGGACACAGTCCACGCGGTTGGGCTGCCCGCCGCCGATGCCGACCGTGGCGACTACCTGCCCCTCTACCTTCGCGAAAACGATGGCGTTCGACTTCACATGCCGGCAGGCAACCCACGCGAAGCGCAGCGCCGCCCACTCGGCCTCGGTCGGCTCGCGCTTGCTCACCACCTTCCACTCGCTCCCCGGCGGGTCGCCGAAGTCCACGTCCTGCCAGAGCAGCCCGCCCGTCACCGTCCGCAACTCGAAGCGCGGCCGAATCTCCAGTGCCGGTATCTCCACCAGCCGGCAGTTCTTCTTCCTCGCCAGAATCTCGCGCGCCTCCGCCGTGAAGCCCGGCGCAGCAATGCACTCTACGAACAAATCGCCAAGCGCCACAGCCGCCGTGCCGTCAAACGGGCGGTTGCCGGCGATGACGCCGCCGAAGGCCGAACGCGGGTCGCAGTCGAACGCCGCCCGGTACGCTTCGGCCAGCGTGGGGGCAGAGGCCACGCCGCACGGCGAGAGATGCTTGACGATGCAGATGCTCGGCGCGGTGAAGCTGACGGTGCAGCGCCACGCGGCGTCGAGGTCGAGCAGGTTGTTGTACGAAAGCTCCTTACCCTGCAGCACCATGCCGCCGAGCGGCCCGACACCCGGCTCGAACGAGTACAGAGTCGCGCTCTGGTGAGGATTTTCTCCGTAGCGGAGGTGCTGTACCGGGTAAACGGTGATGGATAACCGGTAATCGGGGTCGAGGTATTGTGTGATGGCCGCGTCGTAGTGCGCCGTAAGCGCAAAGCCCTTCACCGCGAGCCACCGCCGCGTCTTGTCACTCACCCGACCTGACGACTGCAATTCCCGCAGCACGGTCTCGTAGTCACGCGGATCACATATCAGCGTCACACGCTCGTGGTTCTTGGCCGCCGCGCGGACGAGCGTGACGCCGCCGATGTCAATGGTCTCGATGGCCTCGGCCAGAGTCACGCCGGGCCGGGCAACGGTCTGCTCGAAGGGATAGAGGTTGCAGGCCACCAGGTCAATGTAGTCGAAGCCGAGCCGCAACAAGTCGGCGCGGTCCGACTCGATTGCGCGCGCCAGCAGCCCGCCGTGGATGGCCGGGTGCAGGGTCTTCACCCGCCCGCCGAGGATTTCGGGCGAGCCGGTGTAATCGCTGACTTCGGTGACGGGCAGGCCGGCCTCGCGCAGCAACCGGGCGGTGCCGCCCGAGGCGATGAGCTGCCAGCCCAGCTTGTGCAGCCCGCAGGCAAAGTCAACCAGGCCGGTTTTGTCGTGGACGGAGAGGAGGGCTTTAGGCATTGGGTTATTGTGTGATTGAGCAATTGGGTGATTGAGTCAGTGGTCGTGCAGAGCGAGTTTTGAGCAAATGCAAGTTGATGTCATGAACCAGCCTTAGCCCAGAGTACACCAGGCCGGTATAAAGCTGCACGAGCGTCGCGCCGGCGTCGAGCTTTTCGAGCGCGACATCGAGGCACAGGCTGCCGCCCGCGCCGATGATGGGCAGGTCGGTGCGGCGTTCGAGATAGAGAACATCAGGCCGGACAGGTGCGGGCTGGTCATGGACAAAAAAGAGCCGACTCATCGTCGGCTCCGGGCAATCGGGGAAAGGGCGCTGCGGCGCAGCCCAGGGCAAAGGGTGTGACCTCGGTTCATCGGCGCGGGATTGTAGGCAGAAGCAGGCTGCGGGTCAAGTTTAGGGCGAGGCCAGCAACTGGTCTATGTGTGCTTTGATCGCATTGTAATCTGCCGAAACACGCTGTCCGTTGATGAAGATGGTGGGTGTTCCGGTGACGCCCAACGTGCGCGCCCGATTGATATCGGCGTCCACCGAGGCGGCGGTGCGACCGGAGTCGTAGCAGGCATTGAACTCACTCAGGTTCAAGCCGGCAGCCTCGGCCATCGCGCGCAGCCGCGCGTCGCGGAACGAGCCGACGCCCTCGCCCTGCACGTTCGCAAACAGGAGGTCATGATAGCGCCAGAACCGTCCCTGCTCGGCGGCGCAATCGGCGGCGCGGGCCGCATTGCGCGACTCGTTTCCGCCCACGATGGTGTCCACTACTGTGAAGTGGTAATACTCCAACCTGACGCTCTTGCCTGCATTGATGTACTCGTCCTTGAGCCGACGACCCGCGCCGGTTGCAAATTGCAGGCAGCCCGGTCACTGGAAGTCGGAGAACTCCTGAATGACTACGCGCGCATCGCGCGGGCCGAGCGCCTTTCCGTCGGCCAGCGAGTAATCGGCCTCGGGCGGCGTGATAATCTCGCCCACCGGCTGCATGTCCTGAATCAGGCGCGGCCCGATCAGCACCGCCGCGAAGAGCAGAACGACGGCCGTCACCGCTCCGATCGTTATTAGTTGATTACGGCGTTGTTGCCGCTGTCGTCGTTTGCGAAGTTCTTCTCGTTTGCTCATAGGCCGTGATTATACTCAATTCGTCGTGGATAATTTGGATAAACGTGTGCATGCAAAGGTTGTCAGGGAACATGCCGCCCCTTCGGCTCCGCTCAGGGTGCGGCTGACATGTTTTGCGTGCACACGGATAAACTTATCGCCAAAGTGTGCACGCAAAGGTTATCAGGGAACGTGCCGCCCCTTCGGCTCCGCTCAGGCATCATGAGTCGCAGACGCACCCCGACGAATGAAAAAAGGGATGTATCGCCAGAACAGCACGACATAACTTTCTTTTTTCTTCCTAGGGTGCGGCTGACATGTTCTGCGTACACACTCGCCAAAACAAAAAGGCCCGGAAGGTTGTGGTCACCTTCAAGGCCTGGTAGATCACCGAACCTAGAGCAATTTATCGCTCGATGTACGCTTCCTTCGACTGCGCACCGACAAAAGCGCAGCGCGCCACGGTCATTTGCTCAGCAATTCGCTTTACAGCTTCACCAGCGCTTCGCGATACGCATCCAGCGCCTTCTGCAAACGACCGGCGCGCATGTAGGCATCGCCGAGCAGCCGCAGGAAAATCGGCGAAGCGGGGTTGCGGGCAAGGTAAGCTTCCAGTTCCACAATGACTTCATCAAGCTTGTGACCCGATCGAATCAGGTACTCGAAGCGCGCCTCCGCTTCAGCCGGCTCGTTACTCTGCAACGCCGTCTGCGCCTGGCCAAGCACGGCGGTGTGGGTCTGGCCGGCAAAGGCCGACTTGCGCGACTTGCGAGGCCGGCGCGTCAGGCGCGCATCGGCGGGGAGGCGTGCCGACTGCAGGTGGGCAACGACAGGCTCCGGCTTAGCCGGCGCGGGAGCGGGCGATGGGGTTGTTTCAGGCTTGGCCTCGGCGGCGGGGAACGCCTCGGCGCGGCGGCGCAAGGGGCCGGTGCCCAGCTCGACATGGCGCGCGCGGCGCTCTTCCATGCGCTGCTGGACTTCGCGCCAGGCGGCTTCGCGTTCGGCGCGCTCGCGCTCGATGCGCTCCGCAATCTCCTGTTCCCTGGCGCGACGAGCAGCAGATAAACGCTCAGCCAGACGCGCCAGCCGCTCATCGCGGCCTAGAGCTGAAGTAGCAGGTGGTTTGGCTGGAGGCGGCGCGGGAGCAACCGGCGGCGCTTTGACCCAGTCCGGCGGTTCGATGACCGGCTCAGGCGTAGGTTCCTCCGCGAGGGGCGACTCCGGCTCGGCCACCATGCTCCGCAGCTCCTCTGTAATCGGGGTCGGGCGCGCGGCCAGGCTCTCCAGCCAGCGCAGAGCGTCGTCTTCGCTCAGCGCGCTCACATCGGGCATGGCAGAAGCCGGTGACGCAGGCGCCTCGGCCACCGCAGGCGCAACCGGCGGCGCAGCCGCAGCCTCGGGCGGAGCCATCATGGTCTTCGGCCGGTCGGGCATCTCTTCCACGGCGGTCGGCTCAGCCGGCGCCGGTTCGGCGATGGCCGACTCCGCAGGAAGCGGCGCTTGCGCTGCAAGGAAGGCAGCCCGCTCTTCCGGCGTGGTGATCAGCTCGGCAGGGTCGGCACCCTGACGCGCGGCCAGGCTCTCCAGCCAGCGCAGAGCGTCGTCTTCGCTCAGCGCGCTCACATCGGGCATGGCAGAAGCCGGTGACGCAGGCGCCTCGGCCACCGCAGGCGCAACCGGCGGCGCAGCCGCAGCCTCGGGCGGAGCCATCATGGTCTTCGGCCGGTCGGGCATCTCTTCCACGGCGGTCGGCTCAGCCGGCGCCGGTTCGGCGATGGCCGACTCCGCAGGAAGCGGCGCTTGCGCTGCAAGGAAGGCAGCCCGCTCTTCCGGCGTGGTGATCAGCTCGGCAGGGTCGGCACCCTGACGCGCGGCCAGGCTCTCCAGCCAGCGCAGAGCGTCGTCTTCGCTCAGCGCGCTCACATCGGGCATGGCAGAAGCCGGTGACGCAGGCGCCTCGGCCACCGCAGGCGCAACCGGCGGCGCAGCCGCAGCCTCGGGCGGAGCCATCATGGTCTTCGGCCGGTCGGGCATCTCTTCCACGGCGGTCGGCTCAGCCGGCGCCGGTTCGGCGATGGCCGACTCCGCAGGAAGCGGCGCTTGCGCTGCAAGGAAGGCAGCCCGCTCTTCCGGCGTGGTGATCAGCTCGGCAGGGTCGGCACCCTGACGCGCGGCCAGGCTCTCCAGCCAGCGCAGCAGGCTGTCGTCTTCGCTCGGTGCACCGATGTCCGAAGCTGCTGTGGCCAAAGCAGCAGGTTGTTCAGGCGTGATGGTAAGCCAATCCGGCAAATTCGGCTCACCTAGAGGTTGTTCGAGGTCGGCTATAGGTTGTTCAACCGGTGCCGCTTCGGCGGCCTGTTCTTCGGCGCGCGCCTGGGCACGCATCTCGCGCAGCCAGTCGGGCATGTCTTTAGCTTGCAGCCAGCCCGCGATGGTTTCCGAAGTGCCGGGTGGGGCCGGCTCAGCCCAAGCCGGCACATCCAGAGTGGGCGACGTAGAAGTTTCCTCGGCGGCGGGCGTTACTGCTTCGCCGACAGGCTTGACCGAGGGTTGCGCAGCTTCGAGCGGGGTACGCAGCCAATCCGGTACTTCTTCGAGAGCGATGGGCGGCAAGTCGGCGGCAGAGATCGCCGGCGCCGAGTCGCGGGGGGCCATTGCCTTCACCCAGTCCGGCACTTCGCCGGCTTCAATCGCAGCTTCTTCGTCGGGCAAGGTGGGCGAGGAGTCCCAATCTACCGGTGCGTTGGCGCGCGCAATGGCCTCCGGCGAGGCAGGCTGGAGGAAATCCGGCAATTCAACGGCAGGCGAGGGCGCTTCTGCGGCGGCCGCTGCCGGCGGCTCTTCGGGCGGTGCGGCCGGTTTTTCAGGCGGCACCGCTTGCAACCAGTCGGGCAAGGGAAGGGCTTCAGCGCCGGAGGCTGCGGCGGTTCCGCCGACGGTTGCCAGCCAAGGCGGAAGTTCGTCGAGGTCGGTCGGGGACACCGGTTTGAGCCAGTCCGGCATGTCTTCTGTAGACGCGGCGCCGGTCGCCGGCGAGATGTTCTTGAGCCAGGCGGGAAGCTCATCTCCACCCAGCAACTGCGTCGGCTCGTCTGACCCAAGGGGGCGCGTCGGCTCACCTTCAGCAGAGCGCAACGGTGCGGAAACATCCAGCGCACCGGTCTTCAACCAGTCGGGCAGGTCATCCGCCAGGCGCGCCGTTGGGCCTTCATCTGCAAGGGGGGCAGTTGGCTGCCATTCACCCAACATCTCGGTGAAGGATGGTTCGGCGGGCTTGGAGGGCAGCGGGGGGACGAGGTCCTTTAGCCAGTCGGGAATTTCGCCTTCGGCGAGGGGCGTCGTTGCCGGCTTTCCAAGGGCAGTAACTGCCGTCTCCGAGGTGAGCCAGCCGGTCGGTTTAGTAAGGTTTTTCGGCTGCTCTTCGGCTTCAAGCGAGGGGCTGGCCATCACGCCGGTAGTGGCTTTTATCCAGTCGGGCAATTCGGCGGTGACCGGAGGGCTGATCGGCTCCATATCACGCATCCACTCAGGCACTTCGCCCGGCTCCGGCAGTTCGCCGGTGAGGGCTTCGGTCAAGTCGCCGGTCAGTGCGCCGGTCTGGGCGGAAAGCAGGTCGGTGGCCGGTCGCAACCACTCCGGCTCGTCGGCGCTCACCGCCGGCGTTACCGCTTCGATGTCGGCGCCGAGCGATTCGGCCCAGTCCGGCGTGACGGCAGCGGGTCGGTCGGGGTCATACACGAGCAGGGGCACGCGGACTGCCTCATCGCGTATAGGAGTGGCCGGCAGTCCGTCGGTGAGCGGCTCGTAAGGGTCAAGTGCTCTCAAACGCTGTTGATAGGGCCGCGCTTCGTCGGCGCGGTTCTGGGCGATGAGCAGGCTGACTAACAGACGATTGGCTTCCTGGTTATAGGGCAGTTTTCGAAGAACTTCGATGGCCACTTCGGCGGCTTCGGCACGCCGGCCGTTTTCGGCCAGCACCCGCGCCAGCAGGGCGCGCAGGTCGAGGCGCTCCGGGTCTTCGGCCAGGGCTGCGCGCAACTCGGCCTCGGCCTGCGTAAACAAGTCGCCGCGTGCATAGAGGCGAGCCAGGCCACCGCGGGTCAGGCGTGCCCGGGGCGGCACCACGCCGTCACGGCGCCCATATAGCCGGCGCAATTCTTCCTGCACGGCGGGGTTCGACGGGCTGCTCTCGAAGGCGCGCTCCATGTGCCAGAGTGCGGCCTCCAGGTTGGCTTCATCCTCGCGCACGATGGCCATACCGACGTGCGAGACGAAGTCATCGGGCACGGCGGAGAGCACACGCTGAAAGATGTCGGCGGCGTCGCCGTGGCGGCCCTTTTCCAGCAGCGCCTTGCCCAGCAGGCGATAGGTCTCGATATTTTTGGGATAGTAGCTGAGGATGTGTTTGCAGTGAGAGATCGCCTCATCGAACTGCTTCTGCTCGATGTGCTGATCAATCTGCCGGAGGTACGTGCGCAGTGGTATGTCGGCCATAGGCGTATCCTCGTCACCGAAAGGAGTATCCTACTTTTTAAGGCATTTTGCAACCGGGGGAGAGATTAGTGTGCACACAAGGGTTGTCAGGGAAGGTGCCGCCCCTTCGGCTCCGCTCAGGCATCATGAGTCGCGGACGCACCCCGACGAATGAAAAAAAGGGAGGTATCGCCAGAACAGCACGACATAACTTTCTTCTTTCTTCCCAGGGTGCGGCTGGCATATTTTGCGTGCATACAGAGATTAGAGGGTAGGAAGCAGAAAGTCTTTCAGTGCACTCGTCTTTGGATTCTTCTCAACAGCCGGAAGTTATTGCCTGAGCAGTTACCGTCGGAACGCAAACCCTTTGAACGCGCCGGCAGCTGAACTCAGGCGCTGCTCGGCACAGACGCATTCAACACGCGAAACGCGCCGCGCGGCTCAAGACGGTAAGCGCCGATTCCTGCCGGCACGACGACGCTTTCAAAACGTCCCAGCTTCAAGCGCTCGCTGCCCGCTGCAACTTCAGCAGCGCCTTCGATGACGGTAAGCGCGTGGAACGACTCACCGCGCGTGTCCAGCGCAAGTGCTTCCGTCTCGGCAACCAGCAGTTCCAGCCGAAAGTATTGGCAGATGACGAGCAAGCGCCGGTCGTTCGCGGCCAGCGGCGGGAGATGTTGAAGTTGGCCACGTGCATCGGGATCGGCTACAAGCACCGACTGCTCAAGGTGCAGGGCGCGCCCGGCGTCGGCAGGCCGGTTCCAGTCAAAGACGCGGTAGGTGATGTCCGAGGTCTGCTGTACTTCGTACAGGAACAAGCCGGGGCCGAGGGCATGCAACGTGCCGGCAGGCATGAAGACTGTGTCGCCGGCGCGCACCCGATGATAGGCCACTACTTCGAGCAGCGCGCCGGTGCGAATGGCCTGCGCCAGCGCTTCCGCCGAGACGCCGGGCCGCACTCCGGCGATGAGCTGCGCTCCCGCTTCGGCCTCCAGGATGTGCCAGGCCTCGGTCTTGCCGAAGTGGCCAGGGCCTTCGAGTTGAACGGCCTGCTCGTCGTTGGGATGCACCTGAATCGAAAGCCAGTCGGCGCAGTCGAGCAGCTTGATGAGCAGCGGGAAGCGCCGGCCGGTGCGCGCGACGGCGTTCGCGCCGAGCAGGGCCTGGCCCTGTGCTTCGGCCACCTCGGCCAGGGTGCGCCCGGCGAACGGGCCGGCGGCGATGCGGTTCTGCTCGTACACAATCCACGCCTCGCCGACGGGCGGCTGAGCGGGTTTCAGGCGCTGCCCGCCCCAGACGCGCGTGTGATATTGCGGCAACAGTTGCAGCAAGGTCATGCTGTCTCCAGATTCATGGCTTGGCTTCCAGCCGCAATCGAAGGAGTCCACGAAGGGCACGAAGCTGCACGAAGTTGCACGAAGACGAAGGGTGTGCGAGCTTTTTCGAGTTTCTTCGTGTCCTTGCGTGTGACTTCGTGGCTTCTGAGTCTACGAAAGACACGAGGTTACACGAAGGGTGTGCGAGCTTCTTCAAGTTTCTTCGTGTGTGTGCACGCAAAACATGTCAGCCGCACCCTGAGCGGACGCGGAGCGAAGCGAAGCGGCAGTCGAAGGGGCGGCCTGTTCCCTGACAACCTCTGCGTGCACACCTTCGTTTCCCTTCGTGTGACTAGTATGATTACTTCGTGGATTCATCTTTGCAGCCCACAGGCCCAAGGCTACCACAGCCGGCCAGCTTACGCCCGAAATCCAGAGTCCCCACATCGCCGTAAGTGGTTCATAGCGGAACTCAATCCGGTGCTCGCCTTCCGGCAGCCACACCGACCGGAACAGGATGTTCGCGCGCAAGATGGTCACAGGCGCGCCGTCCAGCGTCGCCGTCCAGCCGGGGTAGAACGCATCGGTCAAAAGGAGATAGCCCGGCCCGGCGGCGCTCAATCGGATGCGCTCCGGCGTGTATTCATGGATGGTGGCTGCGGCAAACCGACCACCGACCGCCGTCGGCGAGCCGTCGTCTGCAGTCAGTATCACTTTCATCTTCGGATCGAACGTGCTCGCCGCCAGCAGCGCCCGCGCCTCCGCGTCGTCTTCGACCCACACCGCTTCCGGCACGACGAAGGCGCGCGGCAGCACGTCGAGATTCTCGTACACCTTCACGTCGCCGGAATGCACCAGCCGGTAACGCCCCAGCGTGAGCGATTGAAAGGCGCCGGTGCGCGTGTCTATCAGGCTCAGGCCGCGAACGGTGAGCGGGCCGACGAGGCTGAGGCGGGTTGGGGTGAGGGGGTGAGGGAGGTTGATGATTGATGACTGAAGACTGATGACCGGAGATTGGAGATTGGAGAGGGGTAGCTCGATGGTTTGGCCTGAGGTATCGGTGATGCGGATTGCGCCGGAGGCGGCGTCGGCGAGAAGACCGAGGGCGGTGGCCTCGAAGAGCGGCACGTGCGCAAGGTCGAAGGTCTCGCCGGCAGACAGCGTCAGGGTGAACTGTGTGTCGTAGTACACGCCGTCCAGCCAGCGGTCGTTGACCTTGTCGGTAATGAGGTAGCGCGCGTTGACGAGGCTGAGCAGGTGCGCCGGCGGCGCATTGGCGACGTTCTCCCGCAGGCGGCCATCGGCGGAGGGCGCGCCGGTAAACAATTGCGTGAATTCCGCGTAGCGGCGCAGCGGCAACACGCCGCCGTCGAACCCATCCACCGACGGGATGCCCCAGGCCAGCGGCAGGTTGGGCGAGAGCACCTCCTTGTGCTTGGTAGCGACAATAGCCTCATAGACGGCCTCCGGTGGAAGCTGCGGGTCGAGCGCGCTGCGCAGTTCGGCCAGGTCGCCGGGGTCGAATTGCAGGGCGGACATCGAAAGAAAGCGGTGAGGGACCGGAGATTGGAGATTGGCGAGCAGCTGCGTCATCGCCGGGCGGATGGAGGTGTAGGCTTCGGGTGTGGTCAGCTTGTTGAAGGGCAGGGCTTGCGACGCAGCGAATAACTCGACGGCGATGAGGGCAACGAGGCCGGGCGCGCGCCGGCGAGGGGACAACGGCAGATACAGCAGCAGAGCCAGTGCAAGCAACGCCACAAGCCAGCCGGCGACGTCGAGCGCCGACGGCAGGCCGAGCGGCCCGGTCTCCCCCGGCGGCGTGAAGTTCGTCGCCAGAGTCGTCAGCAACATCAGGCTAATTGCCGGAACCCAAAATCTCCAATCCCCCTTCTCCCATCTCTTTCTCTTTTCTTCGCGCACCTTGTCCAGCCCATATCCCGCCAGCATCGCCACGCCGAACGCGAACAGGAACAACCAGCGCGCCGGCACACGGAACAGGTTGAACGGTGGCGCAAGGGCCAGCCCGGCGTACAACGGATTGAACGCGCCGAACGCAAACGCCAGCCCGACCCCGGCCAGCGCGAGCAGGGCGATGCGCCTGCGTTCCCGCGCCGCGCCGAACAAGGCCAGCGCCAGCGCCGCCAGGCCGGGGTAGGCCACGAACTCGGTGAACAGGCTGCGCGAGTAGCCGGGCAGCAGCGCGCGCCCCAGCAGGCGCGGGTCGAGCGAGAAGGAGAGCGCCTCGTTCCACGTCAGGCCGCCGGCGCGTAGGGACTCACGCGAAAGCTCAAGCGTGGGGAGGATCTGGGCGGCGGCGAGGGGGAGGGCGACCAAGAGGGAGTAGAAAGTAGAGAGTAGAGAGTGGGGATTGAAGGCTGAAGACTGAAGACTGAGGACGAGTGAGTAGAGGAGGAAGCCGGTCAAAGAGATGAAGACGCTCTGTGTGTGGCCGGCGAGGAGTTGCAGCGCGATGATGACGGCGCGAGTCAGAATCTCCAGTCTCCAATCTCCAATCCCCAGCGTCAGTAGCAGCCACGGGAACCAGGCCAGCGCCTGAAGCTGGTTGACGTGCTCGGCCTGCGCGGTGAGGTAGCCGCCCAAAGCGAACGCCGTAGCAGAAAGCAGAGCGGCGGCGGCGGATTGGCCGAGCGCGCGGCGGGCGAAGAGCTGCGCCCCGCTGAAGGCAATGAGCAGATGGGTGACGATGGCAATTTTGACGGCGATGGGCGCGGGGAAAAAAGCGAGTGGCCAGTTGAGCGGGTAGAGCACGCCGGTCTGCGGGTTGGCCAGGAACGGCGCGCCCATGAACAGGTACGGGTTCCACAGCGGCAGGCGCCCGGCCAGCAGCGCCTCGGTGCGGTACTCCCACAGCGGGTAAAAGTACAGGAACATATCGCCGCGCGCAAGGATGAGGTTGGTGAAAGTCAGCTTCCAGAAGAAAAGCAGGATCAGGCCAATGCCCGGAGCGAACTCCCACCAACGGATTGTGGGCGAAGAAGACACGCCGCTATTTTACCGAGGGCATCAGGGCTGCCAGTCGCCGGAGTAGTCGTTGGCCGGGTGCGTGGTGAGTTGGCGAATCTCGCTGCCGTCGGCGCGCACGGCGAAGAGGTCGAAGTTGCCGTGTGGGTTCGAGCCGAACAGGATCCACTGGCCATCAGGCGACCAGCGCGGGATGCGGATGGAGCCGAAGTTGCCGAGGATGCGGCGCTGGTCGGTGCCGTCGGCGCGCATCACGTAGAGCGCGCGCGGCCCGTCTCGCTCCGAGACGAAGGCCAGTTGCTGGCCGTCCGGCGACCAGGCCGGATGGTCGTTGCGCGCCAGGGTCTGCGTCAGGCGCACGGCGTCCGAGCCGTCGGCGTTCATCACAAAAATTTGATAGGCATCGCTCTCACGGCGAGACTGAAAGGCGATGCGCGAGCCGTCCGGCGACCAGGCGGCCACGGCATCGTCGCCCGCCGAGTCGGTCAGGCGCTGGACTTCGCTGCCGTCAGGCCGCATCCGATAGAGCTGAAAGCGCCCGCTGGCATCCGAGTCGAACAAAATCCACTGGCCATCGGGCGAGAAGCTGGGGAACTCGTTGAAGCTCGTGTCGAAGGTCAGGCGCTGCTGGCGCGCGCCGTCGGCCTGCATCAGGTACAGATCGGGGCGGAGGCGGTTGCGGTTGGCGCGGAAGACAATAAAGCGCCCGTCGGGCGACCAGCGCGGGCTGAGGTCATCGGCTTCGCTGAAGGTCAATCGTCGCAGCTCTGCGCCGTTCACGGCCATGCGGTAAATCTCCGGGTTGCCGTCGCGGTCGGAGACGAAGACCAGACCACGCGCGCCGCCGAACGTCTCCGCGCCGACGGTGGCGAACGGCGTGGCGGTGGGCGAGGCAGTTGGGGAGGGCGTGACGGTGGGCAGCTCCGTCGGCGTGGGCGTGGGTGTAGCCGGCATCGGGGAGGGGCTTGGTGGCGTGGCGTGAGTCGGCGCAAGCGTGGCCTTTTGCGATAGGGTCGGCGCGGTGGGCGAGCCTGGCGCGTTGGGAGTGTGCGTCACCCAGGCGAGGGTGACGCTCAGGCGGCCTGTGCCCAGCACAAAGGCGCTCAGCAGCGCCAGCCCAAGCAGGCCCAAGGCCAGCGCTGAAGTGCTAACGAGTCTTCGGCTGCTCATACGGCAGCTGGAGCGTGGCGATGGTGCCCTGGCCGGGTCGCGAGCGGATTTCGAGTTTCCCGCCATGCCGCGCGACGATGCGCTGCACCATCGCCAGCCCGAGGCCGCTGCCGCTGACGTCATGCGCGTTCTGCCCGCGATACAGCTCCTCGGCGACGTGCGGCAGGTCGGCGGGCAGGATGCCGCGCCCGGTGTCAATCACCTCCACCAGCAGCGCGCCGGTCAGGTCGCGGGCGCGCACCTGCACCGGCCCGGTCGAATACTTGAGGGCATTGTCGGCGAGGTTGCGCAGGGCCATGAGCAGCAGCTCGCGGTCGGCCTGGATGGGCGGGATGGGCCAGGGGACGCGCTGCACGTCGAGCGTCAGCCGCTGCGGGGCCTGTAACAGCTCCGCCATCTCATCCAACAACTCGCCGATTTCGACGCGCTCCAGTTCGAGCGGGCGGCTCTCCAGGTCGGCGAGGCGGCGCAGGCCGCGCGTCAACGTGCTCAGTCGGTCGGCCTGCGTGCGCACGTCGCGAATGGCAGGGCCGGCCTGCGTATCGGCCTGGAGGTTGTCGAGCTGGACCTGGATGGCCGTGAGCGGGTTCTTCAGCTCGTGGTCGAGGCGCTGGATGAAGCGGCGACGTTCGGCGTCGAGGGCGGCGGCCTGCGCGGCGAGTGACCGTTGGGTTTGCGCCTGCTGCCAGCGCACGAACGCGCCTGCGCCCACCAGCACGGCAGCGATGAGCGCAGCGGCTATCACGAGCAGGCTGGCCGGGTCATACAACGCGCTGAAGGACAGCACTGTGGTCGGCAGGGCCAGCCGCATCGTCACGGCGGCGAGGATGCCAAGGACGAGCGTGGCGAGGCCGAGGAGGGTCAGAGCGCGGGCCATGAGTTCACCACAGAGCGCACGGAGGGCACAGAGAGCACGGAGAGTGTCTGCGTCCTTTACGGTTCATCTGCTCTCACCCCGCCTTCACTGTGCCCACGAACCGATAGCCTTCGCCCGGCACGGTCTCGATGAGATCGGCCAGCTCCGGCCCGAGCTTGCGGCGAATCTCGGCGATGCGCACGTCCACCGTCCGCATGCCGGTCGGGTCGTCCCAGCCCCACACTTGGTCGAGCAGTTGCTCGCGCGAGACGATGACGTGGGGCCGGCTCATCAAATGGGCCAGCACGCCGAAGGCTTTGTTGCTCAGCGCAATCTGGCGGCCTTCGATCCAGACGCGCTGCGTCTCGCGCTCCAGCTTGAGCGGGCCGCTGGTGAGCGTGTGTGCCAGCGTGGCCGGGCGGCCCGCCACCTCCTGCCGGCGCAGCAGGGCACGGATGCGGGCGATGAGTTCGTAGGAGTCGAAAGGCTTGTTGAGGAAGTCGTCCGCGCCCTCCTCCAGGCTGGCGATTTTCTCGCCGGTGGCGCTGATCTGGGTGAGCATGATGATGGGCGTCCAGTTGCCGGCCTGGCGCAGGCGGCGCACCGTCTCGCGCCCGTCGAGCTGCGGCATGAGGATGTCGAGGGCGATGACGTCGGGCGAGTGGGCGTCTACCAGTCGAAGGGCCTCCAGGCCGTTGCGCGCTTCGAGGGTACGGAAGCCGGCGCGCTGCAGGGCAGCGGCCAGCCCGGAGCGGATGGCGTCGTCGTCATCTACCAGGAGAATCAGTGGTGATTCGGGCATAGGGTTACCGTGTCTGGCCTCAGTGGTTTTAGCATCGAATTGCGCGAATTTCTCGAACTTGATTTGAACCGCGAAGATGCGAAGAACGCTAAGAAGACGCTTAGAAAGACAAAAGCGAATCCTTTGCGCTTTGCGCCGCGTTCTGCGCCGCGCTCTTTGCGCTTCGCGGTGAGATCGTAGTCGTTAGTAATCTCTCGAATGCTTCAGGTTCATCCGCGCCTATTTATACACATTCGTGTCCCATTCGTACTCATTCGTGTCCATTCGTGTTCTCGTGTTCGGTCGTGCTCTTTCATTTTCATCCGCGTTCATTCCTGCACATGCGTGTCCCATTCGTACTCATTCGTGTCCATTCGTGTTCTCGTGTTCGGTCGTGCTCTTTCATTTTCATCCGCGTTCATTCCTGCACATGCGTGTCCCATTCGTACTCATTCGTGTCCATTCGTGTTCTCGTGTTCGGTCGTGCTCTTTCATTTTCATCCGCGTCCATTCCTGCACATGCGTGTCCATTCGTGTTCTACTGTTGCCATATCAGGCCCGGTCAAGCGCAACCGCGAAAGACCACTGCGCTCGCTGCTTGCTGTTCGCCGCAAGTATAGTCCTTTGCCGTGCAGACACCGGCAAAAGCGACCATGTCTGCACTATACGGCGTTCGCTTCGGTGGTGTCAACGAGTTATTACCGGGCGGTAACAGGCATTACGCAGGCTAAAAGAGGGCGCGGGTTGCTCTACTGAGAAAAGCCCATCTGAACCGCAAAGACGCCAAGAACGCTAAGGAGAACAGGAGCGAATCCTTCGCGCTCTGCGCCGCGCTCTTCGCGGCTTCGCGGTGAGATCGTAGTTGCTACATTGGATTCACGGGTGCAAGGATTTGCCTCGCCCCAACCCCTCCCGACGGTGTGCACGCAAAGGTTGTCAGGGAACGTGCCGCCCCTTCGACTGCCGCTTCGGCTTCGCTCAGCGTCCGCTCAGGGCGCGGCTGACATTTTTTGCGTGCACACGCTGAGGGCCGCATGAGTATAATCCCCTTGCCGCGCCAGGGCATTTGACCGCTTCGTAATCCTTCCTTGAAACCCTCCACTCCCTATCTTCTACTTTTCACTGTCTTCGTCTCCGGCCTGACGACTCTGGCTGTGGAGATGACCGCCTCGCGGCTGCTGGGCAACATCTTCGGCACCAGCAATCTGGTCTGGGCCAACATCATCGGGCTAATGCTGCTTTACCTCTCCGCCGGCTACTTCCTGGGCGGGCGCTGGGCAGACCGCTCGCCGTATCCGCGCACCTTCTACTCCATCCTCATCGTCGCCGCGTTTCTCACCGCGCTTGTGCCGCTGGTGGCGCGGCCGGTGCTGCGCTTCGCCGCCGAGGCCATGTTGGTATTGGACGCGGTGGTGGCGGGCGGCTCGTTCCTCGGCGTGCTCGTCCTGTTCTCTGCGCCGGTGACCCTGCTGGGCTGCGCCTCGCCGTTCGCCATCCGCCTGGCGCTGAACGACCCGGCGCAGACCGGCGCGATCGCCGGGCGCATCTACGCCGTCTCCACGCTCGGCTCACTCGTCGGCACGTTCCTGCCGGTGCTCGTGCTCGTGCCCACCATCGGGACGACGGCAACGTTCCTGCTCTTCGCCGGCCTGCTCTTCGCCGTGGCGTTTGTGGGTTTGTGGCGTGTGGACCGGCGACGGGCGGCGCTCTCGCTGAGCCTTCCGGCCATTGTCGCGGTCGCGGCGGCATTGGGACTACCCGGCTCGCAGCGACCGCTGCCCGGCCTCATCCCCGAATCCGAAATCGAATCCGCCTACAACTTCATTCAGGTGGTGGAGCATGAGGGTATGCGCTATCTCCTGCTCAACGAGGGGCAAGCCGTCCACTCGGTGTATCACCCCGACCGGCTGGAGACCGGCGGCACGTGGGATTACTTCCTGGCCGCGATGTACTTCAACGCCCCGCCGCGCGCGCCGAAGAGTCTGGCAGTCGTCGGGCTGGCGGCGGGAACCATCCCCAAGCAATACACTGCCGTCTTCGGCCCGATCCCCATTGACGGCATCGAGATTGACCCGGCGATTGTCGAGGTGGGCCGGCGCTGGTTCGCCATGACCGAGCCGAACCTGAACGTGATTGTGGAGGACGGGCGCGTGGCATTAGCCCGCTCGCCGCGCCGCTACGATGTGATTGCGGTGGATGCCTACCGCGTGCCCTACATCCCCTGGCATCTAACCACGCGCGAGTTCTTCGAGGAAGCGCGGGCCAAGCTGGCGGACGACGGCGTGCTGGTCATCAACGTGGGCCGGACGCCCGGCGACGACCGGCTGGTGCGGGCGATAGCCGGTACGCTGCGCGCCGTCTTCCCCTCGGTGCACGTGGCCGAGGTGCCGGATTCGTTCAACAGCATCGTCTACGCCACCGCCCGGCCCACGCGCGCGGAGAACCTGCGCGCCAATCTGGAGCGCCTGCCGGAGAGCGCGCACCCGCTGCTGCGCAAAACGCTGGCGCGCGTCGCCCTTCACCTTGGGCCCACGCCGCCGTCCGACACCGTCTTCACCGATGACCTGGCGCCGGTCGAGTTCATCTCCAACGCCATCGTCCTCGACTTCTTCCTGCGCGGCGGGAGGGAATTGGTTAGGTGATGATTGAAGATTGAAGACTGAAGACTGATGATTGGAGACTCGATGCGAACGATGCCCGATTGGCTTGCTCTGCTTTGTCGTGTTGTGTTGCTCGCCGGCCTGCCGGTGTTGCTGACGCTGACCAACGTGCGCCTGCTGATGACGCACACCTGGGCCGACCTGCAATACAACGTGCTCAACGTGCCGCCCGACCCCTTCGGCTTCACGCGCGAAGACCGGCTGTACTGGGCGAAGCGCTCGATTGATTACATCCTCGGCGACCCGCGTGCCGGCGCCATCGAATCGTGGAAGTTCTCGGACGAGGGGCGCGCGCCCGCCGGCCAGACCGCGCCTACGCCCGAGACTTGCAAAGACTACGGCGACCGGTATGGCCCGCGCGACTGCACGTATTTCTACAACGACCGTGAGGTGCGGCACATGATTGACGTGCGCAACCTGACCGCTGCCGCGCTGACGGTCTGGGTGGTGACGGGGCTGCTGGTGCTGCTGGCCATCGGCGCGCTGGTGTACGCCGGGCAGACGGCAACGTTGCGTTTGGGCCTGCTCAACGGCGCCGCGCTAACGTGGGGGCTGTTCCTCTTCGTTGCGGCCTTCATCGGCCTGAACTTCAACTGGTTCTTCACCCTCTTTCATCAGGTGTTCTTCGCCGAGGGCACCTGGATGTTTTACTGGTCGGATTCGCTCATCCGCCTGTTCCCCCTGCAATTCTGGTTCAACACCTTCTTGTTCGTGACGCTGGCGACGCTGGGGCAGGCGGCGCTGATTGCGGCCTTCG
>JAVQXV010000142.1:0-7946 GCA_033577755.1 Anaerolineales bacterium
ACCTCGACGCGCTGCCCGAGGCCGACCGCAAGTTCCTCTATCAGCGCGTGAACGAGCGCGTATGGAGCGACGACCAGCGCCGCGCCTTTCTCTCCATCCTGCGCCAGCTCGTCTGGGTACAGCCCGGTCAACAAAGGAAGCTGGAGGCGCGGCTGGCGACACTCACCGTGCCGACGCGCGCCGTCTGGGGCGAGCGGGACGTGGTGAACGACATCGAAAGCGGGCGCGCGCTGGTCACCATTCAGAAGGGCACCACGCTCACCGTGCTGCCGGGCGTCGGGCACAACGTGCAGCAGGAAGCGCCGGGGGAGGTGTTGAAGATTGCAGGATTGAAGGTTGAAGACTGAAGATTGAAGTGAGCAGGCTAAACGTGCAACCGGTAGCCCATCATGATTTCGTCACTGGAGCAGAAAGTCCTCAATCAGATTGACGATGCCGAACTGATCCGCTGGGTGCAGGAGCTGACGCGCATCCCCAGCGTGTGGAAGCCGGAGACCGGCGAGGGCGAAGAAGCCGCTGCCCGCTGGGTGGAGGCCCGCTGCCGTGAGATCGGCCTGGAGACGCATTTCGAGTTCGTTGTGCCGGGCCGACCGAACGTCATCGCCCTGCTCCCTTCTCCTAGCGGAAGAGAGGCCGGCAGCAACGGCAAGCCACGCACCCTGATGTTCGAGGGCCACACTGACGTAGTGACCGAAGGCGACCCGACGCTGTGGACTGACCCGCCGTTCAGCGCCACGCTGCGCGACGGGCGCATCTACGGGCGCGGGGCCAACGACATGAAGGCCGGCTTGGTCTGTGCACTGGCCGCGCTCAAGGCCATCATGCAGAGCGGCGTCCGGCTCAGAGGCGACGTCGTGCTCGGCGCGGTCTGCGACGAAGAAGGGCAGATGCTCGGCATCAAGCACTTCATCGAACGCGGCTGGGCCGACCGCGTGACGGCGGCCATCATCTGTGAGCCGGAGGAGAACCACCTCTGCATTGCCCAGAAGGGCGTGATGTGGATTCGGTGCGTGATTCGCGGGGTGATGGCGCACGGGGCAATGCCGCTGACCGGCGTGAACAGCGCCTACCCGCTGGCGCGCTTCCTTACGCTCGTCCACAGCCTCGAGGAGCGCGAGATTGTGCGGCACGGACGGCACGAGTACCTTGGCCAGCCGTCCATCACGCCCACCATCATGGCTTCGCCTATGCGCGGCGCCGGCGAGCCGCAGAACAACGTCATGCCCGGCGCAAGCGAGTGTGTGTTAGACTTTAGACTGATTCCGGGCCAGAATCCCGAGGCGCTGGCGCAGCAGGTCGAGCAGATGCTGAAAGCCGTCGTCAGCGTGGACGAGCGTTTGCGCTTTGAACTGAACGTGCTCGAAGTGCGCCAGCCGACGAAGACCGACCGCAACGAGCCGGTCGTGGCCGCGCTGGACTCGGCTTATCGCGACCTGACGGGCCGCGAGCCGGTGTACGGTGGCGTGCCTGGCTCCACCGACGGCACCATCCTCAACGCGCGCAAAGGCATCCCCATCGTCACCTGTGGGCCGGGTGACATCCACATCCCGCACCATGTTGACGAGTGGGTGAGCGTGGATGAAATCAAACAAGCGGTGCGGCTGTATGTGCTGGCGGCGCTGCGCTATCTAGGCACTGAGGAAAACTAGCTTCTCCTTCGCTTCCCTTGTTTGCCGATTTTGGTAAAAGAGCGGAAACCGGGAAACGAAAAAATGAACGGCACGTTGACCGACATCCCCGGCCTGAAGGTCGGCCACTGGACGGACCTTGAAGCGGCGACGGGCTGCACCGTCATCTTGTGCCCTCCGGGCGGCGCGGTGGCAGGAGTAGACGTGCGCGGCTCGGCGCCCGGCACGCGCGAGAGTCAACTGCTCAACCCCGTGGCCTTCGTACAGAAGATTCACGCCCTGCTGTTGACGGGCGGCAGTGCGTACGGCCTGGCGGCAGCCGATGGCGTGATGCGCTGGCTGGAGGAGCACGACTTTGGCTTCGATGTCGGCGTGGCCAAGGTGCCCATCGTACCGGCGGCGGTGATTTTTGATTTGAGCATCGGCGACCCCAAGGTGCGACCCGATGCGGCGGCGGGTTATGCAGCGTGCAAGTGCGCCAACGATGCGCCGGTGGCGCAAGGCAACGTCGGTGCGGGCACAGGCGCAACGGTGGGCAAGGTGTTAGGGTTTAATCATGCGACCAAAAGCGGATTAGGCTCGGCCAGCCGGCGACTGGATAGCGGCCTAATGATCGCAGCGCTGGCAGTGGTGAACGCCTACGGAGAGGTGGTAGAACAACACACGGGTACAATTGTGGCCGGCGTGCGCAACCCCAACGGTACAGGCTTCGCGCCCGCCGTGCCGCTGATGGAGCTGGTCTTTGGGCAAACGTGGCAAGGCTTGGCGAACACCACCCTCGGCGTGATTGCAACCAACGCCGCGCTGACCAAGGCCGAGGCTACCAAAATTGCGCAGATGGGCCACGACGGGCTGGCACGCGTCATCCGCCCTATCCACACTATGTTCGACGGAGATACCGTGTTCGCGCTTGCCGCCGGCGACCATAAGGCGGATGTGAACCTGATCGGCGCAGTCGGCGCGGAGGTGCTGGCCGAGGCCGTGGTCAACGGCGTGCGCGCGGCGGAGGCCCTGGCCGGCGTGCCGGCGGCGCGTGACGTTCCCTCTCCCACTGGGAGAGGAGGCGGGGGGTGAGGGACATGGCCGAAAACTTCGAACTGCTGCGTAACGTTACCATCGGCCAGTACATTCCAACCGGCTCGGTGATTCACCGGCTGGACCCACGCGCCAAGCTCATCGCGCTCACACTGATCATCGTTGCCTTTACAATTACCCTCTCACCGTGGATAACGCTAGCCCTAGTTGGGCTGGTATTTGGCATCGCCCGGCTGGCGCGTATCCCGTTTGCCTATCTGGCGCGAGGCCTGCTTCCCATTCTGCCGTTTCTGTTCATCATCTTCGTCTTGCAAATCATCTTTCGCGGTCTAGGTGATGTACAAGGTCGGGTCATCTTCGAATGGTGGTTCCTACGCATCACCGAAAACAGCTGGCCGCTCGCTACGGTCGGCATCCTGCGTGTCATTGCGTTCCTCTCCCTGGCCAGCTTGTTGACGCTAACCACGACAACCACGCACCTGACGCATGGCATCGAGAGCTTGCTCAGTCCGCTGCGCCTGATCGGTTTTCCCGCACACGAGATTGCGTTGGTGTTCGCTATTGCGTTCCGTTTCGTACCGACTTTAATCGAAGAGCTGGATCGCGTTGCACGGGCGCAAGCCAGCCGATTAGGCAATATCGGAGCAACGACGCGCTGGCGGCTCGACAAGACATTGCGCGCTCGACTACCGCTGATTGTGCCACTCTTTCTCAGCGCCCTGCGACGTGGCGAAGAACTCATTCTAGCAATGGAAGCGCGCTGCTACGTAAGCGGCGCCGGGCGGACGAGATTTTGGCACTTTACGCCTACGACGCTGGATTATGCGGTCGTAATCGGAGCGTTCGCTCTGGTAGCGGTGGTTTGGTGGCTGGGTTCACGCGTGGGCTGAATGCCCGCGTGACGCAAATATCCGTTTCCACTCACTCAAGGAGACCCTACCATGCAACTCTCAACTCGGACCATCGTAACTGCGGGGGTATTGATCGCCGTGGCGCTGGTGCTGGCGATCACGGGCCTGGGGTATTTCCCGGTGCCCAACGTCACCGACTCCGCCACCATCATGCATGTGCCCTCGATCGTCGGCGGCGTGCTGGAAGGGCCGGTAGTCGGTTTGATCATCGGCATTGTCTTTGCCATTGACGCCTACATCCGCTTTGGCGGTCTGTTCGCCGGCGCGCCGGCTTATCTACCTTTCGTCATTCTGTTGGCGCCACGCCTGTTCATCGGCATCGTGGCAGCGCTGGTCTATCGCGCACTCAAGTCCAAGAACGAAATCGTGGCACTCATCGTTGCCGCCGCTGCCGGCACGCTCACCAACACCGTGCTGGTGCTCGGTCTGGCAGTCCTGTTTTGGAATCAAATCCCCTTCTTTGCTTCCGTCCCCGGCCTGACGCCGGCAGTCTTTGTTAGCGGAGCAATTCCACAGGCTGTCTTTGAGATCATTCTGGCTATCGTCGTTACCGTCGCCGTGGTCGCAGCCTGGCGACGCCTGGAGACACGCCGCGGCTCGTCCGTCTAACGCCACGCGGTCGCCTTCGAGCCGGTGGGCGCGCTTGCGCTCACCGGCCTCTTTTTTCCTTCTTTCCCCTATTTCCCTTCTCTCTCATTTTTCGGCATGCCCCTTGCACCGTCGTTGAGTTGCGCGCCGTATGTGAGTGCTATACAATCGCGCGCAGTTCAGAAATCGTTAGGAGAAGCGCATGACGACCTCCAACCCATCCGGCCTCGCCGGCAGCCTGAGTCGCCAACCCTGGTTGCTGGCGGCCATCGTGGGCGTGATTGCTTTCCTGGTCGGCTGGATGCTCATGGGCTGGGTGATCTGGCCGGTGGAATGGGTGGACGCCGACGTAGCTTACCTGCGCCGTGATCTGCAAGAAGACTATGTGAAACTGGTGGCCGCCCAGTACGCCGCCGATCTCAATATTGAGGCCGCTGCGCGCCGCATCGCCGGCCTCGGGCCGAAGTGGCGCGAGATTCTCGACGACGTCGCGATCAAGGCGCAAGGCCCCGACCAGGCGCGCGTGCAACAGCTCAAGCAGGTGATAGATTTACTGGCGGCGAACAATCAGATGCCGCCCATCGCGCGCGGGCCGGGTAGCGCGAACCCGCTGGGGAACCTGCTCCTGCCGCTGGTGGGCTGTCTACTGGTGGTGGCGCTGAGTCTGGGTGGAGGGCTCCTCTATCTGCGCAGTCGGAGCGCGGGCGCAAGCGCCGGTCGCCCTTCCACGCGGTCCACCGGCGCCATGCCCGAATTTGTCCAGCCCACCTTGGCGCCCGAAGCCACCGCGGGCGCGCCGGCTGTGGCCATCGCCCGCTTCATGACCACCTACACGCTCGGCGATGACGCCTATGACGACTCCTTCAGCATTGACGGCCCCGACGGCAACTTCCTCGGCGAGTGCGGCATGGGCATCTCCGAGACCATCGGCGTCGGCGACCCGAAGAAGGTCACGGCCTTCGAGGTCTGGCTGTTCGACAAGAACGACATCCGCACGGTGACCAAGGTCATCATGAGCGAGCACGCCTTCCGCGACGAGGCGCTCAAGAGCCGGCTGGCGGCCAAGGGCGAACCGGTGCAGGCCGCGCCCGGCGACGTCATCACCCTGGAGACGGCCACGCTCAAGGTGACGGCCCGTGTGGTGGATATGGCCTACGGCGGCGGCGCGCTCCCGCCCTCCAGCTTCTTCGAGCGTATGACGATGGAACTGCAGGCCTTCCGCAAGACCGCGCCGGCGGCAGCCTAATGCCGGCGACGGGAACAAGAACGACTCGGCTCCGTGCCGGGTCGTTCGCTTTCTCTCGCCTATGGCGGGGCCTGTCGCCACAGTCATTCGATCTTCAAGATTCGAAAGCGCACGATGCCGCCCGGGGTTTCAAACTCGGCCGTCTCGCCGACGCGCTTGCCCAGCAGCGCGCGGCCAAGGGGGGACTCGTTCGAGATGCGGCCCGCGCGCGGGTCGGCCTCTTTGGCGCCCACCAGCACGAAGGTCTCGGGGTCCTGCCCGCTCTCCTGAACGGTGACGCGGCTGCCCATGCTCACCGCGCCTGCCGGCGCAGCGCCATCGCCGATGATGGTGGCGCGGCTGAGCAGCTGCGTCAGCTCCTGGATGCGGCCCTCGAGGAAGGCTTGATCCTCCTTGGCCATGATGTAATCGGCGTTTTCGGAGAGGTCGCCCATCTTGATGGCTTCGCGCAGACGGCGGGCGATCTCGGGGCGTTTTACTTCGATGAGTTCCTGCAGCTCGGCACGCAGCCGGGCAGCACCTTCGGCAGTCAGGAAACTTTCAGACACGGCAGACCTCACAACACAGGATTAGTGGTCAGCAGTATACTCGCATCTCACGGAAGTGTGTACGGGTCGAACAGTTTGTAATGTTCGTCGAGGGCGAAGCGGTCGGTCATGCCGGCCAGGTAGTCGCAGACGGCGCGGTGCAGGTCGCCCGTCTCCTCGGCGCGCCGGCGGGTCTCCCTCGGCAGCATCTCGGGCTTGCGGATGTAGGCGGCGAACAGGTCGCTGAGCACCTGCTCGGCTTTTGCCTCCATGCGCACCACGCGATAGTGGCGGTAAAGGTTCTCGTACAGAAACTGCTTCAGCTGACGGTTGCGCGCCGCCATTGCTTCGCCCCAGCCGACGACGTTGTAAGGAAGTCGCTGAAGTTCCTCCACCGAGCGCACCTTGGCCGTTTCGATCCGCGCGTGCGTGGCCTGCACCAAATCTTCTACCTCGATCCCGATGAGCCGGCGGATGAGCCGGTGTCGGGTGAGCTGGTCGAGCGTCTCGCCGCGCCAGCCGATGCTGTCGCACACCAGCTCCCACAGCTCCAGCCCGCTCAGGTCGCCGGGCGCGATGATGCCGGAGCGCAGCCCGTCGTCGAGGTCGTGGGCGGTGTAGGCCAGCTCGTCGGCGGCGTTGGCGATTTGGGCTTCGAGGTGGCCGCGCTTCTCCGGGTCGTACGCGCCGGCGTCGGCCACGTCGTACTCGGTCTCGTGCTTGACGATGCCCTCGCGCACCTCCCAGGTCAGGTTGAGGCCCGGCCAGTTGGGATAACGCCGTTCGAGCTTGGTGACGATGCGCAGCGACTGTTTGTTGTGGTCGAAGCCGCCATGATCGGCCATCAGCCGGTTGAGCGTCACCTCGCCGGCGTGGCCGAAGGGCGAGTGGCCGAGGTCGTGCGCCAGGCAGATGGCCTCCACCAAATCTTCGTTGGCGCCGAGCGCGCGGGCCACCGTCCGCCCAATCTGCGCGACCTCCAACGTGTGGGTCAGCCGCGTCCGGTAATAATCGCCTTCGTAATTAATGAAGACCTGGGTCTTGTACTCCAGGCGACGGAAGGCGGTCGTGTGGAGAATACGGTCGCGGTCACGCTGAAAGGCGGTGCGGTCGTTCGGCTCGGGGTCCGGCTGGTAGGCGCGCCCGCGCGAGTCGCGGCTCTTGAAGCCATAAGGGGCCAGCATCTGCGCCTCGCGCGCTTCCAGCAACTCGCGGGTGAAAATCACGCACCGGAGAATATCATTCCGGCGAAGGGCTTGTCAATGTGTACAGCCGCTCGCCATTCGCGGCACAGGCATGATAAGATTTCGCCGCCACACCCAAAGGAGAAAAAAACATGCCAGTAGAACGCACAGACGTCATCAAACTCGGCGACAAATTCGCCACCATCATCGGCGAGGATGTGAAGGTGGGCGACCCGGCGCCGCACTTCACCGCGCAGGTCGGCGCCTGGGCGGGGCTGAACCCGTGGACGGAAGTGGACGTGCTCAAGGAGACGGCGGGCAAGGTGCGAATCTTGGCGTCGGTGCCGTCGCTCAGCACCAACGTCTGCGACGCCGAGACGCGGCGCTTCAACGAGGAGGCCGCCGCCCTGGGCGACGACATCCGCATCATCACCATCAGCGCCGACCTGCCGCCGACGCAGAAGAATTGGTGCGCCGCCGCCGGCGTGGACCGCGTCTATGTGGTCAGCGACCATATGAACCTGGAGTTCGGCGACAAGTACGCTACACACATAAAGGAGCGGCGCTGGCATCGGCGCGCGGTGTTTGTGGTAGGCAAGGACGACAAGCTGCACTACGTCGCCTACATGCCCACGCTGGGCGAGCAGCCGAACTATGAGGAAGTCATCGGCGTCGCCAAAAAACTGGTAGCGGCATAGGTAAACCGGCCCTTGAACGACTCGCGCCGTCTGATTCAGCTCGCCGCACTGGTGGTGCTCGGTCTGGTGGCAGCGTGCGGCGTGTGCGGCACGTTGCTGCTGGTGGCGAGCTTCTTCGTCGGGCCGTAA
>JAVQXV010000143.1:0-7859 GCA_033577755.1 Anaerolineales bacterium
CATCAATTCGCCAGACGCCGCGATGCACCAGCGATTCGATGGCGGCCAGGCGCGAGGCGTCGTTAGAGGAGTAAGCGCGGCTGGAGACAAAGGCGAAATAGACGCTGGCCACGACCGCAGCAACAAGCCGGGTCAGGTCGCGGCCTTGCGGCGCGCACCGTTCCGCTACCATTCGCCCTGTGAAAGCGCGTAAAAGGAGCGCAGCCGGCCGGCCTGTGATTCGACGAAGAAATCGGTGACCAGGTAACCGGCGGCGAAGGCCAGCTCGAAGACCTCACGGATGTGGTAGCGCCAGGCGCGAGCCAGCCCCATATCGTAAACCTTGATGGCCTGAAAGTTGTAGGGGATTTCGACGAGGGCAAATGTGCCCTCTGGCTTCTGGAATCTTTCGGCCGGGTGAAGCAAACCGTCGGCTTCGGATACCTGCGCCGGGTTCAGCGTCGGGGCGCCGGTAGAGGTAAAGGACTCCAGGTTGAGCGCCGCCCGTTTGCCTTCCAGTCGCTCGCGCACGCGGTTGGACGTGATCCACCAATCCACCTGAAAACGGTCGGAAGGCAGGCCGACGTTGAGCGCATCGCTCATTGAGCCGTACACGTCGCGTTTGTAGGTACGGCAGACGGCGCCCAGTCGGGCGATGTTGAGGTGCGCGTTGCGAGACTCCAGCGGGTCATACGTCCAGGTGATGAGGCGCACGCCCTGCCTGAGCACGAACTCGCGCTGGGCGAGTTTGAGCCGATAGCCGATGTGCTGGTCACGGTATTCGGGCAGCACACCGAGCATGTGCGAGCAGTGTTTGAGGCGCGTCATGGCCGGGCGGTCGTCGTTATCGCCTTCCGCGCCGAGAAAGCCGAAAACGAAGCCGACGAGCTTATCACCGTCGAACGCACCCAACACCAGCCCGCCGTTCTGGGCGGCCGTGCTCAACAGGTGGTGCGGCACCACTTCAACATCCGAGCCGGGCCAGACGGCGCGCTGCAGGTCCTCCGCTGCCAGAAAGTCGGCATGGCTTTCGAGGGGACGAATGGTGAACATGCAGGGACGTGGATAGAAAGTAGAAAGTAGTGAGTAGCGAGCAATTCTCTCACACTTTCTACTTTCTACTTTCTACTCTCTACTTTCTACTCTCCACTCTCTACCTCAAACGCTTCAGCACCTCGCCCCACCATTTCCGTTCGCGCAGGTACTCCAGCGTCGGCTCCAGGCGCGCCGGCTTCAGGCCGAAGTAGCGCGTGACGCTGGTCAGTTCACAGACTCGGTTCTGCGCGAAGTGGTCGAGCCAGTACGGCGTGAGCGGCGAGCGCGGCAAGACCTGGTCGGCGAACCAGGCACCCCAGCGCAGCCAAACCGGGCTAGCCTTGAGGATGCGCCGCGGTGCGTTCGTCTTCTCCATCACCAGCTCGGCCAGCTCACGTAACGTGATGAACTCCGGCCCGCCCAGGGAGAGGGTCTGGTTCCATAAAGCCTCGTCGCTCAAGGCCCATTCCAGACAGGTCGCCAGGTCTTCGATCCAGAGCGGCTGCAGCGTCGTGCGCCCATCGCCCGGCAGAAAGACAACGCCCGGGCTGAGGCGAATGATGGCCGCCAGTGTGTTAATGAGCACATCCTCACGCCCGTAGAGAAGCGCCGAGCGGATGATCAGATATTCGAGGCCGCTCTGCCGAATGAACTCCTCGGCGATGCCCTTGGCCTTTTGCACCGGATAGGCCGAGGCGCGGTCTGCGCCCAGGTGAGACAGGTAGATGATGCGGCGGACGCCCGCCTCCGCAGCGGACTCGACCAGGGCGCGCGTCCCGTTCACATCTACCGCCAACAAGTCGCCGTGACGACCCTGCCATTCCGCACCGGCCAGGTGAATGACCGTTTCCACGCCCATCAGCGCAGAGCGCAGCACCCGTGGGTCATCCAGCCTGCCGATGGCCAGCTGCACCGGCACACGCGGCGGAAGGCGTGGTGAACGGGGAGAAGCCCGCACCAGGCAGCGAATCGCATGCCCAGCTTCAAACAGCCGCGGCAGCAACGCCCGGCCAACGAAGCCGGTTGCGCCGGTCACCAAAATCACGTTACGTCTCCAACCTTTGGCGGCGAAAGTCTAATGCACACCATAATGCAAGTCAAACATAAATCTTCATTTTCTTCTCAATGCGAGATTGCGTATCTTCATCCAAATCAGCGTGTTATACTCGCGGACGTTCTATCCACTCCAGACTTCCACACGCAAGTGTTCTGATTGCCCAAGGTGCACGCCGGTCGGTATGGCACCGGATCACAGGGCCGGGCAGGTCTGGCTCGTAACGACAAGGTTTGTAATATGACTCGCGTTGTCATCACAGGGATGGGTTGCATTAGCCCATTGGGTCATGATGCGCCCAGCACGTGGGAGAAGGCCCGGGCCGGCCAGAGCGGCGTGGGCAGGCTCACCCTGTTCGACCCCAGCAACTTCGAAACCCGGATTGCCGCCGAAGTGAAGGACTTCGACGCGGCGGCGCTGTTCGGGCGCAAGGAGGCGCGCCGGATGGACCGCCACGCTCAGTTCGCAGCGGCGGCCACACAGGAAGCGCTGCGCGATGCGCGCCTGGAAATCAATGAGCACAACCGTGACCGCATCGGCGTATTCATCGGCTCCGGTATCGGCGGTCTGGGGACGTTGCAGGCCGAGGTGGAAACGCTGCTGACCAAAGGGCCGCGCCGCGTAAGCCCGTTCCTGGTGCCGATGATGCTGCCGGATAGCGCCGGCGGCCACGTCGCCATCCTCTTTGGCATGCGCGGGCCGAACCTCGGCATAAGCTCGGCCTGCGCCAGCGCCACCAACGCCATCGGCGAGGCAGCGGAGGTCATTCGCGCGGGCCGCGCCGATGTGATGCTGGCCGGCGGCGCAGAGGCCGCCATCGTGCCGGTTGCCGTAGCCGGCTTCAATGTGATGCAGGCGCTCTCCAGGCGCAACGACGAGCCGGAGCGCGCCTCCCGCCCCTTCGACAAAGACCGCGACGGTTTTGTCATCGGCGAGGGCGCAGCGGTGCTGGTGCTGGAGGCGGAGGCGCACGCCCGCGCGCGCGGCGCGACCATCTACGGCGAAGTGCTGGGTTACGGCCTGAGCAACGACGCGCACCACATCTCTGCGCCGTTGGAGGATGGTGCCGGCGCCGCCGCCTGCATGCGGCTCGCCCTGCAACAGGCCGGCCTGCAACCCTCACAGATTGATTACCTCAACGCCCACGGCACCAGCACCCCGCTCAACGACAAAAGCGAGACGATGGCCATCAAGGCCGTCTTCGGAGAGAGCGCTTACGATCTGGCCATCAGCTCTACTAAGTCTATGACCGGCCATCTGCTCGGCGCAGCAGGCGGCCTCGAGGCAATCCTTTGCCTATATGCCCTGCGCGACGGCATTATTCCGCCCACCATCAACTACGAAACGCCCGATCCGGCCTGTGACCTCGACTACGTCCCCAACCAAAGCCGCGCCAAGCGGCTACGCTACGTAATGTCGAACTCATTCGGCTTCGGCGGGCACAATGCCTGTCTGATCCTCGGCCAGTATGTCAACGGCCACGCCTGAGCCGACGCACAGCAGAGCTTCGAGCCTGACGAGTTTGATTCAACCAAAAGGACCGACTTATGAGCGTCAACGGTCAGCACCTCAACGGAAGCGGCCCACGCGCGGCCGTGGCGCCGGCGGCGGGTCGCTATGCTCACGTCGTCGGCTGGGGCATGGCCGTGCCGGATAAGGTCGTGACCAACGACGACCTGGCACGCATCGTGGACACCAGCGATGAATGGATAAGGACGCGCACCGGAATCCGCGAACGGCGAGTGGCCGGCCCTAAAGACACGACCGCCTCGCTGGCCGTGCAAGCGGCGCGCCGCGCGTTGGAAGTCGCCAACGTCGAGCCGGACGAGGTAGACCTGATCATCGTCGCCACCAGCACACCCGAATACATCATGCCGGCCACGGCCTGTCTGGTGCAGGACGCGCTGGGCGCAACCCGGGCCGGTGCATTCGACCTCTCGGCGGCTTGCACCGGATTCATCTACGCCCTCGCGCTCGGTGCGCAATCCATCCGCAGCGGCGCCACCGACACCGTACTGGTCATCGGCTCGGAGACCCTCTCGCGCATCGTCAACTGGCGCGACCGTGGCACCTGCATCCTCTTCGGCGACGGCGCGGGCGCGTTCGTGTTGCAGGCGCGCGAGACGCCGGGCGGTGTGCTGCACAGCATCCTCCGTTCGGATGGCTCCGGCGGCGCTTCGCTCATCGTCCCCGCCGGCGGCAGCAAGAATCCGACCTCCTTTGCCACCGTGCGCGACAATCTACACACGATTCAGATGGACGGCAGAGAAGTTTACCGCTTTGCCACGCGCGTCATGGCGGCGGCAGTGCGCGAGGTAACGCAGCGCGCCGGAGTGGCGCTCGAGGACGTGCGCCTCATCGTGCCGCATCAGGCCAATCGCCGCATCATTGACTCATCGGCCAAGACGCTCGGCCTGCCGGAAGACCGTTTCATCATCAACGTAGATCGCTACGGCAACACCTCGGCGGCGTCCATCCCGATTGCAGTATGCGAGGCGGCGGCGCAGGGCCGGCTGCGCCCGGACGATTACCTGGTACTGGTAGGCTTTGGCGCCGGCCTAACCTGGGGCGCGGTGCTCGTACAATGGGAAGCAACGGCGCCAGCAGAAGTCTCCTACTGGACGCGGCTGCGCCGGCAAGTAGCCTACGGTCTGGCGCGCGTGCGCTCGGCGAGCCTGCGCAGCCTGCGTGCGCTGGAGGGGCTGTTCTCCGGCTCGCAGTCGCTAGATGCGAACATTCGGGAACCTAAAGTGAAAGCCGGCGAGGGCCAGTCGAAGCGTTAGCGCCACTCCTTCCGAACATCGCCCCCTCTGCAAAGCAACAAAACCGCCTGCGGTTACCGGCCGCAGGCGGTTTCCGTTATCGAGCCGGGGGAGGGTCTCACCTCCCAGCGCGCCGCGTGGTCACATCGAAAATCACGGCGGCCACCAGCACCGCGCCACGCACGATGTACTGAAGCGAGATGTCAATGCCCATCAGGTTCATGCCGCTCGTCAGCGAGATGTACACCAGCGCGCCGATGATGGACCCCATCACCTTGCCTACGCCGCCCGCCGCCGAGACGCCGCCGATGTAGGCCGCGGCAATGGCGTCCAGCTCGAAGAGCGTGCCCGCCGTCGTCGTAGCCGATTGCAATCGCGAGGCAAACAGGATGCCCGACAGGGCGGACAGCATCCCCATCGAGCCGAAGACGATGTACGTCAGCCGCTTGACGTTGATGCCGCTCAGCTCCGCCGCCTCCGGGTTGCCGCCGATGGCGTAGATGTGCCGGCCCAGTACGGTCTGCGTGGTGACGAAGTGATACACGCCCACCACGATCAGCACCACCACCACAGTCCAGGATAGGCCGTTGTATCCGGCCAGCACCCAGGTCACGCCGCCGATGAGTGCGGCCACGAACGCCAGCTTCAGGATGAAGATATCCATCGGCAGGACCTCGAAGCCGTAAGCCTGCTTCTGGCGCCGGTTGTTGATTTCGCTGATGAAAAAGACCAGGATACCGATCGCGCCCAGCAACAGGGTTAGTTTGTGGACTTTCGGCAAGAAATTCTCGAGGCCGGGGATGTCCGGGATATAACCGTTGCCGATCGCGTTGAAGGCCGCATCCGTGATGATAATGGTGCCGGTGCCGGCGGTGACAAGTTGTAGCGCCCCGCGATAGATCAGCCAGCCGGCCAGCGAGGCCACAAAGGCCGGGATTTTTAGGTGCGCCACCGGAAAGGCCGTGATCAGGCCGGCAATCGTGCCCATCAGCAGCACCATCGGGATCACGACCACCGTTGGCCATCCCCAGAACTTCAGGGCAATCGCGGCCACGGCGCCCAGGAAGCCGGCCAGGAAGCCGACCGACAGGTCAATGTGGCGGATGACGATGACCAGCGTCATGCCCACGGCCAGCACGGCGATATAACCTGTCTGATTGAGCAGGTTGCTTAGATTGCGCGGAGAGAAGAATACGCCCTCGGTGGCCACCGTGAAGATGGCGATGATGACGAACAGCGCGATGTACATGCCGTACTCGCGGATGTTCTCGCGCAGTACTTTCTGTATGTTGTAGAAGAAGGAGGGTGTCCTGGCTTTGGGGGACTCGGCTAGAGTGGACATGGTGGAACCTCCTCAATTTGTCGCCAAGTGCATAATCTTTTCCTGAGTAGCTTCTTCAACCGGCAACTCACCGGCGATGCGGCCGGAAGCCACGATATAGATACGGTCGCTCATCCCCAGAATCTCCGGCAGTTCGGAGGAAATCATGAGAATGCTCATACCCTGTTCAACCAGCCGGTTCATGATGGTATAGATTTCGTACTTGGCGCCGACGTCAATGCCGCGCGTCGGCTCATCCAGGATGAGCACGCCGGGTTTGACAAACAGCCACTTGGCCAGGCAAACCTTTTGCTGGTTGCCGCCGCTCAGGTTGGCGACGCGCTGCTCCACGCTGGGCGTCTTGATGTTTAATGAGACCTTGTATTCGTTGGCAACCTTGACCTCGGCGTTGCCGTTGACCACGCCGCGCGGGGCGATGGCCGGCAGGTTCGCCAGGGTAATGTTCTGCTTCACATCCTGGATGAGGATCAGACCATCGCCCTTGCGGTCTTCGGTGACGTAGGCCATGCCGGCGCGGATCGCCTGCTGGGGATGGTTGAAGCGCCGCAGTCGCCCCGCGACATAGACCTCGCCACTGAGATGGTAACCGTCCGGGTTGCCGAACAGGCTCAGGGCCAGCTCGGTGCGGCCCGAACCCATCAGGCCGGCGAAGCCCACAATTTCACCTTTGCGCACATAGAAGTTGATGTCCTTCAGTACGTGGCGGCCCAGCGCCGGGTCGTAGGCGCTCCAGTTCCTGACCTCCAGCATCACCTCGCCGGGCGGCTTGCGCTCACGCTTCGGATAGATGTTGTCAATCTCGCGCCCCACCATGTGTTTGATGAGCATCGCCTCGGTGACCTGTCCGTTCCGCGCGTCCAGCGTACAGATGGTCTGCCCGTCACGCAGCACCGTGATGGTATCGGCAATCGCGAGGACTTCGCGGAGCTTGTGCGAAATCATGATGCAGGTCACGCCATGGTCTTTCAGGTCGCGCAGCAGTCCGAGCAGGTTGGCGCTATCATCTTCGTTCAGCGCCGCCGTCGGCTCGTCCAGGATGAGGAGCTTGATGTTGCGGCTCAGCGCCTTGGCAATCTCCACCAGCTGCTGCTTGCCGACGCTCAGGTCTTTGACCTTGGTCGCCGGGTTGACGTTGAGCCGCACCTTCTTGAGCACCTCCATCGCCCGCTTGATCGTCTCGTTCCAGTTAATCACCGGGCCATTGCGAATTTCATTGCCCAGGAAGATATTCTCGTAGACCGTCATCTCCGGGACCAGCGCCAGCTCCTGGTAGATGATGCCGATACCGACCTTCTCGCTGTCACGGATGCTGCGGAAGCGCTGTGGTTGACCGTTAAAGAAAATTTCGCCGCTGTACGTCCCGTAGGGATAGACCCCGCTCAGCACCTTCATCAACGTGGACTTGCCCGCGCCGTTCTCGCCCACCAGGCAGTGAATCTCACCCTGCGCTACACGAAAACTAACGTTGTTAAGGGCCTTGACGCCGGGGAATTCCTTGGTGATGTTGCGCATCTCCAGAATTGGAGTGCTCATCTCGGCTTACGCTCCGGACTGATAAGTAGGCAAATAGGAATAGTGGTGGTGATGCCACCACCACTATTCCCGATTTTACGAACGGCCGCGGTTTACGGCAAGCCGGTGAAGTCGCTGGCGGGCCAGTAGCCGGAGTCAATCACCGCAGCCTTGA
>JAVQXV010000144.1:0-7845 GCA_033577755.1 Anaerolineales bacterium
TATGAACTCGTGAAGGCCGCGAACGCCGCCGGCGTGGCCGCCGCCCGCGCCGGAGTCCCCTGTGCCGGCGTGGATGCCGCCGCACGCCGAATCATCGCCGAGGGCGGCTACGGCGAGTTCTTCGTTCATCGCGTTGGCCACGGGCTGGGGCTGGAAGGCCATGAAGACCCCTCGATGCACGGCAACAACCTGACACTGCTCGAGGCGGGCATGACCTTCACCGTAGAACCGGGCATCTACCTGCCGGGCAAAGGCGGCGTACGGATTGAAGACGACGTGGTGGCGCGCGTGCACGGCGGTGAAAGCCTGAGCACGCTCACCCGAGACTTACAGGTTATCGGTTGATTCTCTTGACCGTTCAACACAAATGGCTCCACTGAACCAAGCGCATTTGAACTGCGAAGATAGTGTGATGGGCGTCAAGAGCGCGAAGAGTGTCGCGAAGACCTTTGTGTTTGTGTTGGGGATTGAACCGCGAAGATGCCAAGAACGCCAAGAAAACAAGGGCGAAGCCTTTGCGCTTCGCGGTGAGATCATGGTTATGAGTCAAGCCGCCGGGGGTTCGCAAACGCCGGCTTGCCTTGAATCTCCTGCCAGCGCTTGGCGGCGTCTTCGGCTTGCACCCACCACTCCGTCACGGTATGGCCTTCCTTATCGGTGTAGGCGAGCGTCGGCTTGCGCAGGAGCAGTACGCGCAGCGCCTCGACCAGGGCGGGAGCCTCCGGTTTGGCAGTCAAGCGCAGCCAGCGGTTCGGCTCCCACTCCAGTTGCACGCTGCCGCCGTTGTATGTGCCGGTCAAGGTGAAGTGCGGCTCCACACTTGCGGCGTCCAGCCACAGCCCGCCCAGACGCATCTCCCACAGGCTGTTGCGCACGCGCTCGGCAAGTAGGTAGGGCCGCTTCTCCGGAGCGGAGTAGAACCATTTCAGGGCAGAGGTGGTCATCGGCGGTTAAGCCTGAGTTTTCAGTTTGGCGTGGGTTTTGGCTTTGACTTCAGCGAGGGCGCTGCGCACGACCTCGAGCAGCTTCTCACGGGAGGTCGGCTTGAGCAAATAGCGGTGCGCGCCCGCCTCCAGGCCGGCAGCGATGTCCTCCAGCCGGTCGCGGGCGGTGAAGAAGATGACCGGCGGCAGGGTGTAGATGCTCTTGAGACGTTCGAGCACCTCCATACCGTTGAGGTCCGGCATCATCATGTCGAGGATGATCAGGTCGGGTTTCTCGCGTGCGGCGATCTCCAGGGCGGCGCGGCCGCCGTTGGCCTTGAGCACGCGATAGCCCTCGCGCTTGAGATTGAGTTCGAGCAGCGCAGCGGTGTCCGGCTCGTCGTCCACCACCAGGATCAGGTCACGCGCTTTGAGCGAGCGGGTTGACACGGCTCTCTCATCATACCAGCAAGCGTAAAGGTTCCTCAAGGAAACCCTTGACGGCCCGCAGGAACTGAGCCACTTCCGCCCCATCGGTCACACGGTGGTCGGCGGTGCAGGTCATCTTCATGCGCACGCCGGGGACGAGCTGACCATCTTTAACCACGGGCACCTCCCGGGCCGCGCCCACTGCCAGGATGGCGACCTCCGGCAGGTTGATGATGGCGGTGAAGTGCTCGATGCCGTACATGCCCAGGTTGGAGACGGTGAAGGTCGAGCCTTCGATGTCGCTTGGCTGCACCTTGCCCTCGCGCGCACGAGCGACCATGGCTTTCATCTCTGCCGCAATCTGCGCCACCGACTTCACGTCCGCATCCCGGACGACGACGGTGAGCAGGCCACTCGGGACAGCTACAGCGTTACCGATGTTGACGTGGCCCTTCTGAATGATCTTATCACCGCCGAACGAGGCGTTGAGGTTGGGGAACTGACGCAACGCCAGCGCCGCGGCTTTGATGATGAAGTCGTTGACCGAAGTCTTGCGCTCTTCGGGCAGTACGGCGTTGACCTGTTGCCGAAGCGCCAGCGCCGCCGCCATGTCCACCTCGAGGGTGAGGTAGATGGCCGGGATGGTGCTGGTGGATTCGGCCATGCGCCGGGCGATGATACTGCGTAGCCTGGTCAGCGGGATGACCTTGTCTTCGGGCACAGCGACGACGGCGGGAGCGGCTGGGGGGACCGGGGCAGGGGCCGCCGCCACCGGCGCTGCGACCGGCTGCGGTACGGCGGGCGCGCCGGCCTTGAGGAACGCTTCCACGTCGCGCTTGACGATGCGGCCGTTCGGGCCGGTGCCGGCGATCTGGCGGAGGTCCACCCCGGCATCCGTCGCAATCTTGCGCGCCACCGGCGAAGCGAGCACCCTACCGGTTGGCGTCGTGGCTGTGGCCGCCGCGGCGGGTGTCGGGGTCGAGGCGGGAGCGAAGGCTGTAGCAGTTCTACCAGCCGGAGTGGGGGTCGCACCGGTTGCCTTTTTGCCGGTCAGCGCCTCGATATCTACCGCTTCGCCCGGCTCCGCAATCACCAACATCGGCGAGCCGACGGGCACGGACATCCCTTCTTCGACTACCCAACCCTTAATCACGCCGCCGACATATGCCTCGACTTCGACGGTGGCTTTATCGGTCTCGATCTCGGCGATGATCTCGCCCTTAGCGACGCTCTCGCCGGTCTGTTTGAGTTTGCGCACCAGCGTGCCCGTAGTCATATCGAAGCCGAGCTTGGGCATGGGGACGACTTCAGCCATACGTGTTCCGTATTGCGTATCGCGTATTGCGTATTGCGTAACGGAATACGCAATACGGAATACGCACTATGCACTGTGCACAACGCTTACTTCAAAGTCTCTTTCACTGCCCTGATAATGTCATCCACGCTTGGCAGGGCGTAACGCTCCAGGTTGGCGGCATAGGGCAGTGGCACTTCCTTTTGCGCCACGCGCTGGATGGGCGCATCCACGTAATCGAAGCAGTCCTCGTACAAGCGCGCCGCCACCTCAGCGCCGACGCCATAGGTGCGGTAGCTCTCCTCGACCACAACGCAGCGGTTGGTTTGCTTGAAGGACTCATACACCGGCTCAAGGTCAAGCGGTCGCAGCGAGCGCAGATCAATCACCTGACACTCAATGCCCTCCTCGGCCAGCTTCGCCGCAGCCCTGAGCGACAGGCCGACCATCTTGGAGTAGGCCACCACGGTGACGTGCCGGCCCTCGCGCTTGACGTCGCTCTTGCCGAGCGGCAGCAGGAACTCCCTGTCGTCCGGCACTTCACTGCGCTCGGAGTACATCGTCGCCTGCTCGACAAAGAGCACCGGGTCGTCGGAGCGGATGGCGGACTTGAGCAGGCCTTTGGCGTCGGCGGCGTTGCTGGGCGCGACGACCTTAAGACCGGGGAAGTGGGCGAAGAGATGCTCGAAGGTCTGCGAGTGCGTGGCTGCCAGCTGCCGCCCACCGCCCGAAGTGGTGCGGATGACCAGCGGGCAGCTGAACTGGCCGCCGAACATTGAGCGCATCTTGGCGGCGTGGTTGATGATCATGTCCATCGCCAGGAAGGCGAAGTTGATGCCCATGATTTCGGCCACAGGGCGCAGGCCGTTCATAGACGCGCCGACCGCGGCCGCAACAATCATGCCCTCGGAGATGGGCGTGTCAATCACCCGCTCCTTGCCGAAACGGTCGTACAGCCCCTGCGTGGCGCCATAGGTACCGCCAGCTGCGGCCACTTCTTCGCCCAGCACGACGACGGTCGGATCGCGTTCCATCTCTTCCGCCAGCGCGGTGGCAATAGCTCTTGCGATGGTCAGAACTGCCATGGTGGATTTTGGATTTCCGATTTCTGATTTTTGATTGCTGATGGCAAACTTAGTCTTCAGTCATCAGTCGTCCCTCAGTCCTCTGCGTAAATATCTGTCCAGATTTCCTCGTTGTCCGGGAAGGGCGATTGCTCGGCGAACTGCACGGCGTCCAGCACGATGGCCTTGGCTTCTTCGTCCACCTTGTCAATCTCGGCGGGTGGGATGCCGGCCTTGAGCATCACGTCTTCAAACTTACCGATGGGGTCTTCGGCCTGCCATTTCTTGATCTCTTCCTGCGTGCGATAGGGGCGCTGGTCGCCCATTGAGTGGCCACGATAGCGGTAGGTGAGGACCTCCAGGAAGTACGGGCCGTTGCCGGCACGGCAGTGGGCAATGGCGACTTCGGTCTTGGAACGCACGTCGAGCAGGTCCATGCCGTCGGCCACATCGCTGGGGATATTGTAGGCGCAGGCCTTCTGGCGTAGCGCGGTCACCGCCGAGACCTTCTCAATGGGCGTCCACATGCCGTACTTGTTGTTCTCGCAGATGAAGACCACCGGCAGCTTATAGACGGCGGCCCAGTTGAGGGCTTCGTGGAAGTAACCGATATTGGTCGCGCCGTCGCCGAAGAAGCACAGCGTCACAGCATCTGAGCCGCGGTACTTGTCGGCCCAGGCCAGGCCGGCCGCCAGCGCAATCTGCGCGCCGACAATGGCGTGGCCGCCCCAGTAGCGCAAGTTCTTATCGGCCAAATGCATGGAGCCGCCCTTGCCTTTGCAGCAGCCGGTGGCCTTGCCCAGCATCTCGGCCATGGCGGCGCGCGCCGTCATGCCGCAGGCGATGGCGATGCCGTGGTCGCGGTAACCGGTGATGACGTTATCCTGCGGCCGGCGGGCCGAGACCGCGCCTACACCGGTGGCTTCCTGCCCAATGTACAGGTGCATGAAACCGCCGATCTTGCCCTTCTGGTACAGCTCTTCACACTTCTCTTCGAACAGACGGATGACCACCATCTGCTTGTAAAGCTCAAGCATTTCGGTTTTATCCATTGGCCCTCCGTTCGCGGGGGTCGAGATGGGAGTTTGGGGAAGAGTCAGATCGCGGCGCATCTTTGGGATTATACCATTCGGGCAACGTATTATCTTGGGGGGTTTTGAGAGAACACGAATGGACACGAATGTGGGCGAATGAGTACGAATGAAGACGAATGGGCACGAATTGTATTGCTCGACCCCCCTTCGCTCCAATCCGCGTAATTCGATGCGCAGATTTTTAGTATCAAACTGCGCGAATGAAGGGGAACACGAATGAGCACGGATGAGGGCGAATGAACACGAACACGCGAGGCTTCCACTAAACCCGGAAGGGCTAAAAACAAAGGCGTGGCCAAGATGCTCAGGATATCTCTTTGCACCTGTGCGGCTGTGCGCGAGATGCCTGTTAAATTTAGGAGCGCCTTGCAGTGAAGCAGGTCAGTTGGCTCGCAACGGCGCAGTGGTCGAGAGCGGGTCGGTCTTCAGCTTGCCGGTGACGGGCATCATCAGGCGCTGGCCGGTGGCGGCGGCGACGTGCGCCAGTCCGCGGAAGGCCGCCTCGCGCACGAGCGGCGATTCGGCGCTGCGCAGCGCGGTGTACAGCTCGCGCGCCGAAGCAGGGTCGGCCAGGCGGGCCAGCGCTTCCGCGGCAGCCAGCTGGATCGGCTCAGTACCCTCCTTGAGCGCACGGTTGAGCACATCTACCGCGCCCTTGCCGGGCGGAACGCCGATCTGTTGGCGGGCAGCCCACTCTACCAGCCAGCCCTGCGATTCGGGCGGGAGGAAGGGCTGCGGGGGCTGCGGGGCGGGTGCGGCGAGTTGCGGCATTACGGACTCGATGGCGTTACGCACAATCCACTCTCGCTCTTCCCTGCGCTTCTCCTCCAGCAGCGACGCCGCCCATGGGGCGCGCGTCTCGGCCAGGCCGTAAACGGCGGCACGGCGCGTGGCCAAATCGTTGCTCTGCAACGCCTCGCGCAAAAACTCGTGGCCGACCTCGGCGTTACGGGCCAGCGCCTGCGCGCAGGCCTGCCGCACCACATCGTCGCCGGTATGCAGTCCCTGACGCAGCGCCTGCAGTGCGGCCTCGCTGCCCACGTTCACCAGCGCCAGCGCAGCAGCCCAGCGCACTTCCAGATATTGATCGTTGAGCAGCGCCGTCAGGCCGGAGATGCTGGCGTTGTCGCCGAGCGCGCCCAGCCCAAGCGCGGCGGCGCGGCGCGTGTACGGGTCGGGGCTGGCCAGCGCTTGCTTGAACAGGGCGCCGATGGTCGAGTCGTTGGCGGAGACGAAGGCCGTCAGCGCGCGGGCGCGCAGCGTCTCTGGCAGCTTGGCGTTGAGCAGGAGTTGGCTGAGGCGCTTGAACACCTCGCCGCGCCAGGCAGCGTTGGCCGGGGCATCGCGCAGCCAGCGCGCGCAGTTGAGCGAATCGGAGTAGAGCACATCGGCGGGCTGGGTAAGGGCGCGCTTCACCGCCGGCAGCATGTCGCTCAGCGAGGCGAGGAAGTACAACGTCCACGGCCAGAGCGGCGTGCTCGGTTCGGGCTGGGGCAATTCGTTTTGCGAGGCGAGGGCCGTGGCCGCACAGTACGCCGCCATCAGGCTGTGGCGGAAGGCGACGCGGTCTTTGCCCTGCCGCACGAGCACGCGCCGGTTCACCATCTGGTCGAGGAAGGCGTTGGCATCCAGCTCGTAATCGCCATTAGGCAGGAGGAAGCACGGCGCGACCAGCTCACGGGCGGCGGCGCGGCTCAAGCCGGCGGAGTCTGTGTTGGAAATGATGGCCAGTCCGAGCTTGCCGAGCGCCGTCTGCCCTTTGGCCGTGACGCCCAGCCGCAGCAGGTGAGCCTCCAGCCAGTCGGCGGGATGTGCGCCGCGCGCGTCACCGAGCATCACGCCCATCAGCCTCAGAGTCAGTTCGAACAGGCTGCGCCCGTGCGTGGTCAGGCTGAGCCAGCCAAGGGGAATATGCGGGTCAATGTCGGTGGGGAAGGTCTTTCGGCGGCTGCGCGCCCGTGCGGCCTCCAAGGCAGCGTTCCATTTCTTCACCAAGGCACGCTGCTCATCCGCCGTAGGCGGTGCAATGTAAAGCGGCCCAAAGCCGAGCGGCGCAGTCTCACCGCTCAGCGCGCCGGTCAACGGCCCGAAGCCGGTGACGCCGGCGGCAGCGATCAGGCGGTGATTGGGGTAGTGCTGCTTGAACTGCCGCAGCCATCCCGTTATGGCTTCGACCTGAGCGGGCGGCAGCTCGTCGAAGCCGTCGAGGAAGATGACGCAGCGGAAGCGTTGCAGGCGGCCACGCAGATGTCGCGCCAGATTGGTCGCGGTGAGCGTCGAGGCATGCAGTTGCGCGGCAGCGATGAGCGGGTCGGCCACATCCTGTTGGGGCTGGAGCGGCAGGTCGAGGTCGGCGACGTGGATGAAGATGGGCGTGGGCGAATCGGGAAAGAGGGTTTCGTCGCCGAGGGCGGCGCGGCTGGCCAGGTGGGCGAGGGCGACCGTCTTGCCCGTGCCCGGCGCTCCGAGCACGACCACCGGCTTGTCCTCGGCGAAGGCCTGCTCCACGCTGATGGTCGGCGCGCGATAGATGGCGGCCAGGTCGGGCCAATCGGGAAAGATGGGGATGACGGTGTTGAGGTCTTCGTCGGCGGGCGGGCGGGCCGGGTCAATGGGCGGGTCGGGCGTGAAGAAGCGCGGCGGGATGAGGATGTCATCGAGCGGGAAGATGCCGCCGGCCAGGTGCAGCGACTGCGCGTAGCGATACACGTCGTCGCGCCAGTTGCGTTCCGTGCCGGACGTCAGCCGGTCGGCCAGCCGGCGCAGCGCCCCGCCGATGGAGTCGCGCACGCTCTGAAGCCGGCGACGGAGGGCGTACAGCGCCCAGGCAATCAGCGCCGCAACGGCGAAGCCGAGCCAGAAAGAGAAGGCGTCAATGGTGGGGAAGCGCATGGTGACTTACCCGCAGGTCTTCTATAAAAAGTCAAATCTACCGCTCATCTCTGAATCGCGAAGAAGACGCTAAGAAAACCAATGCCCTCTTCGCGGTGAGATCATAGTTTTTGCAATGAAGAGACCACTGCAAAAGGGATGTTTCACCG
>JAVQXV010000145.1:0-7739 GCA_033577755.1 Anaerolineales bacterium
CTTCGACTGCGCTTCGCTCCGCTCAGGGTGCAGCTGACATGTTTTGCGTGCACACAAAACGCAGAGTTCTTCTGGCGTGCTGACGTTGGAAGGTGGACGACTGCATGACGCTTGAGCACAGTCGCGTGGGCGCGCAGCTGCACCGCCGAACCCCTTGCGCCTAACTGCTCAGACGTACCGATTTATCCGCAGATAGAGCAGACCCCCGCAGAGAAATCTGCGACCATCGGCGACATTTGTGGATTCTTTCAACGGCTGGAAACTATCGCTTGAGCAGTTACCCTTGCGCTTTCATTTGTTCTGGCGATACTTGCCGGCAACCTGCTACACTGCCGGCAAAAGATGTCGCGCACAACACCGTTCAGCCTGAGAACATCGAGCGGGCTGATTTTGCTGTTGAGTTTATTAGCTGGCTGCGCCGGCCCTGCACCGTTGCCGACGCTTGTGCCCACCCTGGCGCAGCCCGCATCCCCAGAGGCCATTTCGCCGCCGACCGAACCGCTGTCCACCACTACCGAGCCATCGCCCACCGCCTCGCCGACCGTCCCTCCCTCGCCCACGCCCGTCCCCGTTGAACTGATCGTTTGTCAGCAGGCAGAACCGACCTCGCTCTATCTGTATTCGGATGATGTGGCCGCGCGTGCCGGAATCTTCGAGGCGCTGTACGACGGCCCGATAGACATGGCCAACTTCGAGTTGCAGCCGGTCATCCTGGAAGAGCTGCCCTCGCTGGCGAACGGGCGGCTGGTGCTGCGCGAGGTGACGGTGCGGCCCGATGACCGCGTGGTAGATGCAGTGGACTTGCAGGTGAAGGTCCTGGCCGAGGGCGTGCGGCTGGCGCAGCCGGATGGCAGCGTCATCACCTACACCGGCCGCTCGACGGCGCGCACCGTGCAGGTCTCCGCCGAGTTCCGCCTCAAGCCCGGCATCGTCTGGTCGGACAGCCAACAGCTCACCGCCGACGACTCGCGCTTCTCGTTCGAGGCCGCTGCCTATTACGACACGCCCACCAGCAAATTCGTCACCGACCGCACGCAGTCCTACGAGGTCGTGGATACGCTGACGGTGCGCTGGACGGGCCTGCCCGGATTCCGCGACCGCGAGGCGCAGCGCCGCTTCTGGTCGCCGCTGCCGCGCCATCTCTTTCAGAACATCAACCCGAGCGAGCTGAAGACCAATGCCGACGCCAACGAACGGCCGCTGGGATGGGGGCCGTTCGTGCTACAGGAATGGATCAAGGGCGAGCGGCTGACGCTGACGCGCAACCCCAACTACTTCCGCGCCGCCGAGGGCCTGCCCTACGCCGACCGGCTCGTCTTCCGCTTCGGCCTGACGCCGGAGGAGATCCTCCGCGAGATCGAGGCCGGGCGCTGCCATATCGGCTCGCAGGTCACCGACTTCACGGCGCTCACACCGCAGCTGCTGGCCGGGCGACAGGCCGGCGCGCTGGCCCCACAGTTCGCACCCGACCTGGCCTTTGAGCATCTGGACTTCGGCATCGTCCCCGCCGAGGGCTACCAGCGCGTGGCCGGCAATGATGTGTTCCAGGATGTGCGTGTGCGCCAGGCGATTGCTCATTGTATAGACCGGCAGGCGTTGATTCGGGAACTCATCAACGGCGTGGGCGAGCCGCCGGCCAGCTACGTACCGGACGTTCATCCACTGCACGGCGGGAACCGGCTGACGACCTACCGATTCGACCCGGCGCACGGGCGGGCGCTACTTGCCGAAGCCGGCTGGAACGATGCAGACGGCGACGGTGTGCGTGAGCGCGGCGACCGACGGCTGGCGCTGGAATACGTCTCCGGGCCGGAGAGCAGCGCTTTCCGCCAACGTCTGGCCCAACTGCTACAGGCACAACTGCGCAACTGCGGCATCGAATTACGTCTGCGCTGGGTCGCGCCGGAAGACCTTTACGCGCCCTGGCCCAACGGCCCGCTCTTTGGCCGGCGCTTCGACCTGAGCAGCTTCCCCTGGCGCTCTGGCGTGGAGCCGCCCTGCGAACTGTACCTGTCGGAAGCCATCCCGAACGAACTCAATCCGGGCGGCGCGAACAACACCGGCTACAGCAGTGCCGCCTTCGACGCGGCCTGCCGCCGCGCCCGGCGCAGCTTTGACCCCGAACAGCAGCGGGCCGCCCATCTGGAGGCCCAGGTCATCTTCACCCGTGATCTGCCCTCGCTGCCGCTGTTCTTCCGCTATCGGGCCGGCGTCGCGCATCCGGGCGTCGCCGGCTACCGACTGGAGACCACCGCCCGCTCCGACCTGTGGAACGTCGAGGCCATCCGCCCGCCGGCGCGTTGAACCTTTGTGAGCCGGAGCCGGTATATAACCATGTACTCGGCTATGCCTGAGGGCCGCTCGGGCCGAACGTCAAAGTCTATGCGTGTGCACGCAAAGGTTGTCAGGGAAGGTGCCGCCCCTTCGACTACCGCTTCGCTTCGCTCAGCGTCCGCTCAGGGTGCGGCTGACATGTCTTGCGTGCACACGTCTATGCCGTTTACTTGACGCGCCAAGAAGCCGTGTGTTATAGTCGCGCCCACCGAAACATGAATCGCCGCAACTTAAGGGTATGCCTGCCTGCTGTCTCAACCGCCGGCCTGAGAGCGTATTTGCGCCTCGAGCAGTGGTTAGCCGGATGGGCAGGCGTTTCTTCTCCTGAGAAGGAGGTGATTCGCCACTCCATATCCCGAAATCCCCTACCCCCCTAATCAAGCGAAGACTGTTTTGTATATCAACCAACCCTTTCCTGAGGAGGAGAGACAATGCACAAGAGCAAGTCATGGGTAGCGCTTTCGGCGGTCATGATCCTGAGCATGATTCTGGCCGCGTGCGCACCGCAGGTGGTCACTCGAGAAGTGGTGGTCACCCAAGTCGTTGAAAAGGAAGTCGTGAAGACCCAGGTTGTGGAGCAGACCCAGATCGTGGAAGTCGAGAGGGAACCCTGGACTACGCCGCATCCGATTCTGAGCGACGTGCGCGTGCGCCACGCGATCGCCTACTGCACCGACCGCGCCGCGCTGATTAAGTCGGTGTACGACTACCTCACGCCGGAGCAGCAGCAAGTGCTGTTCATGGACAGCTTCATCCAGACCACGCACTGGGCGCATGCAAAGGGCTTGCCGCAGTATCCGTATGACCCTGAAAAGGGTAAGGCCCTGCTGGAAGAAGCCGGCTGGAAGCTGGCCGAGGGCGCGACTTACCGCACCAACGCCGCCGGTGAAGAGCTCTCGCTACGCTTCACCACAACCAACGCACAGTTCCGCCAGACCTGGGCGGCCGTGTTCGAGAGCAACATGCGGGATTGTGGCATCCGCATCGTGCGCCTGCATGCCCCCGGCGCCTGGTGGTTCGGCTCCTCCACCGGCCTGCGCCGCCGCGACTTCGAGCTGGGCGCCTTTGCCTGGGTAGGCGAGGCCGACCCTGGTGGCCGCACCTTGTACGCCTGCGACCAGATCCCGACGCCGGCCAACAACTGGCGTGGCCAGAACTACATGGGCTGGTGCAATGAGCGGGCCGATGCCAACATCAAGCTGGCCAACAACACCCTCAACCGCGAAGAGCGCATCAAGGCGTATGCTGCGGTGCAGGAAGAGTTCGCTAAGGATATGGTCAGCCTGCCGTTGTTTGCCCGCGTGGAGCACATCGCCCACTCGGCCAACCTGAAAGGCCCCGATCCGGCCCCCGGTGAACCGTACGTGGTCAACAACATCCACGAGTGGGAGCTGGTCGACCGTGGCGATACGCTCATCCTGGGCTACACGCAGGAGCCGGCCACCCTCTTCACCCTGATCGAGAGCGCGTTTGTAGCCTCCAACGCCAAGGCACTGATTGATGGTTTGCCCATCATCAGCAAGAACTACGACTACACCGCCAACCTGTACTTCAAACAGTTGCCGACCCTGGAGAACGGCGGCACGGTGCTCAATGCCGTCGAGCCGAAGGCCGGCGACAAGGTTGTGGATGTCAACGGTGACATCGTAGAACTGGCCGAGGGCGTCAAGGTCAAGGATGAGAAGGGCAACGAGGTAGAGTGGAAGCCCGGCGTCAAGATGCAGCAGCTCGTAATAAGCTGGGAGCTGGAGCCCGGTATCAAGTGGAGTGACGGCCAGCCGCTGGTCGCCGCCGACATGGAACTGGGCAAGAAGATCGCCTGCGATCCGGAGTCCGGTGCGGTGGACTTCACTACCTGCGAACGCACGGTGGGCTTCGAGGTGACCGACACCACGCAGAAGATCACGCTGATGCCCGGCTACACCCCGCCGCTGTACTTCACCATCTTCTACGGCTGGTACCCCTCGCACCAGGAGGTCGGTGGCCGCAAGCTGGCGGATATCCCTGCCAAGGAATGGTCTACCCTGAAGGAAATCGCCGAATTGCCGATGGGCACCGGTCCATACATCATCAAGGAATGGACGAAGGGCCAGCAGATGGTGTTCGAGGCGAATCCCAACTTCTATAAGGGCGCGCCGAAGATCAAGAACATCATCATCAAGTTCATCGCCGACACGAAGCAGGCTGTGGCCCAGCTGCTCACCGGTGAGGTAGACATGCTCTTCGGCGAGACCCTGGTCGGCGCCGAGGCCGGTACGGTAGCCAAGGCAGCCGCCGAACCGAACGCGAAGGTGATCTTCTACGCCATCCCGAGCGCAACCTGGGAGCACATTGACTTCAACCTGAACGTTCGCTAATCGCCGTTAGCGAGCCGGACCTGTCAGGCCTAACGGCCTGACAGGTCTTTTATAGCTACCGGAGTCGTCGAGTGCTCAGCTTGTTGCCAACGGCATCTTCAAGCTGAGCACTCAACGTAGCCTGTAGCGCCACTCTCCCAGCCGGTTGTTTACCAACGCAATCGAGGTTTTTTATGACCAACTACCTGATCCGTCGCAGCTTCCAAATGCTCATGGTGCTCTTTTTCTCAGCGCTTGTTACCTATACGCTGCTGGCGTTGGCGCCGGGCGGGCCGTGGGAAGAAATCCTGGGGCGGCAAGGCTCTGAGACGATGCGAATTGACGCGGAAGACATCGCCCGCATCCGCGCCCAATATGAGCTGGATTTGGATCAAACGTGGCGCTTCACCCGCTGGCTCTTCGGCTGGCCGAACGGGCCGATCCGCATCGGCGAGCAGGAGTTACTGGCCGATTTTCAGGTGGGTTGCTTCTTGCCTCTGGAGACCACCAATGCGTTGGGAGAGACCGTCATCATCGGCTGCCAGAAACCGGTCACGCTTAAAGACCTCGAAGGCCGCCGCGTCAGCCGGGGGGTGATCTTCGGCGACTTCGGTCTGTCGTGGGGCATCCTGCGAGACCGGCCGGTGATGGACGTGCTTTGGTCGCGCATCCCGCGCACCCTGCAGCTGATGTTCACGGTGACGGTGCTCTCGCTGATGATCGGCATCCCGCTCGGCCTGGTCTCGGCCATTCGCCAATATTCGCTGTTCGATTACACGGTGACAACCCTGTCCTTCCTTGGGTCTTCGATGCCCACCTTCTTTTTCGGCATCATTCTGATTTTGATCTTTGCCATCACCTTCAAACAGTGGGGCTGGTTCTACCTGCCGCCGGGCGACGCCGTCGGCTCACGTGACTACGTAGTGCCTATGCTGGGCAAGGTCGAGGCCAAATCGTTGCTGGACCAGGTCCTGCGCATGATTATGCCGGTCAGCGTGCTGGTGTTCTTCAGCGTCGCCGGCTGGAGCCGCTTCATCCGCTCCTCCATGCTCGAAGTGCTGCGCCAGGATTACGTGCGCACGGCCCGCGCCAAGGGCCTGCGGGAGAATGTGGTCATCCTCAAGCACGCCTTTCGCAACGCCCTCATCCCGTTTGTGACCATCGTAGTCTTTGCCATCCCGGGCATGTTCAGCGGGGCCATCGTAACGGAGACGATCTTCAACTGGCCGGGGATGGGGCGACTATTCATTGATGCGCTCAGCCGGAACGATTACCCCGTCAGCATGTCCATCTTCCTCATCGGCGCCGCTTTGACGGTCATCGCCACGCTGATCGGCGATATCCTGTACACGATTGTAGACCCGCGCATCCGGCTGTCGTAGTCGCCGTCGCGCTCAGAGGAGACTGTGCATGACCGCTTCCGCCACCCCTGCGCCCAAGAAGGTCGTCGAAATTCTCCAGCCCGAGGCGATGCCAAAGGAGGAGAGCCAGTTCACGATTATCCGTCGTCGCTTCTTCCGGCACCGCCTGGCGACCTTCTCGCTCGGCCTGCTGCTGGTGATTTTTATCGCCGCCGTCTTTGCACGTCAGTTAGCGTCCTACGGCCCCACCGAGATTGAACTGAGTAACCGCTTCGCCCTTCCCGGCTCCGTTTCGGCGGAGAGCGGCCGGACCAACTGGCTGGGCACCGACCATTTGGGCCGAGATTACTTCTCCCGCATCCTCTACGCCGCACGGATTTCGCTCACGGTGGCCTTCTCCGTCGTCATCCTCAGCACCGTCATCGGCTCGCTCTTCGGCGCCATCTCCGGCTATTACGGCGGCCTGGTGGATGACCTCTTAATGCGTTTCGTCGAGTTCATGCTGACCATCCCCGAACTGCCGTTGCTACTGATTATCTCTTCGATTCTGTTACAGTCGCCGCAGGCCATCCCCATTCCCAAAGCGCTGATTGACTTGGTGGCAGCGCTGCTGTACCTTGGGCCGCGTGAAGCGCTGCAGGTCATCATGGTCACGCTCGTGCTGACGGCTTTCGGCTGGCTTGGCGTCTCGCGATTGATGCGCGGCATGGTGCTCTCCATCAAGAACATGGAGTATGTGGAGGCGGCGCGCGCCCTGGGCGTCTCGGACTTCGGCATCATCATGCGGCACCTCATCCCCAACGCTTTCGCCCCCATCATCGTTCAGGCCAGCCTGGCTCTGGCCGGCTTCGTTATCACCGAGTCCGTTCTTAGCTTTCTGGCCTTCGGCATCCAGGACCCGACGCCGACCTGGGGCAACATGCTCGCTTTCACTCAGTCCTACATGTTTGAGCATCCCTGGCTGCCGCTCATCCCCGGCCTGCCCATTTTCATCTGCGCGATGGCCTTTAACTTTGTAGGCGACGGCCTGCGTGATGCACTTGATCCCCGTCTAAAGCACTAAAACGACTCCGCGCCACAGAGCGCTGCAAAACCGGAGAAAGGCAATGGCAGAAGAAAAGGGTAAATCCAATGGGACTGCGCCTAACGTCCTCGAGGTTCGCGGAATCAAGACATACTTCTTTACCGAGGATGGAGTGGTGAAGGCGGTGGACGGTGTAGACTTCACCGTGCGGCGCGGCGAGGTGCTCGGCCTGGTGGGCGAATCCGGCTGCGGCAAGAGCGTCACCTCACTCTCCATCATGCGCCTGATCAGCCAGCCCGGCAAAATCGTAGAAGGCGAAATCATCTTCGACGGCAAAGACCTGCTCAAGCTGTCGGAAGCCGAAATGGTGCACATGCGCGGCAACCGCATTGCCATGATCTTCCAGCAGCCGCAGTCCGCCCTTAACCCGGTCTTCAAAGTCGGCGACCAGATCGCCGAAGTGCTCGACATCCATCGCTCGCTGGGCAAGGAGGCCGGCTGGCAGCGCGCCATCGAGCTGCTCAAGATGGTCGGCATCCCTGACGCCGAGCGTCGCGCCCACGCCTTCCCCCACGAGCTTTCCGGCGGCATGGCCCAGCGCGTGATGATTGCTATGGCCCTGGCCTGCGTGCCGGAGCTCCTCATCGCCGACGAGCCGACCACCGCCCTCGACGTGACCATCCA
>JAVQXV010000146.1:0-7709 GCA_033577755.1 Anaerolineales bacterium
CGTTGATGACGGCGGCAGACGCAATCCGCAGACAGGCCACCCGGAAGCGTCCGCGTACCGGCAATTTGCCTGCACGGAAAGGATGTTTGAGCGAGCGGAGTGTCGACTCCACCGCCGCGCGCAGGTTGCCTCCCGATTGGTGGTGCGCCTGAGACGCCCGGCGGCGTTGGGCCACGCGGGCTTGCGGCAGGGTAAGGGTCGTGTGCACGCAAAACTTGTCAGCCGCACCCTGAGCGGACGCTGAGCGAAACGAAGCGGCAGTCGAAGGGGCGGCACGTTTCCTGACAACCTTTGCGTGCATACGTTAGGCTGTACCTTTTTTGTGAGGCGGCGACTCCAATCTAAAAACGCCAATAGGCTGGCGAAGAGTGTCAACCCAGCCGCGGGGATTAGATAGATGCCGATGCTGAAACGACTCAGGTAAACAAAATAGGGATAGAAGGATGCCCACGCCCACCCAGCTTATGATGAGCCGCTGTGGGTTAGTCCCACGCCACCGGCTGGTCACCAAAGTGACGGAGTTGAGAAGAGTGAGCAGAGTTAAGAAAGGAAATGCGTCGAAGTTTAAGTTTATCAGGGCAGTAAGTGACAGAACTATTCCCCATACTCCGCCGAAGAACGCCATGATGTGGGATATGCGGGCAAGCATGTTAGCCTCTGTAGAGGAGGTTGGAATAATCCTGACTGATTGATTATGCCATCCGTTGGCGCGCCGACCCAGTGGACGGTGGTCACATAATTCAAGGCTTCCAATAGGTCGCGCAGAGGATAGACCTCAGAGGCGCTGTTCGGCAGAGCGACGATGCTCACCGGCAATCTAGGCGCATAGAATTGTTCGTCAATGGTCGTTTTCATGGTCAGTATGTGTTTTTCTCTTTCGGTCTGGTCTCCCCGGTTTGGGCGACGACATTGCCTTCGCCCAAACCCTCGCCGCCCGATCCGCTTTCGCTCAAATCCGGTCACCGGGGCCTTTTCTCGCGCGTCGCCTGAAGCCCAAAATATTCAATGCGTTTTGGATGTGCTCACTATTGGTGTATATCGCCCAGACCAGTCCGCTGAGGTAGTTCTCGATCATCAGCAGCGAACAGCCCTTATCAATGCCGTAGAGCGCCTGGCTGTACCAGGGCGGGTCAACGGCCAGGTTATACGAGTCGAAAAAGCCGTACTCGCCCCACGTTTGAGGGTGATGATAGTACAGGTGCTCGACCATCGCCAGCGTTTCATCGGGGGTGAAGGGCAGACATGAGAGCGCGCTGTAGATGGAGACTGTGCCGGTGTGGTATGGCTCACCCAGGCACGGCCGGCTGCCCGCTACTTCGTAACCCCACGGGCTATCGCCCGCGCTCAAGCCCCAGCTGCAGGCATGATAGGTCTTGTATTCGGCGGCGTGCTCGATGCAGAACTGACGATTGGCGAGGCAGGCCAGGCGGGTGTTTTCGAACCAGTCTATGCCGTCCGGGTCGAGGTAGCGGGCAGTATCCAGCCACGCCTCGCTGAAGTGGTAGGCGAACAGCGTGCCGCCGGGATTGATGATGATGTCGTGCCCATCAAAGCGGCCAATATCGCGCCGAAATCCATGATAGAGGCGGCGTGCTAGAGTCGGCTCGACCCGCCCGGCGGACTGCAGGTACATCATCTTTTGTTCCGCCGCCATATCCCACCGGCCGATGAAGCCCGGCTTGCCGTGTACGTAATCGCCGCCATCATCGGGATTGTATGCCATGTGAAAGAGTGCCTTGCCGTCCTCCTCGAAGATGATGAAGCGCCAATCTACACGCTCCAGCAATTCCTGCGCCGGCTCACGAATCTCTGTATCCTGAAAGTAAGCGGCGGCGGTGATGACGCCGTTCAGGCACAGAGCAGTGTCTATGGTGGAGTATTCGCACTTGCCCCACCGCCGGGCGCTGCCCATATGCAAGTAGTGGGCGAAGAAGCCACGCTGGTGGTCGGCACGATGGAGCAGGGTATCAAGCGTGCCGCGCGTGATATCCCTTGCCTGCGTTTTGGGCAGGATGCCCCGCTCGCTGGCGATGACCCAGGCGGTAAGGGCGAAGCCGGTCGCCGCGATGGAGGCCACGTGTGGGTCTTTTGTGGAGTCCACCGTCAGACCGTAGCCCGGGCTGCGCGGGTTGAGGTTGGTGTGATCGAGGAAAAAACGGATGGAAGCTTGAAGTTCATGGAGGAGGACGGTGTTCATGCACAGCGATCCCCTCGCCGTCCCGTTGGCGGGAGCGGTGATGAGGGAGTGGGTTACTTCTCTTCTACATCCAGCGCAAGAAAAACTTTCACAACATCGGGGTCGAAATGTTTGCCCGCTTCATTCACGATATATTGACGGGCTTTTTCCTTGGACCAGGCGGGGCGGTAGGGGCGATCGGAAGTGAGCGCGTCCCATACGTCGGCGACGGCGAAGAGACGCGCGGCCAGAGGGATTTCCTCGCCTTTCAATCCGCGCGGATAGCCGGTGCCGTCCCATCTTTCATGATGGCACCAGGGAATGTCTAGAGCGGGACGCAGGAATTCGATGGGGTAGAGCATGTCATAGGCAAATTGCGGGTGCCGACGCATGAGTGCTCTTTCTTGCGGTGAGAGAGACCCCGATTTATGAAGGATAGAGTCGGGGATGCCCATTTTGCCGATGTCGTGCAGGATAGCGCCGCGGCGGATGTGAACGATTTGCTCTTCGCTCAAGCCCATCGCGCGCGCCAGTTTCTCAGTGAGGTCGGTGACGCGGCGGGTATGACCTTCGGTGAGTTCGTCGCGCAGTTCGAGAGCACGCGCCCAGCCTGCCAGCGTATTATCATAGGCGAGTGCCAGTTCGTTGGCGTGCCTGAGCGTTTGCTCATGCAGAGAAGCGCGGTGAATGGCGTTGCCGGCCATTTCGGCGATGGCGGTTAGCAGGCGGGTTTCGGTCTCGCTGAAGGCACGCCTTTCCTTCAGCCAGACGTGCAACACCCCGACGATCTTCTCATGAGCACGCAACGGCAGGGAGAGGCCGCTGCGAATCCCGCGCAACCATTCTGTCTCATGAGGAAGAATGATCGCCAGCGGGTCGGAATGCAGATCGTCCGTAAAGTGTGCTTCTCCGCTTTGGGCGACATGACCGGTGATGCCCTCGCCCAGGTGGTGATGAACAGTGGACACACCATAGTCAACATAGCGGTCTGTTTCCGCTTCATACACGCTGCGTAAGACCAGTTTACCGCTCTCCTCCTCCAGCAGAAAGATCGAGCCGGTCGCGGCGTGGACGACCCGCACCGCGTGGCGAACGATGAGGGGAAGCATCTCGGCCAAATTTGCGGCGGCGCGCAGGCAGGAGGAGATATTGGAAAGCTCCTCGAGTTCCGCCGCATGGCGGCGCACCTTCTCCTCGGCGTGTTTGCGTTCGGTCATATCGCGGTAATTGACCACCACACCTCTCACGGCTGGGTCGTTCAGGAGGTTGTGAGCCACCGCTTCCAGGTATAGCCACTGCCCGGCGCGATTTTGAAAACGGTATTCAATGCGCATGATCGCATCAGGATTAGCGATGCCTTCTGCAAATGCAGCCATGAGCTGTTCACGGTCTCCCGGGTGAATGAAATCGAAGGGATTGCGCCCCACAAGGTCTTCCGCGCGATAACCCAAGATGTGCTCTACGCTGGGACTCAAGTAGCGGAAGGTCGCGTCCGCTTCCAGAACCGCGATGCCATCCACTGCATTTTCGATCAGGGCGCGGAAGCGCGCTTCGCTTTGTTCCAGCTTCTCAAACAATTGCGCGCTTTGTAGGATGGAGGCAGCGTGCCCGGCCATGGCCTGGGCAAGAGCAATCTCTGCCTGAGTGAATTCACGCCGCCGGCGGCTTTCCCACACTTCTATCCCGCCCAGCATTTTCCCATGCGCCATGACGGGGATGAATAGGATGGAACGTACGCTGTACTCCTCGAATTGTAGGCGCTCGGCTTCGGAAATGTTCGGCGTGTCGTCGTGTAAGACTTCCGCCTTGCTGCTGATTAGAACACGGCAAAAGGTGGGATAATCGTCGAGCGGGTAGACGCGATTCAGGTCACTTTTTCTTTCTGAGACAGTTGCGTGTGCCGACCAGTATTCCGAAACCACGCGGAGGGTTCGCTCTTCGAGATTGACCGAGGTGATATAGGCACTGGTGGTGTGGAGCGTCTCGGTCACGTGGCGGGCGAGCGCCAGCAGCAAGGAATGGGAGTCGAGCAGGCTGGAAGCCATTTCCTGCGCGGCAGCGTAGAGCGCGCCCAGTTCGGAAGCTTTGCGGCGCGTCTCGGCGTTTAGGTTGATGTTTTCCAACGCCAGGCCGATCATACGCACCAGCGTCTCCCCCGCAGCCAGGTCGGAGGCGGTGAAGACGCTAGGGGCATCGCGATAGGCGGTGAACGCTCCGACCATGCCTTTCGAGGTAAAGAAGGGGAAGACGGCATAGGAGCGGAAACCCTCGCGCAGCATCCACTCCCGCAACGGGGCGGCGGCGGGGTCGGTTTCCACGTTTTGGATGATCACCGGACGCGGTTCGCGCAGAACGGCGCTGCCGGGGGCTTCGTGAAAGCGACGGTTGAGTTCGTTGATGTAATCTTCCGAGAGTCCGTACGAACGCGGGCAGGAGAGCGTATCGGTTTCGCGGTTATAGAGGTATATGGCAACCCGCTCGGCGTGCAGAATCTTCTGGACGGCGATGATTACCTCCGTCCACAGCATTTCTTCATCAGGGGCGAAGAGCAGTCCGCCGGAGAGTTCCGCCAGCAGGCGCTGCTGTTCCGCGGCGCGCAGGGCGGCGAGGGCGTGCGCCAGGTCGTCGGCGAGTTCCTCCAGCAGGGCGGTCTCTTCCTCGTCGAAAAAAGCGGAGGGAGCGGTCTGATCCACCACCAGCGCGCCCAAGCCGCGTCCCTCATGGATCAGCGGCAGCGCTAGGGAGATTCGCCCGGGGTGGGCAGCAAGCATGGGACAAGCCGCACAGGGGTCATCCTCCGGCACACGGAGAGCGCGGCGCGCTCGCAGGGCGTTCACGGCGCAGGTCGGCGCGCCCGGCGGAAGATCGAGGTGTGAGGCGCATTGCTCCAAGTCCATCTTTTCTTTACCGGCATAGGCAACCGCTTTCAATGTGACGCCGTCGGCCCCCAGCAATCCAATCCAGACGAAGGCATAACTGCGCCCGGCGATCAACTGTTTGCAAGCCTGCTCCAGCAGGCGGAGCGGATCGCGCTCGCGGACGATGAGTTGATTGATATCCCTTATCGTAAGCACCATGCGCGTCAGGCGCTGTTCACGGGTCAGCGCCTCGCGCAGATGATGGATGTGCTGTTCCAGCGCGCCCATCAGATAAGTGATGGAGATCAGCGCCGCCGCGCCCAGGATGATGAAGACGATGGTTCCACTTATCCAGGCGCCGGCGTCGGTGGAGTTGATTTGCCGCTCGGCCGGCACGATGAGGATGCCGCTCACCTGCAGCCAGCCCATGCCAACCAGTGTGGCGAGACTGAGCCCGGCGGCAAACAGACTGAAGCGCAAACCGAAGAAAATGGCGGCAAGGATGACGAAGGCGAGGAGGAAGACGCGCCCATCGCCGCTCAACGAGGCGAGCGCCAGCCCCAGTGCTCCCAGCAGGTATAGGATGAAGAGAAACACACCGGCACGAAAAGAGTAGGAAAGGTTACGCCGGAAAGTGATGAGTGCAATGAGAAGCGTTATGCTGATGTAAATAACGATTATCCCAATGGCGACCGGCGCCAAATGAGGTGTGATTTCGTACTCCCTTTGATATGCTTCGACAACATTGTAGATTCCGCCGGCGAGAGCAAACAGCCAGATGATGAACCCGCCGCGCAAGATTCCATTCAACACGCGCAGACGCCAGGTTGGTAGTTCTTCCGGAAATGCGGCCGGTGCGGGATGCACATCCAACAGCCGTAGAGAGAAGACTCCCCAGGCATATGCTAGGCCGGAAAGGGTGAACGCGAAAGGTGTGGGGTCGAGGCCCGGCATGGGGAGACCGTAGAGGTTGTAAAGGATGTTGCTGAACAGCGGCAGAAACGAACCTGCTGCGATTGCCAGTTCCCGGTTGCTGTATGGCGCCGGCTGCTGGGAAAGATGTCTGAGCAAAAGGAGTATCCCCAGACTAATAAAAAAGTAGGAATAAGCAACGTTGATCCAGTAGAGTGGGCCTTCCAGGTTGTCCCAAATCCAGAGTGTTCCCCTTTGAACGATTCCCAGGCGGTGGAAGAACCAACCATGTGCCTCGTTTGTCCATAAAAGGATCAGCATCGTGACCGGTTCAACGGCAAGAAGCAGAAAGGCACGGCGTGTGAGCCACTTTCCGTGTCCTGTGTATTGCAGGGCAAAGACCAGCCAGGCAGCGGGAAGGAGCAGGATGCCGATGAATTCGAGTTTCATCCAGAAGACTTTGGTCGGCAGGTCGGTTGCGCCCAATTCAAGCGCATTACCTGCCGACCAGATCGCCACCGCCAACATGACCAGTGCAAACGCTCCTGCGCCCGCGGCTGGACGTCTGCGCCACCCGAACCAAGCCAGTGAGGCATTGAGAGCAGTGGAGAGAATGGGGATGAGGAGAAAGGGGTTGAATTGCCAGTTCATGCTGAACGTTCATTATACAACTTGATATGAATGGATCGATATCATTTCAAGCCGGTGTGTGCGCAAAGCATGTCAGCCGCACCCTGAGCGAAGTCGAAGGGGCGGCACGTTCCCTGACAATCTTTGCGTGCACACCCAAGCCAAGTGCGCATGGTGGCGTAACGCCGCGTTATCAATTCCAGACGATCAACTTGCCTGCGCCGTTATAATCAACACGCCATGCAACCCCTCGCCGCACAACTCCGCCCGCTCTCCCTCGGCATCTGCTCCACCGTCCGCGTTTGCTGGATAGGTTGAACGCCGCCGTGGATTTCCCCCTGTGCCTGCTTTCTGCGCCGGCAGGCTACGGAAAGACCACGCCTGTCTGCGATTGGCTGACGCAGGCAAACCCGCCGTTGGGGTGGCTCACGCTCGATGACGGCAACAACGAACCCGCTTGTTTCCCCGCTTATCTCGCCGCCGCTATCGAAAACGCCCTGCCGGCCAGCGCGGACGATTTGCCACGCTCCCCCTCTCGGAGAGCAATTCAACCGCCGAAGCCTATCTCGCCGTGCTCATCACCGCAGTGGACGAAGCCAAAGAACACGTGGCGTTGGTTCTCAACGATTATGAGATGAGACCATAACGCACCCGCTTTGCCACGCGGTGATAGAGCATCTCATCTACGCTCCGCCAAACCTGCATATCTTCCTCCTTACCCACGCTGACCCGCCCCCGCCACTCTCGCGCTGGCGGGCGCGCTTCGAATGGCACTACACGCCGGAGCACGGCAGTTGGCTCAATATCGCCGAGTGCGAACTGTCGGTGCCGGCCGCGCAGTGCCTGGCTCGGTGCCTTCCAGACAAGGACACCTTGATCCGTGAAGTCACCGCCTGGGAAACGCGGCGCAACACCGCATGCGCCAAGGTAGTGTGGCAGTTCACCACCGCCGATGCCCGGATCAAGCTCAGGCATCTGTATCCAGTTATGAAAGAGCAAAATTCAACCTAACAACTCTCCGTTCGCTCATTTCGCGCAACGATTTTGAAAATAGCCTGCTCTGTTGCGATCATGCCTAAGGCGAGCGGCAATTTAGCGGTAGAGGTTGTACACCACCGCCTTGATGAGCGGTT
>JAVQXV010000147.1:0-7673 GCA_033577755.1 Anaerolineales bacterium
CGCGCTGCAATCGCTGGCCGACCAGCTGGCGGTCGCCATCGAGAACGCGCGGTTGCTGGTGGAAAAGGAACGCAATTTAGAAACGCTGCGGATGTTGCAAATACAGGCGCGCGAGCAAGGCGGAGTGGCGGTGGCAGCGCTGCCGCAGGCATATCGCTACGACGGTATAGACACCGCGCCGCTGCCCGTCGAGGATGTAGTCCCCGAGCCGGGCGCGGTCGAAATTCCTCTTCGTGCCGGCAACCTAACGCTGGGTTCTATCTTCATCAAGCGCGAGCAGGCCATCTGGTCAGACAATGAGCGGCAGTTGGCCGAAGCCATCGCCGAGCGTATGGGGCTGGCGCTGGAAAACGCGCGCCTATACTTCGATGTGCGCACCAACGCCCAGCGCATGGCGGCGCTCTCGGAGGCAGCGCTGGAGTTGACCGGCCCACAGTTCAGCCGTGCCGAACTGCTGCAGCTCATTGCCCGTCGCGCACGCACTCTGCTGCGCGCCGATAGCGCCGATTTGTGGCTGCCCGTGCCAAACACGGATGAAATCGAGCTGGCCGTAACAGACCCGGTGCCCTCGTTCTCACTGCTAGGCCATCGCCTGAAGATCGGCGAAGGTTTGGCAGGTCGGGCGCTAGCGGCCGGCGGGCCGGTGACGATGAACGATTATCACACCCAGCCGGGGCAGCTCAGCGCGCTGGCCGTGCCCATGATCTGGCAAACGGAGACGCTGGGCGTGCTGGTCGTCAACCGCCTACAGCCGGACTGGCGCTACTCTGTCGAGGAAGAGACCGTAGCACAGCTGTTCGCCGCCGCCGCCGCTTCGGCCCTCTCCAATGCCCGCCTGCTGGAAGAGACGCGTCGCCGCCTGGACGAATTGCAAACCATCAACTCCATCAGCGCCATTCTTAGCTCGCAGGCCAACTTAGACGTGATGCTGCGCCAGGTGGGCGACAAGGTCATGGAAATTTTCAACGTGCAGACCGGCTACATCGCCCTGTACGACCCCACCCGCCGCCAACTGGAGTTTCCCTACTGCTTGGAGAACGGCCAGCTCGTGTCCCTACCGCCCATTCCACTCGGGCGCGGGCCGACCTCTCTCGTCTTCCAGACACGCCGGCCGCTGCTCATCAACCAAAACGCGCCGCAACGCTTGCAAGAGCTGGGAGCATATCAACAGGGTGAGCCGGCGCTTTCCTATCTGAGTGTGCCCATCCTCGTCGGCGAAGAGGTCACCGGCATCCTGAACGTACAGAGCGCGGCTCAGGCCGGCCTATTCTCGGAGAATGACATCCAGCTGCTGAGCACCATCGCTGCCAACATCGGCGTCGCCATCGAGAACGCGCGCCTGTTCAAGCAGACGCAAAACGCCCTGGCCGAGACCGAGGCGCTCTACCGCGCCAGCGCCGAGTTAAACACGGTACAGAGTTTCGATGAAGTGCTGACCGTGCTGCGTCGCCAGACCGTGTTGCGCCGCGCTCACACATTACAGCTGCATTACTTCGAACATCCCTGGACGGCGCGAAGCTCGCCGAGCCGCAGCGAAATCCTCGCCCATTGGAGCATCGTCCGACCGGAAGCGCACGACCACTACTTCCCCGTCGCAGACTGGATGACGCACCATCTGCGACCCGACGAAGCACTGCTCATCGAGAACCTGCAACAAGACCGGCGCCTGGACGACATCAGTCGCAACACCTACCGCCTCCGCTACAGCGCACAGGCTGCCCTCTTCGTGCCGCTGGTCGTCAGCGGCGAGTGGGTGGGCTATCTGGCGGGCTTCATCGGCGAGCCGACGACGTTCACCGAGAACGAACGGCTACGGCTGATCAGCCTGAGCCAGCAAGCAGCGGCGCTCATCGAGAACCTGCGCAGCATCGCCGTCATTGAGCGGCGCGCCGAACAACTGGGCGCACTCAACCGTCTGGCCGAGGCCGCCGCCTCCAACCTCGAACTGGATGCGCTGCTGACCGCCGTCTGCCGCGAGATCGGTCAGGCCTTCCAGGCACGCGGCGTCATCATCGCTCTGCTCAACACGGAGCGCGATGCCCTGGTCGTGGCCGCCGACTACCGCGCCGACGAGCTGGCCGACGCTCGGCAGGAGAACGGCAGTGTCGGCGTAGCCATCCCGCTCATGAGCAGCCCATCGCTCCAACGCGTGATCGAGTCTCGCCATCCGCTCATTCTCGGCGAAACACAGACTGACCCGCCGGAAGAGCGGCTACAACAGTTGTGGCGCGAGCGTCGCCTCGAGAACCTGCTGCTGGTGCCGCTGGTGACGCGCGGCGAAGTCATCGGCACCCTCGGCATTGACAGCGCACCGCCGCGCCGCGTCTTCACCGATGCTGAGGTCTCACTGGCCGAGACCATGGCCGGCCAGGTCGCCAACGCCATCGAAAACAGCCGCCTCTACCGGCAAGCGCAGCGGCGCGCGCAGCAGCTCATCACCGCTGCCGAGGTCAGCCGCGCCGCCACCACCTTGCTCGATGAACACGAGCTGCTGCAGCGCACGGTCGAGCTGATCCACGAGCGCTTCCAGCTCTATTACGTCGGCTTGTTCCTGGTGGACGAAAGTGGACGCTGGGCCGTACTGCGCCACGCCGTCGGCGGCGCGCCCGAGGCGGCAACGCTTCTGCTGCGCCAAGGCCACCGGCTCGAAGTCGGCGGCCAGTCCATGATCGGCTGGGCTATCGCCCATCGTACGGCGCGCATCTCCGCCGACGTGGCCGAGGAAACCGTGCGTTACGCCAACCCGTTGACGCCGGAGACGCGCTCGGAGATGGCGCTGCCGCTCATCGTTGGGCCGAACGTGCTGGGCGCCATCAGCGTGCAATCCACCCAGCGCCACGCCTTCAGCGAAGCGGATATCGCCGTGCTGCAAACGATGGCCGACCAAATTGCCGCAGCCCTGCAGAACGCGCGCCTGTTCCGCCGCGTCAAGACGCAGGAATGGTCGGCCAGCGCGCTGGCCCGGATCACGCAAGCTATCTCCGGCAAACTGGACGAGCAAGAAGTCTGGAACACGCTGGCCACAGAGCTGCTCGATGTCTTCGAGGCGGAGGGTGTCGTCATCTTCGGCTGGAACGCGACGGAGGAGATGTTGCTGCCACGCGTGGTGTTATGCGAACCGGAAGCGGCCGATGTGCTGTGCTGGCCGGCGCCGGGCCGGCCCACACCGCTGAGCACCTACCCAGAGCTGGCGCAGGTCATTGCCTCTCAAACCCAACAGGTGCAGCTTCTTACTCTAGGTCTGTTCGGCGAGCGGCACAAGAGCGTCATCGTCCCCTTCTCGGTGGAAGGCCGGCTCGATAGCCTCATCATGCTGGTGCAGCATTCTAGCTCAACCCATCTGACGCCGGATGACTTCAGCCTGCTGGAGGCCGTCATGCACAGCGCCGAATCCGCCGTGCAGATCGCCCGCCTCTACGCCCTGCAGCGCGAGACCGCCGAGCGACTGCAGGAGGTAGACCGGCTCAAGACGCAGTTCCTGGCCAACATGAGCCACGAGCTGCGCACGCCGCTCAATTCCATCATCGGCTTCTCGCGCGTCATCCTCAAAGGCATAGACGGCCCTATCACCGAGACGCAGCGACAAGACCTGACCTCGATCTACAACTCCGGCCAGCACCTGCTCGGCCTGATTAACGACATCCTCGACCTTTCGCGCATTGAGGCAGGCAAGCTCGAGCTTTCATTCGAAAAAATCTATCTGGATGACATCATTGACGGCGTGCTCGCCACCACGCGCGGCTTGGTGCGCGATAAGGCCATTGAGCTACACAAGCATGTGCCGGCGGATTTGCCGCCGGTGCGTGCCGACCCCACGCGCGTGCGTCAGGTGTTGCTCAACCTGTGCTCTAACGCCGCCAAGTTCACCGAACGCGGCTCGATTACCCTTAGCGTCACCGTTCTCCCTGAAGAGTCCGCTGTGCAAATCAGTGTGAGCGATACCGGGCAGGGCATCCCGGCGCGCGAGATGAACAAGTTGTTCGAACGCTTCTCTCAGGTGGACGGCTCGCCGACGCGGCGCACCGGCGGTACCGGCCTGGGCCTGAACATCAGCCGCCATCTGGTGGAGCTCCACGGCGGGCGCATCTGGGCAGAAAGCGCCGGGCCGGGCTGCGGCGCCACCTTCCACTTCACCTTGCCCATCTGGCGCCCGGAGCCGGAACCGGCCGGCCCACCGCTCATCCTCGTTGTTGAAGACGAACGCGGCATCTCCACACTCTACCGCCGTTATCTCGAACCTAACGGTTATCGCCTGCTCAGCGTCCCCGCCGGCGAGCAGGCCGTCAAGCAAGCGGCGGCAATGCAGCCGGCAGCTATCCTCCTCGATGTCCTCATGCCCGACCGGGACGGCTGGCCGGTGCTGGCCGAGCTGAAAAACAACCCCGCCACCCGCGCCATCCCCGTCATCGTCTGCACTCTGACCGATGAGCGCGAACGCGCCTTGCAATTGGGCGCCGCCGAGTCCTTACTCAAACCCATCCTCGAAAGCGACCTGACCCGGGCGCTTAGCCGCCTGCGCCTCGGCGACGCCGACACATTGTCCAACCCGGCCCGCAGCAACGGTGACTCCGGCTACAGCTGAGCGCCCCTGCTGCGCCACCTTCACCGCCATGCCGAAAACCGTCGAGATGACCTGCATGGACTGTGGCGAGCGTGCCCCGTTCGCCCCAATGCAGCTGGCATGTGCGCATTGCGGCAGTGAGTGGCTGGAGGCCCGTTACGATTACGCCGCCGTTGCCACCAGCTTCGCCGCCCCGGACTCGGGCGCGCACCTGCGCCGCAACCCCGGCCTCTGGCGCTATCACGAACTGCTGCCGCTGCGCGACCTGGCGCATGCGATTACTCTGGGAGAAGGCAACACGCCTCTCCTCCCCCTGCCCAACCTCGGACTGATGCTCGGCTGTACCAACCTATTCGTCAAAGACGAGCGCCAGAATCCAAGCGGCTCGTTCAAAGACCGGCAGGCGGCGTTGGCCGTCTCGGTAATGAAGGAGGCCGGCCTGCGCGAAGCCGTGGTGGCTTCTACCGGCAACGTCGCCATCTCCTACGCCGCTTATGGTGCGCGCGCCGGCATCAAGGTTTATGCCTTCCTCACTTCGCTCGTGCCACCGGAGAAGATGCGCGAATGCGCCCTGTATGGAGCGCAGGTCATCAAAGTCACCACCACCTACGACCGGTCAAAGGAGCTGGCGCAGGCCTTTGCCCGCCAGCGCGGCATGTACTACGACCGGGGCCTGCGCAGCATCGCCTCCGTTGAGAGCATGAAGACGTTGGCCTACGAGATGGCCGAGCAGCTGGCGCGGCTGAAGCCGGATGGCTCGGCATCCTGGCGCGCACCCGACTGGTACATCCAGTCCATCAGCGGCGGGCTGGGGCCGGTCGGCGCGATAAAGGGCTTCCGCGAGTTGCAGGCGATGGGCTTGATTGACCGGCTGCCGCGCCTGGCCTGCATCCAGGCGGAGGGCTGCGCGCCGATGGTGACCGCCTACCGGCGCGACAGTGAGACGCCGGACGTGGTCGTCTCGCCGCGCACGCGCATCGGCACGCTGGCGACCGGCAACCCGGGCCGCGCTTACCGCATCCTGCGCAACTATCTGCAACAGCACGGTGGGACGATGGAGTCCGTCAGTGATGAGGAGACTTTCCGCGCCATGCACGTCATGGCCAAGATCGAGGGCCTGAGCATGGAACCGGGCGCAGCCGCAGCCTTCGCCGGCCTGTTCAAGCTGGTGCGGCATGGCCTCATCCACCCGGATGAAACGGTCGTGATCAACTGCACCGGCCACACCTTCCCGGTAGAGAGCGAAGTGCTGGGCGATGGCTGGGCACAAGAGTTGGGCGAGGCGCAGTTGGCCCAACCAGAGCCGGAAGGGGTGTTGGCCGCTTTGCAACGGCTGGATGCCCGCGTGCGCTCCATCGCCATCATTGACGACACGCCCGATACGGTGCGGCTACTGCGCCGCATCCTGCAGGCGCGCGGCAACTACGAGATTTACGAGGCCGAAAATGGGCGCGCCGGCCTGGCCCTGATCCGCGAGCGCCGGCCCGACCTCGTCATCCTGGACTTAATGATGCCGGAGGTGGATGGCTTTGCCGTGCTGGATGCCCTGCGCGCCGACGAAGCCACGCGCGATATTCCCGTCATTGTCGTCACCGCCAAAGCCCTGACGCCCGAAGAACGCACCCGGCTGGACGGCCTGGCCAGCTCATTACTGCAAAAGGGCGAGTTCACGGACGATGAGTTGTTTGATGATGTACGAAGGGCACTGCCGACGTGAGGGGGTGAATATTGCGTATTGTGCGTATTGCATGTTAGGTGTAACGTGACCCCAACTCTGCCGTCCCATTCGTTATGAGCGAGCCTGCACCTTCTCGCCGGAACTCGACGCAGGCTACGGGGGTGACGGCGGCGCTGCTCTCGGCGCTGGCGTCGGGCTTTGTACCCATCTTCGGCAAGTTAGCGTATGAGGTCGGTCTGGAGCCGTTCACCGTGGTGATGTTGCGGACGGTAGGCGCCGCGGCGCTGCTTTGGGGCTTCTATCTGGTCTTCGCCCGCCAACACATCTTCATCTATCCGTTCGCCTTCTGGGCTTGCATCATCGCCGGCGTGGCCAACGGCCTCGGCTCACTGTTGTTCTATACCGGTCTGCGGGATTTGAACGCGTCGCTCAGTCAGCTGCTCTTCACCCTCTATCCCCTCTTCCTCACGTTGTTCTCGTGGCTGGATGGCCACCGCCTCTCACGGCTGACGCTGGCCCGGCTCGTGCTGGCCATGTTGGCCGTCTTCCTGCTCAAGTGGTCGGAACCGTCCGGCGCAAACTGGGGTGCTGCCCTAATGATGATCGGCTCCGGCGTGCTCTATGCGCTGCACATCGCTCTCAATCAGCATACGCTCTACGATGTACCCTCGCCAACGGTAACACTGTACACGCTAAGCGGCATGGCAAGCACGGTGTTCATTGCCTATCTCGCCGACGGGCTGCCGGCTCTGCCGACAAGCATGGCGGCATGGCAGCCGGTGGTGCTGCTCACGCTGGTCACGGTCGCCGCACGGCTGACGTTGTTCATCGGCGTCAAGCACCTCGGCGGCATGCAGACCATTCTGCTCAACCTGAGCGAGGCTTTTGTGACGATCGTGGCCGCCGGTCTGCTCCTGAACGAAACGCTCACGCCGTTGCAATGGCTGGGCGCAGGGCTGCTGGCCATCTCGTTACTGCTGGTGACACGTGAGCAGGCGCTGGGCGACCTCCCCCGGCCCAGGCCCTGGCTGCTGCTCTTCACGACGTGGTTCGAGGCCGTGCGTCCCCAACTGCCGCGCGCGCGGCGGGCCGCAGAGCGCGAGGCTTCCACACCGCCCCGGACAATCGGCGAGGAGTGAGTCCTCCAGCGCAACTTGATAGTAGAATCAGGCTCATTAGGAGACCGACCATGGAAATTCACGAAATTGTCATCGAAATGAAGCTGCTCGAGCGGCGCCTCACCTTGTACGAGGAGAAATACGGGATTCTCAGCGAGGACTTCTATGCGGCGTTGATGTCCGGGCAACTGGCCGAGTATGACGCTTACGACGAAACCCGTGCCGACTTCAGCCGCTGGAAAGGTATTTATGAGACCTGGCGGCGACGTAAAGAGGCCTATCAGAAACAACTGGGTGAGCGCGAGATAGCTAAAGT
>JAVQXV010000148.1:0-7654 GCA_033577755.1 Anaerolineales bacterium
AGGAGCTGAAGAAGGACTACACCATCATCATCGTCACACACAACATGCAGCAAGCCGCGCGCGTCTCGGATAAAACGGCGATGATGATGCTGACCGAGGATGGCAAGCGCTCCGGCACCGTCATCGAATACGACGACACCAACATCATCTTCACCCGGCCCAAAGACAAGCGGACGGAAGATTACGTTTCCGGAAGATTCGGATAACGAGCGGACGTACTCCGTGTAGCGTATAGCGTATTGCGTGTAGCGTGAACCCTACAGAATACGCAATACGTAACACGCAATACGAAATACCATGCCCGGCAAAGCCAAAGTTCTCTTTTTATGTACCGGCAACTCCGCCCGCAGCCAGATGGCCGAGGGCTTTCTGCGTCACTACGCCGGCAACGAGTTCGAGGCCTACAGCGCCGGCCTGGAGCCGAAGGGCCTCCACCCGCTGACCGTCAAGGTGATGCAGGAGATCGGAATTGATATAAGCGGCCAACGCTCAAAGAGCGTGCGCGAATATCTGGGCTATATCAACTTCGGCTATCTCATCATCGTCTGCGGCGACGCCGAACAGAAATGCCCGACGGTATTCGTCGGTGTGAACAAGCGCATGTTCTGGCCGTTCGACGACCCGGCCCGGATTGAGGGCACGGAGGAAGAAAAGCTGGCCGCGTTCCGCCGAGTCCGCGATGAAATTGACCTCAAGATTCGTGAGTGGCTGCGCGAGATGAACGTGCCGATACAAAATGCTCCCCTGGCGCAGTCGGATTTGTAGATCATGCCGTGAACGCCGGCGGCTGCGCGAGCTACAGACCCATCTGAAATGCACTGCCCGTTGTAGGCTGACCTCTAGGTAACGATGAAGATCGCCCTGCTCTCCGATATCCACGCCAACATTCATGCCCTCGAAGCCGTTTGGGCCGACCTAGAAGCGCAGCACCCGGACGAAGTGTACTGCTTAGGTGACCTGGTCGGCTATGGCGCCTACCCAAACGAAGTCATTGACTTCATCCGCGCCCAGCATATCCCCACCCTCGTCGGCAACTACGATGACGGCGTCGGCTTCGACCGTGACGACTGCGGTTGTATCTACAAAGACCCGGAAGACGATGCGCGTGGTAAACAGTCGCTGCTATGGACGCGCGAGCGTACTACACCCGACCATAAGGCCTACCTGCGTGGCCTGGCGTTCCAGATCCGGCGCGAGATGCCCGGCAGCCGGCAGCGCCTGCTGTTCGTTCACGGCAGCCCGCGCAAGGTCAACGAGTATCTCTACGCTGACCGACCTGCCTCGGTCTTCGAGAACATCGCCAAAATGGCCCAGTGCGATGCGCTCTTCTTCGGCCATACCCATCTGCCCTACACGCGGACGGCGGCAGGCGTGCTCTTCGTCAACTGCGGCTCGGTGGGCAAGCCGAAGGACGGCGACCCACGCGCCGGCTATGTAATTGTGCACTTGAACAACCTAATCGAAGTGGAAATGCGCCGGGTGTCCTATCCGGTTGCGGAGGCGGCGCGCGCCGTGCGCAATTCCGGCCTGCCGCCCCATTTTGCCGATTTGTTGGAAACCGGTGGTATCACTCCTGAGAAAGTTCCAGGCTAAGCTGAGAAAAGGATGGTTGAAGCCATGACCGTCGCGCCTGCACCCAGTTACACGCCGCATAGCCACGCCGGCACTGCGTCGCCGGCCGGCCATGCCACGTTCTCCGTCCCGGCGCGGCACAACCCGCGATTGCAGACCCTGGTCGAGCGCATCAACGCAGACGAAGAGCTGCGCCAGTTATGGCGCTGTGCCAATCTCAACGCCGTTGAGCGTCTGGGGCTGAGCGACCATGGCGAGACGCATGTGCGCATCGTCGCCAACGCCGGCTTGCGACTGCTGCGTCTGTTAATGGAGGCCGGCCAGCCGGCCGGCATCGTGCAGCACCACGGGCTAACGCGCGAGGACGCCGAGCTGGTCGTCGTGCTGGCAGCCGCATTGCACGACCTTGGCCTGGCCGTGCACTATGACCGCCACCACGAGTTGGGCCTGGCGCTCATCCTGGCCAAGGCACGCGAACTGTTGACCGGCCTGTACCCGGCTCGCGATCGCACCATCCTCATCGCCGAGGTGTTGCACGCGGTTGTCACCCATTTCAACGGGCTGCGCTGCCTGACGCTCGAGGCCGGCGTGCTGCGCATCGCCGATGCGCTGGACATGACCCGGGGCCGCTCGCGTGGGCTGGAAAAAGCCTTGACCAATAGCGTTGAAGAAGTTACCCTGCATCGCGGCGCGAGCCGGCCTGTGCGAGTGCAGTTGCGCCTGACACAGTCGGCCGGGCTGACGCACATCGAGACATTATTGCGGGAGCGGTTGCGCACCACACCGCTCGTTGGGCAAATCGAAGTCTTTGCCCAAGTCGAGACAGCCGCCGACGGCAGGCTGCTGCCGTTGCGCGTAGATGGATGAGGAGATTTTCATGGCCGCCTCAACTCGCACACACTTTGACCAGGAGCTGCGCGCTCTGCAGGACAATCTGCTGCGCATGGGCGCCATGCTCGACACGGCCATTGCTCTCGGCATGCAGTCCTTAGAAGAGCGAGACCTGGAATTGGCCCGCCGCGTCGTAGCCGACGACGCCAAGATCAACGACCTGCGCTTCGCCATCGAAGAGCAATGCATCCGCCTGATTGCCACTCAGCAGCCGATGGCGACCGACCTGCGCTTCATCGTGGCCGCCATGAACATCATCAGCGACCTGGAACGGATGGCCGATCATGCCGCCGGCATCGCCAAGACCGTGCTGAAGATGGGCAACCAGCCGCTGCTCAAGCCGCTGATTGACATGCCGCGCATGGCCGAAGAGTGCCGCGCCATGTTGCGCAGCGCGCTCGACGCCTACGTCGCCCGCGATGCGGAGGCAGCCCGAGGCGTGGCAGCCCGCGACGACGTGATTGACGAACTGTACCAGCAAATCTTCCGCGAGCTGGTGTCGTTCATCATCGAAGACCCCAAAACCACCACCCGCGCCCTGTACCTGTTGTTCTCAGCTCACAATCTGGAACGGATCGGCGACCGGGTTGTGAACATTGCCGAGCGAGTCATCTTCCTGACGAGCGGGGAGATGAAGGAGTTAAGCGCCGGGCCATGGGCGCCCTTCGGCAACGAAATTGAGACGCCCTGACAGCAGCGCTTGAGTTCATCGGCGTATTAGGCCGACCAACCGCCTGACAAGCTTCTCGGTAGAGACGCCCCACAAGGGCGTCTTTGCGTTTGGGAGGTGGTCTTCGATCAACGTGCATCGCTCGGAGAGATGCCGCTCTACGAGCGCCGTCGGCGAACATTGCACAGACTTAACCCGACCTTGATGCGGGGTTAATGCCGTTGCGCTAGGCTGATCTAAACCGATTCCGGGCAGGAGCTGCTATGCACCCGACTACCCCCGAATCCCGCGATGAGGTCTGGGCACAACTTCAACAACCACTGCGCCTTTCCGGTGAAGAGCCACGTCTGCGGCTTCTGCTGGCCGCCCGCGACCTAAACTGGAAAATCGAGGAGCCGGTGTACCTGCGCCCGCGTTGGGGAGAGTCGGGCGCGCGCGTCTATCACTTCATCCTCCATCGTCCTCATGATGCGCCTCGCCTGATCACCGTGCCGGAAAGCCCGGCCGTCGAAGCCTTCATCCGCGCCGAAGGCCTGAAGGTTGTTGTTCAAGACTCTTGAGTCAACAACTCGCGAAGCTGGGGATGATCGGCATACACGCCGCGATACTCCGGCGGCAGAAGCGCAGCAATGCGGCACATAATCTGAGTGGTGTACGCTTCGAGCAAGTCACCTGAGGCACGACCGTTGGGGGGCAAGTAGAAAGGCTTTCCGACTACAAGTCGCACCGGCGTCCGGCGCAGGCGCCGCAGGTTCTCCGCCAATCGTTCACTCCCCGAAATCCCAATCGGCACAATCGGAACACCCGTCCGGTCGGCCAGATAAGCCGCGCCCGTCTTGCCGCGCTGCAGCGCATGTGTCCGGCTGCGTGTGCCTTCGGGCGCCATCCCCAGCGGTCGCCCCGACTTCAACACCGCCAACGCTGCTTTGATTGCGCTCAGGTCGGCCTCACCGCGTGCCACCCAGATCACACCCGCCGCCTCCAGCAGTTGCCGGATGCCGGGAACCTTCTTCCATTTATCTGCGGCAAACACCACCATTTGCCGTTGCACATTGATGAAGACCAACGGTGGATCGGCAATGCCTAGATGGTTGACGACAACAAGAAATGGGCCGCTCGCCGGAATGTTCTCCAGCCCATACACTTCCTGCCGGAACAGCAACCAGCCGAGAAAACGAAAGAGGCCGCGCAGAAACCGGTACACGATCGGCGAGGCGTTGGGCAGTGAGCGGCTCATGGTTGACCTTCGGCAAGAACTTCGGCGCGGACGACCCTTGCACCCGCCGACGACGCCGTCAGCGTGAACGCGCGCACCTCTCCCGGTGCCAGCGGCTCGGCCCAGTCCAGTTGGCGTAGACCGGCAATCGTCCCATCTTCCGCCCACAGCACCAACGCCAGCCGCACGCGCCCGGCAACAGCTCCGCTCTCATTGAGAACCTGCCCCTGCGCCGTCCAGCTCAACGCGCCCGACGAAATTGAGTCCGTGCGAACGATGAGCGGCACAAGCCGGCTCGCTACATCGGCCAATGGGTAGGCGCTTAGCGGTGTGACGCCGATGGCGGCATAGCGGATGAGCGGCGGTGCAAAGCGCGCGATGAGCGGAGTTACGCCACCCGGCAGGAGCACCTCCAGCGCCGGCCCGGCCACGGCCTCGGCCAGCGGCAGGCCGTCCGCGCCGGCCAGGGTCACCCGTGCCGTTACGACCTCCAGCGCCAACTCGCCGGGGTTACGCGCCGCTACAAAGCAAATCAGGGCGCCGGTCGCCTGCGGATAACAGGCCGGCTCATTGAATATCACCGGTATCGGCGTCGGCGCGCCCGCCGCCCGAATGACTGCGCTATCTTCCGAAGACGGGATGATAAGCGTCGTGCCGATGCTGAGGAACTGTGCCGAGACGGTCGGGTTGGCCTGCTGCAAGGCCTCCAAAGAGACGCCGTACCTTACGGCGATGCCGATCAAAGTCTCACCGCGCCGGACGACATGCGTCACCGGCGTAGGCGAGGGGGTGGGCGAGGCGATAATGACAGGCGTGACCGGCGGTGTGCGAAGCGCCGGCGAAGGAGAAAATATCGGCATGGGACGAAGCGTGGGCGTGGGAGACGGCGCGGCCGGCGCAGAAATGCAGGCCGCGAGGCACAGGCTCAAACTCCATATCCACAGCCGCCGCATCATCGCCGCGATTATACCCGGCAGCTTGCAGGCCAAAGGCAGAACGAAGACTTCACCCTCGGTCAACGATGCACAGTTGAGTGCGCTCAAAAAACGCACCGCGGAGAACACGGAGAGCCCAGAGCTTTTCCTTGTTCGTTGCTTCGCGCGCTCTATGCTCTCGGCGATGAAACCATCCTTATACTTTTACAATCGGTTCAGGGCTTATAAGATTCTTTGCACGCCGTCAGTCTGCATGATACACTCCAGACGATGTCGGTGGAGATGTTCAACGAGGCGATTCGGGCGGCAAAGAGCGGCCAGCGCCGCCGCGCCCGTGACCTGCTGACGCGCCTGATTAAGACCGACCCGGAAAAGGTGGATTATTGGGTCTGGCTCAGCTCCGTTGTCGATTCCGAGAAAGAGCAGCTCTTCTGCCTGCAAAAGGCCATCAAGCTCGACCCGAATTCTATCGCTGCGCGGCGCGGACTGGTGATGCTCGGAGCGCTCTCGCCGGAAGAGGCAGCTCTGCCACGCACGTTAACCCTCGATGACCTGAGGCCGTCGCCGCCGGTGAGCCGGGCCGCGCAGGCCGCCGGCAACTTCTGGGCCGACCCGCGCAATCGGGTGCTGGCGCTCCTCGCTGTGGCAGTGCTGTCCCTGGCAGTCGTGCTCAGCGCGCTGGCCCTTCGCTTCCTGGCGCCGCAAGCCTGGAACGCAATCTTCAACCCGCCGCGCGTTGTCGTCATCACCCCGCCTACCGCAACCGCGACCCTCATGCCCACGCCGACCGTGACGCCGACCGAAACGCCCCGGGTTGAGACCTGCGGCCTGCCTGCTCAGGTCAACCCGGCCATCCCGCTCTCCACTTACCTATGCGTGCCCGAACCGACGCCGCGCCCCTTCGTGCCGACCGAGTCCGTGCTGCCGGTTCAGGAAGCCTACCGTCTCGTCCGCGACGCCTACTTTCGCGGCCACTGGGATGCCGTGCTGCGCCTAAGCGACCAAGCCAAGAACGCCGCGCCCGATAGCCCCTATCCCTATTTCTATTTGGCTGAAGCCCTGCGCAACCAGGGCGGCGCTGCCAACCTGCGCGCCGCGGCCAACGAGTACGCTCAGGCTTTGGCCCGCAATTCAAGCTTCGCACCCGCCTTATACGGTCGCGCCCTGACGCGGCTGGCACAGGCCAACGGCAACGAAGCCTTACGTGACCTCGACCGGACATTGCAGGCCGATCCGGCCTTCGTCCCCGCGTTGGTGCTGCGCGCCGAAATCTTCAGCGCCAACGCCAACTTCCCGCGCGCGCTGCAGGATTTGCAACAGGCCCAGGCACTGGCAGCTGATGACGCGAACGTGCTGGCCCGCCTGGCATTGGCCTACGCCGATAACGGCCGGCCACAGGAAGCACTCGCCCAAGCCGAGCAGGCGCTGGCACTCGACCCCACACATGTCGTCGGCTATTACGCCCGTGGACGTGTGCTGTTGGAGACCGGCACACCGGAGGTCGCCGCCCGCGACCTGGCCATCGCTTCCGCTTACTTGACGAACCCCGCCGGCCTCCGTCGCTGGTTCCCGGCCGCCGCCGCGCTCAACTTCGGCAACGCCTACGCCGCCCGAGTGCTAACGGCCTACGGCCGCGCCTTGGCCGCGACCGGTCAGGATGAGGCAGCGCTGACCACGCTCAATGATGCGCTCTCCCGATTCGCCGCGCTGCCGGCGGCACGGATAACGCGCGGCCAACTGTTGCTCCAGGCCGGACGCTATGAGGACGCCCGCGCCGACTTCAATGCCGTCATCGCCGCCCTTCAGCGCAACACCGATGACCCGTTGCTGTTGGAGGCCTACCTGGGCAACGGCGAGGCGCTGCTCGCCACCGACCGGCCCGAAGGCGCGCTCTCCAACTTCATCGCGGCGACGCGCCTCGCTCCGCAAAACCTAACCGCGCAAATCGGGCTGGGTCGCGCCTACTTGGCTGCCGGACAAGCCGATAAAGCGGTAGAGACACTGACCGCTGTCCTGACGAACGAAAACGCCGCCACCGCCGAATCGGCTCAGGCGCGGCTTTGGCGTGCGCGCGCCTATGAAGCGCTCGGCAAGCGTGCAGAAGCTGCGGCGGACTGGCAAGCCCTGACCGAAACCGACACGCCCCCTGAAGTAGCTGCCACCGCCGCTGCCGCGCTGACCGCCTTCAGCCCGCCCGGCACGCTCACCCCTCAGATGCCGGCGCCCGGTGCTACGTCCACTCCCACACCGACGGCAAAAGTTACGCCCGGCGCTACACGAACGCCGACCATCACGCTAACGTCGGCATTCACACCCGGCACTACGCAAACATCTATGACGCCGACGCCGGCAACCACAGCCGGTGCGACG
>JAVQXV010000149.1:0-7563 GCA_033577755.1 Anaerolineales bacterium
TCGCTACCAAAAAATCTTGCATCGAATTACGCGAAATGGCGCGAAGGAGAGCCAAGCAATACCATTCGTGTTCATTCGTCCTCATTCGTGCCCCTTCGTGTTCCCCATTCGCGCAATTCGATGCCAGAAAACCTCCGCATCGAATTACGCGAAATGGCGCGAAGGAGAGCCAAACAATATCATTATCATTCGTGCTCATTCGTCCTCATTCGTGCCCATTCGTGTTTCCCCATTCGCGCAATTCGATGCCAGAAAACCTCCGCATCGAATTACGCGAAATGGCGTGAAGGAGAGCCAAACAATATCATTATCATTCGTGCTCATTCGTCCTCATTCGTGCCCATTCGTGTTCTCCATTCGTGCTCATTCGTGTTTCCCCCATTCGTGCCTATTCGTACTCATTCGTGTCCATTCGTGTTCTCCCATTCGTGTCCCCTCTAAACCACACTTCGCGCCCGCGCGCCGGATACAATCAGGGAGGCAATGAACAAACGCCTCATCCTCCTCTTCTCCGACACCGGCGGTGGGCATCGCAGCGCGGCGGAGGCGCTCATCGAGGCGCTCATGGCCCAGCACAACGGCGCCCTTGAGTGCGTGATGGTGGACGCCTTCAAGGGCTATGCCCCGCCGCCCTTCGACCGGACAGCCGCGTGGTACGCCGCGGTCGCCAACCGCCGGCCCTGGCAGTGGGCGCTGTTCTACGCCTTCACCAACCACTCGCTCGGCTTTCGCCTGTTCGACGTGCTCGTGTTCGGCTATGTGGCGCCGAACATCCGGCGCTTCTTCTGCGAGAACCCCGCCGACCTCTACGTCAGCGTCCATCCGGTGCTAACGCAGGCCGTTCGCGTGCTGGGGCCTGGTCGCCCGCCGTTCATCACCGTCGTCACCGACCTGGTCTCGGTGCATCGCGCCTGGTTCGCGCCGCAGGTGGATGCCTGCCTTGTGCCCACCGAGCGCGCCTGTCGGTTGGCCCTGAGCTACGGAATGCCGGCGGACAAGGTGCGCGTGGTCGGCCTGCCGGTGGCTGCCCGCTTCGGCGCGACGCCGGGCGACCGCAACGCGCTGCGCGCGCAACTCGGCTGGGGCCGCGAACGGCCCATCGTCCTGCTCGTGGGCGGCGGCGACGGCATCGGCCCGCTCTTCGAGATTGCGCAGGCCATCTCCGAGGCGCGGCTGCCGTGCGAGCTGGTCGTGGTGGCCGGGCGCAATCAAAAGCTGCTCGAACGTTTACAGGCCGCGTGCTGGAATCTGCCTGTGCACATCTACGGCTTCGTGCGCACCATGCCGGACTTCATGCACGCCGCCGATGTGCTGGTGAGCAAGGCCGGGCCGGGCACGATTTCGGAGGCCTTCATCGCCGGGTTGCCCATCATCCTGTACAGCCGAATTCCGGGCCAGGAAGAGGGCAACGTGGCGCTGGTGGTGGAGGAGGGCGCGGGCGTCTGGGCGCCTTCCCCCGCGCAGGTGGTGGAGGCGCTGCGCCGGTGGCTCGACCCCCACGCCGGCCCCGACCGGCTGCGCCGCGCTGCCGCGAACGCGCGCCGTCTGGGCCGCCCCAACGCCGCCCGCGACGCAGCGCAAATCATCAGCTCATTCCTCTGAAGCGAGAACGGGAGTTTGTGAAATCTCAAATCTCAAATCCCCAATCCAGAATCAGCAATCAAAAATCCCATGTGGCTCGACCCCTTCTTTAACAACAAAATCCTGCAAGACATCACCGCCACCATCCTCACGTTCGCGCTCAGCCTGGCCTGGCTGCGGACGATGGACTTTCTGGCGCATCGCGGCCTGATCGAGCAGCGGCTGAGCCGTAAGATCATCCACATCGGCACCGGCCCGCTGTTCGTGCTGTGCTGGAACCTCTTCAGCAGTGAGCCGTGGGCGCGCTATTCCGCTGCGCTTGTGCCTCTGCTCATCACCGCCCAGTTCTTCGCGGTTGGCATGGGCTGGCTGAAGGACGAGGCGGCGGTGAAGGCGATGACGCGCAACGGCGACCCGCGTGAGATACTGCGCGGCCCGCTGTACTACGGCATCATTTTCGTCGTTTGTACGGTGGTGTTCTGGCGGCACTCGCCGGTGGGCATCCTGGCACTGATGCTGATGTGCGGCGGCGACGGGCTGGCCGACGTGGTTGGGCGCCGCTGGGGCCGCGCCAAACTACCCTTCAACGCCGAGAAGAGTTGGGCCGGCTCGGCGGCGATGTTCGTCGGCAGCTTCCTGTTCGGCTTTGGCTTCCTGGCGCTGTTCAACACCTTCGGCAACTTCGCCCCGCCGCTCGACCTGGCGGCGACTGCCGGCGTTGTGGCGCTCATCTCGCTCGCCGCCACCGCCGTCGAGGCGCTGCCCTTCCACGATGTTGACAACCTGACCACGACGCTGGCGGCGCTCGGCCTCGGCCTGATCCTGCTTTGAGGACGGGACATCCGCGGAGGCTCGCCGACGGAGCACGTTCCTGCTGCCGGGAACCGGGCAGCGCCAAACAAAACGGGCTGCGTTTTGGCGCAGCCCATCTTTGTTGAAGTTCGCGTTGAAGTTCGCGGTCAGGCTCAGGCCTCGGCTTCGGCCTCGCCCTCGTCCTCCGCTTCACTGCCGCGCTGGCCGAGCTTCTGGTCGAGCATCAGCAGCGCCACCGGCGAGTCGCCGGCCATCTTCAGCCAGTCCACCACCTGGCCTACGCTTCGTTCCTCTTCCACCTGCTCGTTGATGAACCACTGGAGCATGGTCTGCGTGGCGTAGTCGTTCTCCTTGGCCGCCAGTGCGTACAGGTTGTGGATGGAGGCAGTGACCTTCTGCTCGTGGGCCAGCGCCGCCTCGAAGGCCTCTAGGGCCGACTTGAACTTGGCTTTCGGCTCGGCGATGGCGTCCAGTCGCACGGTCCCGCCGCGGTCGTGCATGTGGTCGAACAGGCGCAGCGCGTGAGTCAGCTCCTCCTGATACTGGATTCGCATCCAGCCGGCAAAGCCGGTCAGGTTGGCCGACTCGAAGTAGCCAGACATGGCGAGGTAAGCATAGGCGGAAGCGAACTCAAGGTTGATCTGATTGTTCAGGGCATCCTGAACGGATTGGCTCAGCATTGTCTTGCTCCTGTGTGGGTTGGCATATTGTAGCAAAATTTTATCACCGGCCGGTGTGCGCTTCTTGACCCAGCCCGGTCGTTCCCATCCCTTCGTGTAGTCGCTATCGGAGAGACGCCATGCTATAGTCCGAGGCATGGCGAATCGTCTAGAACAACTGAAGACCTGGTGGGCCGAGCGCTGCGTCAAACTGCGCGATGCGGCGGTGAACGTGCAGCGCGCCTTTGCCCTGGTGTGGGACGCGCATTGGCCCTCGGCATTAGCCATGCTGGCCTGCACCCTGGTCGGCTCGCTCCTGCCCGCCGCGCAGGCTTGGGTGGGCAAGCTCATCGTGGATACAGTGGTAAACGCCATCAACACGCAGGCGGGGGCCATGGCCGGCCTGCAGGCCGTGCTGCCGTACCTGGCGCTGGAGTTCGGCATGTTCGTGATGCAGTCGGCCAACGGCCAGGCGCGGCGCTTCGCCGAGCACGTGCTGCACGCGCGCCTCAACCTTAGCCTCAACGCGCGCATCATCCGCAAGGCGCTCGACCTCGACCTGACGCACTTCGAGAATGCCGAGTACTACGACAAGCTCCAGAACGCGCGCCGCGAGGCCGACTGGCGCAGTTTGCAAATCGTCAACGGCGGCTTCTATCTCGCGCAGAACGCCATCACGCTGCTCTCGTTCGCCGGGCTGCTGTTCCTCTTCAGCCCGTGGCTGGCGGTGCTGCTCTTCGTGGCCACCCTGCCCGCTTTCATCGCCCAGAGCAAGTACGCCGAGCTGAACTTCCGCGTGCTCTCCTGGCGCGCGCCCGAAGCCCGGAAGCTCAATTATCTGGAACACCTGCTCACCGACTACGACGCCGTCAAGGAAGTCAAGCTGTTCGGCCTGGGCGAGCCGCTGCTGGGTCGCTACGCCGACCTGTTTTGGAAGTTCCTGCGCGAGGATCAGGCCATCGCCCAGAAGCGCAGCTTGGCCTCGCTTGGTTGGGGGCTGGTGGCCACGCTCTCGTACTATGCGGCCTATGCCTGGATCATCTGGCGCGCCGTCGGCGGGGAGATCACGTTGGGTGACATGACCATGTACCTGGGCATCGCGCGCTCCAGCCAGGGCATGTTCGAGGCCATCTTCTACGGGCTGAGCGACCTGTACGAGAACGGCCTGTTCCTCAGCAACCTGTTCACCTTCCTCGCGCTGGAGCCGCAGATGGCGCTGGCCGCCAACCCGCGGCGCGCGCCGCGCCGCATCCGTCAGGGCGTCGAGTTCCGCAACGTCTCCTTCAAGTACGAGGGCCATGACACCTACGCGCTGCGGAACGTCAGCCTGACCATTCACCCCGGCGAGAAGATCGCGCTGGTGGGCCGCAACGGCGCCGGCAAGACCACGCTCATCAAGCTGCTCACGCGACTGTATGACCCAACCGAAGGCTGCATTTTGCTCGACGGCATAGATCTGCGCGAGTATGACCTGAAGGACCTGCGCCGGCGCATCGGCGTGATTTTTCAGGACTTCGTCCGCTACCATCTGCCGGCGTTCGAGAACGTGGGCTTCGGCCAGATCGAGGCGCTGGCCGACCGCCCGCGCATCGTGGCCGCGGCGGAGAAGAGCGGCGCGCATCCCATCATCGCCGCGCTGCCCGAAGGCTACGAGACCAATCTGGGGCGCTGGTTTGCCAAAGGGCGCGACCTCTCCGGCGGCGAGTGGCAGAAGATTGCTCTGGCCCGCGCCTTCATGCGCGACTGCGAGGTGGTCGTGCTCGATGAGCCGACGGCGGCACTGGACGCCGAGAACGAGCTGCGCGTCTTCGAGCAATTCCGCGCGCTGGCGGAAGATCGCATGGCTGTGCTCATCAGTCATCGCTTCTCCACCGTGCGCATGGCCGACCACATCTATGTGCTGGAAGATGGGGAAATCAGCGAGCACGGCACGCATAGCGAGCTGCTCGTGCGCGGCGGGACGTACGCTCGATTGTTCACGCTTCAGGCGGAAAGCTACAGATAAATGAGTGACAGGGGAAACAGATAGCATGACGCGCGCTTCGATCGGTGGCTCTGTGGCGCACAAGTCCCGAGTTCACCGAGTCGTGTGCACGCAAAACATGTCAGCCGCACCCTGGGCGGATGCTGAGCGAAGTCGAAGCGGCAGTCGAAGGGGCGGCACGTTCCCTGACAACCTTTGCGTGCACACACCGAGTCCGTGCCTGACGTGGCAATCGCCGAAGTCCGGTAAAATAAACCGGCGCTTTGGGAAGAGGTGCGTTCTTCTGCCTGCCTACATTCCGGCAGTGAACCGGAGGAGCTGCCCGACTTGTCGTCGCGCTGACACGCCCGCCGAATTCGTCAAGCTCGTCTCTAATCTTCACCTTCATGCCCTCTCGTTTCCCCCTCGCCCTCCTTCCCACCCCGCTCGTCGAAGCTCCACGCCTTTCGAAGGCGCTCGGTGGGCCGCGTCTCTTCATCAAGCGCGACGACCTAACCGGCTTCGGCTTCGGCGGTAACAAGGTGCGCGGGCTGGAGTATTGCCTCGCCGAGGCGCTGGAGCAAAAGGCCGATGTGATCGTGACCGGCGCGGGGCCGCAGTCGAATCACGTGCGCGCCACGGCGGCGGCGGCGCGCGTCGCCGGGCTGGAGGTCGTGGCCGTGATGCACGGCTCGCGCCCGGCCATCACGCAGGGCAACCTGTTGCTCGACGAATTGCTGGGCGTGGATCTGCGCTTCACCCACGACCCGGATCGCACGCGGGTGGACGCGTTGATCGAGGCGACCGCCGAAGAGCTGCGCCGCGCAGGCCGCTGCCCCTACGTAATCCCACGCGGCGGGGCCTCGGCCCTGAGCGCGCTGGGCTACGTCGAGTTTGTGCGCGAGTTGAATTTGCAGTTGCAGGCGCTGGACGTGACCCCGACCTGTCTTGTGCTGGCGACCGGCGCATGTAGCACACAGGCCGGCCTGGTGGCCGGGGCTAAAATCTACGGCGCGCCGTACCGGATACTCGGCATCACCGTCAGCCGCCCGGTGGCCGAGTGCGTCGAGCGCATTCTCTGCCTGGCGGGCGAGGTGGCGCAGCTGCTCGGCCACGAGATTGGCGTACGAGCTGATGAGATCATCGTTCGGGACGGATATATCGGTCCCGGCTATGGTATCCCTACCTGTGAATGTGCCGAAGCCATCCGCCTGGTCGCGCACACCGAGGGCCTCTTTCTCGACCCGACCTACACCGGCAAGGCGATGGCCGGGCTGATCGGCGAAATCCGTTCCGGCCGGATTCACAAGGACGAGACGGTTGTGTTTCTGCACACCGGCGGTGAACCCGGCCTGTTCGCTCATCCGGAGATCATCGGGCTGCTCGCTCAGCCGGCGTGACCCGCGTCCCGATTTTGGAGACATTCAACTGGAGGAAAGGACCATGACACCCAAGCAAGCCATCCTCGAAGCTTTTGAGTTCAAATCGCCACACCGCGTCCCGGCAACGGTGTTCGGCGGCGGCGTATGGACGATCCGCCACTGGGGCAAGCAGTTCGGCGAGATGATCGCCGACCCACAGGCTTACGCCGAGTTGATTATCAAGACCAACGAGAAACTCCGCAGCCCGATCGTCTACGTCGGGTCGGGTTACAACAATTACCTGGCAGCAGCGGTCGGCGGCAAGATCAAGGAGCGCCCGCTCGGCGCGCCCGACCTCGAAGCGCCGATTGTCAAAGAGACGGCCGATGAGATCGTCAACACCGATGTAACGGTGATCGAAAACGACCCGGTCATTCACAATATCCGCGAGGCGGCGCGCCTGGTGGCCAAGGCCATCGGCGACGAGGTGGTGGTGGCCGTTACCGCCTGGGGGCCGTTCACGCTGGCCGGGCAGATGTACGGCGTGGAGCCGATGATGAAGGCCACGCTCAAGAAGAAGCAGGAAGTCCACAAGATGATGGAGTTCGCCATGCGGCTCGTCAAGCAATTCTATAAGCCGCTGGTCGAAGAGAAAGTCATCCCGATGCTCTCCATCGCCGACCCGACCGGCTCGGGCGACCTGATCTCGAACCGCATCTTCCGCGAATTCTCCCTGCCCCAGCTCAAGCCGCTCATCGCCTGGGCGAAGGAGCACGGCGTGCACACCTGGCTCCACATCTGCGGCAACACGACCGACAAACTGGAGTCCATCGCCGAAACCGGCGCGAGCTGTTTCAGCCTCGACTACAAGGTGGACCTGAAAGTGGCCAAAGAGCGAATCGGCAGCCGGATCGCCCTGGCGGGTAACATTGACCCGGTATCCATCCTCAACCAGAAGGGGCCGGACGACGTGCGGGCTGCCGGCCAGGCCTGCCTCGAGGCAGCCGCGGCGGGCGGGGGTTTCATCCTGACCAGCGGCTGCGACCTGCCTCCTACCATCCCGCTTGAGAACATTCGGGCGATGTTAGATATGGCCCGGCTGTAAAAGCGACTAAGACGGTCAAATTTCAAGTGTGCACGCAAAACCTGTCCGCCGCACCCTGACCCTTCGGCTTCGCTCCGCTGA
>JAVQXV010000150.1:0-7542 GCA_033577755.1 Anaerolineales bacterium
CGTATTGCGTATTTCGTATTGCGTATTGCGTGTTACGCGATTGCGTTGCCGTTTGTCTATGTGGCTACTCCCATTCGATGGTGGCGGGCGGTTTGGACGAGATGTCGTAGACGACGCGGTTGATGCCCGGCACCTCATTGACGATGCGGCTGGAGATGCGGGCGAGCACGTCGTAGGGCAGGCGCGCCCAGTCAGCGGTCATGAAGTCTTCGGTGGTGACGGCGCGCAGCGCGCACACTTCCCCGTATGTTCGCCCGTCGCCCATCACTCCTACCGAGCGCACCGGCAGCAGCACGGCGAAAGCCTGCGCGGTTTCATTTCGCAGAAGGCCGGCGGCCCCCAGCTCATCGGTCACGATTTTGTCGGCGGCGCGCAGCCGCTCGAGGCGCTCCCAGGTCACCTCGCCCAGGCAGCGCACCGCCAGGCCGGGGCCGGGGAACGGCTGTCGCCACACCATTGCCTCGGGCAGGCCCAGCTCCAGGCCCACGGCGCGCACTTCGTCCTTGAACAGGTAGCGCAGCGGCTCGACCAGCTGAAACTTCATATCCTTGGGCAGGCCGCCGACGTTGTGATGGGTCTTGATTTTCGCCGCCGCCTGTCGCTCCGGCCCGGCGCTCTCCACCACATCGGGGTAGATGGTGCCCTGCACAAGATATTTTGCCGGCTCTCCCTCACCCCCGGCCCCTTTACCTGTGGGAGAGGGGCTAGGGGTGAGGGCAAACGCCTCGCGTTCGAAGATGCGGATGAATTTTTCGCCGATGATGCTCCGCTTTTGCTCCGGGTCGGTGACGCCGCTGAGGGCGTCGAGAAACTCCTCGGCAGCGTTGACGGCGACCAGCTGGGCGTGCAGGTTGTCGCGGAACGTTTCGATGACCGCCTCGGCTTCGCCGGCGCGCAGCAGGCCGGTATCCACGAAGATGCAGGTGAGCCGGTCGCCGATGGCGCGGTGCACCAGCGCTGCCGCCACGGTCGAATCTACCCCGCCGCTCACTCCCGCAATCACGGGCGCCTCGCCGACCTGCGCTCGAATCCGGGCGACGGCCTCCGCTACCATCGAGCCGGGCGTCCACTCCGCCTTCACCTGCGCGGCGCGGAGGAAGTTCTGCAGGATGGCACGCCCGTGTTCGGTGTGGTTGACTTCGGGATGGAACTGGATGGCGAAGTAGCCGCGGGCGGTGTCCTCCATCGCCGCAATCGGGCAGTTGTCGGATTCGGCGACGATGCGAAAGCCGGGCGGCAGGCGGTCTACCCTATCGCCGTGGCTGGCCCATACCTGCGAGGTGGCCGGGATGTTGGTAAACAGCGGTGATTGATGATGGATGATTTGTAATTGCGCGCGGCCATACTCGCGCCGGGCGGCGGCGACGACGTGGCCGCCGAAGGCCTGTGCCAGAAGCTGCATGCCGTAGCAGATGCCGAGCACGGGCCGGCCCGATTCGAGCACATAGCCGGGCAGTCGCGGTGCGCCTTTCTCGTAAACTGAGTTCGGCCCGCCGCTGAGGATGAACGCTTTCGGCTGAAGCGCCAGCACTTGTTCTGGCGGCGCGTCGTGCGGGAACATCTCGCAATAGACGTGGGCCTCGCGCACGCGCCGGGCAATGAGCTGGGTGTACTGCGAGCCGAAGTCGAGGATGGCGATGGAGTCCATAGCAGATGACGGATAGCGGATGGCAGGTGGCGGATAGCGGATGGTGAGGGTTACTCCCGGTTGAGGGTGTGGCGAAAGGCATTGATGGCTTTCGCCAAAGCTTCGCCCTCGGTGTATAGCAGCTTGAGGTCGGTCTCGGCGATATAGTTCTGATCCAGTGCCTGAAAGCCGCCCGACACAACTTCAAACGTAGATCCAATCGCGTTATCCAGAAAGAGGTCGAAGTGTTTCGGACTTTTCTTAGCTGAGCCTTCGGCGATGTTCAGGGCGATGGAGTGCGCCGCGCGAAGCATTTGCGATGTCAGGGCATAGTCCTCTTTGCGCGGGAACTTGGCTATGAGCTTGCCGACGGTCTTTGAATAAGCCCGCGCCATGTGCCAAATCTTCAGGCTTTCAAATCGAAATGGCATCTCAGCATCTCCTTGGTCATGTTCTATCAGCCATCAGCCATCAGCCGTCAACCATCAGCCATTGGCCATCAGCTATTCGCTATCTGCAAACACAATCTTCCCCTCACTCATATCTGTGATTCGCGCCAGCGCGTGGATAGGCACGTTGAGCGGCTCCAGCAGCGCGCGCCCGCCTTCGAACGTCTTCTCGATCAGGGCGCCGATGCCGACAACGGTCGAGCCGGCCGCCCGCGCCAACCGCACTAGCCCCATAATGGTCTGCCCTGAAGCCAGAAAGTCATCAATAATCAGTATCCGTTCGTTGGGGCCGAGGTATTCCGGCGAGACGATTAGCTCAACGGTGCGGCCTTTGGTGTGCGACGGGGCCAGCGTCAGGAACACTTCATGCGGCATAGTAATGGGCTTGCTCTTGCGCGCGTACACCAGCGGCAGGCCCATGTGCCGCGCCGTGCTCAGCGCCGGGGCGATGCCGGAGATTTCGGCGGTGAGCAGTTTGGTTGCACCGACATGAGTGAACAGACGGGCTAACTCACGCCCACACTCGTCCATCAGCGCCGGGTCTACCTGGTGATTGATAAAGCCGTCCACCTTGAGGATGCCGTTGCCGAGGTTTTTACCCTCGCGGCGGATGCGGTCTTGGAGAAGTTGCATGGTCAACTCCCTGAAACGGATGCATGGAGATTGTAGCCTGAAATCTCTCAGCCGGGCGTGCTGTGAATTCGCACAAAACCGGGGTTGCAGATTCGGGATGTTTGTGCCGGAATTGTCAGAAAGCCGTCATCGGCAGGCCGGGATGGCGCGGCTATAATCGCCATCACCCCAACTCCCGCGGAGCCTGAATGAACCCCAACGTTGTCTCAAGCCCGGCCCGAGAAGCCTGGCACAGCCGGCCAGTGGATGCTGTAGCGCAGCAACTCGGGACGGACCTTCGGCGCGGCCTTTCGCGAGACGAGGTGGCGCGCCGGCTGGCCGAGTACGGCCCGAATGAACTGCAAGCCGCTCAGCGCGTATTACCCTGGCAGCTTCTCCTCGAGCAGTTCAAGAACGTTCTCATCATCATCCTGCTCATCGCGGCCGGCCTCTCGGCCTTTCTCGGTGAAAATCCGGTTGAACCCATCGTCATCAGCGTCATCGTGCTGTTTGCAGTACTGCTGGGCTTCATTCAGGAGTATCGCGCCGAGCGCGCCATCGAGGCACTGCGCAAAATGGCGGCTCCGACCGCTACCGTGATACGCGACGGCGAGGAACTGAAAGTGCCGGCACGCGAACTGGTGCCGGGCGACCTCATCCTATTGCACGCTGGCGACAAGGTTCCCGCCGACGCGCGGCTCATCGAAGCTGTTAACCTTCAGATCGAGGAAGCGGCGCTGACCGGCGAATCTGTGCCGGTGGAGAAAACGTCCGCCCCGCTAGCAGGCGATGATCCGACCCTCGGCGACTGCCGGAACATGGCCTACGCCGGCACGGTGGTGACGTACGGCCGGGGCCGGGCGCTGGTGGTCGGCACCGGCATGTCCACCGAGTTCGGCAGGATTGCGCAGCTGTTGCAGACGGTGGAGCGGAGCCGGACGCCGCTGCAGGAGAATCTCGACCGGGTGGGGACGATGCTGGCGCGCGCCGCTTTCGTCGTCGTGATCGTCATCGTGGCGCTCGGCCTGTGGCGCGGCCAGCCGTTGTTGGAGATGTTCCTATTCGGCATCGCCATGGCCGTGGCCGTGGTGCCGGAGGCCCTGCCGGCTGTGGTCACCATCTCACTCGCCATCGGTGTGCAGCGAATGGTAAAGCGTAACGCATTGGTGCGCCGTCTGCCGGCGGTGGAGACTCTCGGCAGCATCACCGTCATTTGCTCTGATAAGACCGGCACGCTAACGCAGGATGAGATGACAGTGCGCCGGGTGTACGTGGCCGGTCAGATGCTGGAGGTCTCGGGCGCCGGCTACGAGCCGCACGGCCGCTTCTCGCGCAATGGCCAGCCCATTGACCCGCCCGAATCCTTGCGCGAGCTGTTGCGCGCCGCCGCCCTGGCCTCCGATGCCTATCTGGTGCAAGGGGAGGGCGACTATCGCTGGGAAATCAAGGGCGACCCGACCGAGGGCGCACTGGTGGTGGCCGCTGCCAAAGCCGGGCTACACAAGCCCGAACTGGAGGCGCAGTTCCCGCGTATCCACGAAATCCCCTTCACTTCCGAGACGAAACGCATGACCACCCTCCACGAGACTCCCGCCGGGGTGGTGGCCTACGCCAAGGGCGCGCCGGAGATCATTCTTGAGTCATGTACGCGGCAGTGGACGGAGGGCGGTGAGGTGCCGCTCGGTGAGGAGGATAGGCAGAGGATTCTCAACACAGCGCAGCAGATGGCGGGCGAGGCGCTGCGTGTGCTCGCCGTGGCCTCTAAAGCCAACGCTACACCGGAAAGCGCCGAGCACGGGATGACGTTTCTCGGCCTGATCGGCATGATTGACCCGCCGCGCCCCGAGGCCAAAGCGGCGGTTCGTACCTGCGAACAGGCCGGCATCAAAGCGGTGATGATCACCGGCGACCATCCGCTCACGGCGCGCGCGGTAGCAAGTGAGCTTGGCCTGCTGCGCAGCGGTCGAGTCGTCACCGGCGCAGAGCTAGAGGCGATGAGCGATGCCGAGTTCGAGCGCGAGGTGGAAAACATCGAAGTCTATGCGCGCGTCTCACCGGCGCACAAGCTGCGCGTGGTCACTGCTCTGCAGAAAAACGGCCACATCGTGGCGATGACCGGCGACGGCATCAACGATGCCCCGGCGCTCAAGAAGGCCGATATCGGCGTGGCCATGGGCATCACCGGCACCGACGTAACTAAGGAAGCGGCGGCCATGACGCTGACCGATGACAACTTCGCCTCCATCGTCGCCGCGGTGGAGGAAGGGCGTGGCATCTTCGGTAACATCAAAAAGTACCTGATGTACCTACTCTCCTCCAACATCGGCGAGATTCTCCTCGTCGCCGGTGCCTCGCTGCTGGGCGCGCCCCTGCCGCTCGAAGCAGTGCAGATTTTGTACGTCAACCTGGCTACCGATGGGCTGCCGGCGCTGGCGCTCTCGGTAGACCCACCTGAAGAAGACCTGATGCGCCGCCCGCCGCGCAACCCGCGCACCGGCATCTTCACCCGCCCCGTGGTCACTCTGATGACGGTTGGCGGGCTGTGGTCGGCGGTGGTCAACCTGGGGCTGTTCCTCTGGGCCTTGAGCACGCGCAGCCTCGAGGAGGCCCGCACCATGACCTTTGTGTCCCTGGTGCTGATCCAGTTCTTCAAGGCCTATAACTTCCGCTCCGACCGCCACTCCATGCTGAACCGGCCCTTCGCAAACAAATGGCTCAACCTGGCCATCGTCTGGGAGCTGGCCTTGCTCCTCCTCATCGTGTATCTGCCCTTCCTGCATGAGCCGTTCGGCACCTTCAGCCTGCCGCTCATTGACTGGCTCATCGTAGTCGCGCTGGCGTTCACCGTCTCGCCCGTGCTGGAGATTGCGAAATGGATGGAGCGGCGCGGCTGGTTCGGCAAGGTGGAATAGGCTCTTTGCCCTTGTTTTCCTTCGCGTTCTTTGCGGCTTTGTGGTTTAAGTGGACTTCGTTCCGTAGAGCCGCCAAATTACCGAATGGACAAGATCGAGCGTGAGTTGCAATCCGCCCTCGCAGCACAGGTCGAGGGCAACCCCGGCAAGGCCCGTGTGTGCGCACGACGCGCGGCAGGGCTGGCGATCCGCGCTTACTACCGCCGCCGCGACGGCACAGGCTGGGGCGGCGACGCAATGGCTCAGCTCAAACGTCTACAGGCCGATGTGTCCGTGCCGGAGCACGTGCGCAACGCCGCCGCGCGGCTGACGACCACGGTGGACTTCGAGCACAACCTGCCGTTCGCCGAGGAGCCGGTGGAGGATGCGCGCAGAATCATCGGCTTTGTGAGCGGCGCAACCTGAAGCGCTGCCTTTGAATGGGAACTGATGACTGCTCAGCCTTTCTAATTCGTCCGCAGATTACGCAGATTTTCACAGAAAAGAGTCTGTGGCAATCCGTGACATCTGTGGATTCTCCAACCTATCGGCGATTATGGCCTGAACAGTTGCGGGAACTGAACATGACCGAACTGGAATCCTTACGCGAACAGAAAGACCATTTCTTCCGAACCCATCCCCAGTCGCCGCTCACGCCGCAACAGAAGTGCGAGTTCACGGGCCTGGACTACTTCCCGGAGAACCCGGCGTTGCGGCTGGAAGTCGAAATCGAACCTTTCCCGCAGCGCGAGGTGATCGAGATGCGCACCTCGACCGGCGACACGCAGACGTATCGGCGCGTGGGGCGCTTCACGTTCACGGTGGACGGGCAGGAGGCGCAGCTGACGCTGTACGCCGGCCCACACGGTTATTTCCTCCCGTTTGTGGATGCGCTGGCAAACGTCGAGACCTATGGTGCGGGACGTTATCTCGAACCGGAGCCGCTCGGCGGCAACCGCTTTCTGGTGGACTTCAATCTGGCCTACAACCCCTACTGTGCCTACAACGACAACTGGAGCTGCCCGCTTACCCCGCCCGAGAATCGGCTGAATGTGCCGATCCGCGCGGGGGAGAAGCTGTATCGCGGCGCCTCCCACGAGTAGCCGAAGAGCTACAACTTACCCATCCCCAGCCCGGCGGCGCGGGCGCGGGCGATGGCCTCGTTGCGGTCGGCGGCGTGCAACTTGGAGAGTATGTTGGAGACGTGGTTGCGGGCCGTCTTCAGGCTGCAGCCCATCCGGTCGGCGATTTCCTGATTGGTCAGTCCCTCGGCCAGCAGAGCGAGCACCTCGCGTTCGCGGTCGGTCAGTTCGGGGAAGGCGGTCTTGGGCGCGCTGGGCGAGACGTCGGCGATGAAATCGAGCAAACGCTTGGCGACCGCCGGCCCGAACAGCGCCTCGCCCTTGGCCACGGCGCGGATGGAGCGCAGCAGCACGTCTTCGTCGGCGTCCTTCAGGATGTAGCCGCGTGCGCCGGCGCGCATCGCCGCCAGCACCGAGTCTGTGTCTTCGAACATCGTCACCAGGATGATGCCCGTCTGCGGGCGGACGCGCAGGATGCGGCGCGTAGCCTCGACGCCGTTTAGCCCCGGCATCTGCAAATCCATCAGCACCACGTCCGGTGCGTATTGCGTGGCTTTCTCCACGACTTCTTCGCCGTTGCCGGCTTCGGCCACAACGGTGAAATCGGGAACGGTCTCCAGCAGGGCGCGCACACCGTCCCGAAAGAAGCGATGGTCGTCGGCGAGCAGGATGCGAATGGGTTCCATGGCGGATTTTTGATTTTGGCTTTAGTGAACGAGTTTAGGCTAAATTGGGGCGGCTGACTTGCCGGCCAGCCGCCCGGTGGCAGAATCGGGATATGTCTAACTCCACCACTGCCACCGAACACCTTAACCGACTGCAAGCTTTTCGTCAACAGGTCTACGAGCGGCTGGGGCCGACGCGGGATGCGCTCTTCGAGT
>JAVQXV010000151.1:0-7520 GCA_033577755.1 Anaerolineales bacterium
CATCGGCCAGAGCTTCCGCGACCTGTTTCGGCGAGAAAGGATGTTTTGAGTGATGAAACGGGACTGGCGCACGCAGGCGATGGTGGTGGGAGCAGTGGCCGGCGCGCTGCTCGGTCTACTGGCGGCGCGGCTGTACATCACCTCGGTTGAGGAGGAGGCTGCGCAAAAGGGTGAGACGCCGCGCTTCAGCCTGTCGCAGGCCGTGTCCATCGGTCTGGCCGTGCTCGGCGTTCTGCGGCAAATCGCGGCGCCGCCCGCTAAACACTCCGCGCGCAAAAAGCGCTAGTATGTGCCGGGAGCACAGGGGATGATTCTCTCGATCTGCCAGCTGTTGTTCAGGCTGAAACCCAGGATGGGCGCCGTCTGGGCAAACGAGTAGGCGAAATAAATGTTGCCCAACAGCACAATGGCCGTCAGGAAGCCGTAGGCACGATACACATCCCGGCGGGTCACAACCAGAGCATAACAGGGTCATGCTCAGGAAGCAACCGCCGTACGGGCTTGCGAAAGTCAGCCATCAGCTTCTCGTGGTGAGCGATCCGCTTGATCGTAGTGAGCGATCCACGCGACGAGAAAGTTGAGCTTGGTTAGCGCCGATCGGCGCAGCCGGGCCTTCATGGCTTAGCGCGTTGAGCAATCCGGTAAACGCAAATAGCCGGCGGCCCCGCCGATCAAGAGCAGTTGCCGCGCCGATACGCTCATTCGCGTTTCAAATTGCAGCGGCGTTATGCATCACCATCGTCGGCTTGCCAAATACTTCGCAGACGCAGCACGGTAACCACAAATAGAGCAACCATCGTCACCGCATTCAGCACGCAGTAGGGGCAAACTTCGCGGAGTCGGAAAATCGAAGCGTATTGCAGGTAGCCGGAGAACAATGTCCCGAACAGAGTCAAACCGAAGGTCAGGACTAGGCCATTGACTTTGAAGAAATCAACTCGGTGTTCCAGCAACAGCAGACCGAGCAAAACGGCATAGCTGAGAAAGCCCAGATAGGCGACGGGGATGCCCAGCAGGTAACCATAGACCGAGTTCGAGACGGCGTCGCAGGCGCTGCTGCCCGGGCCGCAATAGATGGTGGTGTTGAACAGACGTGTCCAGGAGAGGTAGCCGGCGTTGACCAGGCCGACTACGCTCAAAACGAGGCCGGCTGCCCACAGCGGTCTGGCGCGGAGCGCTTCAAGCAGTGAAGCGGAGGGGTGAAGTTGTGTTCTCATCGCACGGTCTCCAGCCGCAAATGAAGTAATCCACGAAGGACACGAAGTGGCACGAAGGGTGTGCAGGTTTCTTCCTGATTTATTCGTGTTTCTTTGTGCTCCTTCGTGTCCTTCGTGTGACTTCGTGGATTCAGATACTCGCAGATAATGTGACTTTTCAAGGGCAATACTGTGAAAGCCTAATCTCCCAGGCAGATTCCCAGGTCGCGCGCCGTAAGTATGGTGTCACCGTCCAGCGGCACGGACTTCATCCGACGGGTGGCAGCGGCCAGGGGCACATATTTCACCGTCGGCGGGTCAAGCGCTACCATCACGCCGTTCTGGCCCTCGGCCAGGGCACGCACCGCCGCCGCGCCGAAGCGCAGCGCAATCAGCCGATCGAAGCGAGTAGGGGAGCCGCCGCGCAGCAGGTGGCCCAGCACCACCAGCCGCGTCTCCTTTCCGGTCAGCGCGGCCAGCTCCTTCTCAACTTTTTCTCCCACGCCGCCAAGCCGCTCGGCCCTGCCGGCCTCGCGCTCCAGAACGGAGACGGTGCCGCCTTTCGGCCTGGCGCCCTCGGCCACAACAACGATTGAGAAGTTCGCACCTCTGCGATCCCGTTCCTTGATCTTATTGGCCACCGATTGCAGGTCGTAGGGAATCTCCGGGATCAGGATGGCGTCGGCGGAGCCGGCAATGCCGGCCTCCAGCGCGATCCAGCCGGCGTAGCGGCCCATCACCTCGACCACCATGACGCGCCCGTGTGAAGCGGCAGTGGTGTGCAAGCGGTCGAGACAATCTACGGCGAAGCTTACCGCCGTGTCGAAGCCGAAGGTGATGACCGTCTGGTCGAGGTCGTTGTCTATTGTCTTGGGGACGCCGATGACACGCAAGCCCTTCTGATATAGGGCATTGGCGATGGTGAGCGAGCCGTCGCCGCCGATGCTGATGAGCGCATCAATCTCATGGAGAGCAAAACGTTGAATCAGTTCATCGGAACGGTCTACTTCGCGCACCTCGCCGTTGGGCATTTTGACAGGAAAGCGCAGCGGGTTGCTGCGATTGGTGGTGCCGATGATGGTGCCGCCCAAATGTGTGATGCCGCGCACCGTGTTGTAGGTGAGCGAAACGACTCCGCCCTGCGGGTAACGCTCCGGAAACAGCAGCCCGTTGAAACCATCGCGGATGCCGACGACTTCCCAGCCCCGGTTGAGGGCAGCGAGGGTCGCCGCGCGGATGACGGCGTTGAGGCCCGGTGCATCGCCGCCGCCGGTGCTGATGGCAATGCGCTTTAGATTCGGGTTGGACACGATGACTCTCCTCTCGGAAAAACGCTAACAGACAGAATTATAGTCGCCGCTGCCGTGCCGATGGTGCAACAAATCGCCGCCGCGTAGAGCGGCATTTGGCATTCATAGCCATTACTCAGCCGATTGTGGTAACGTTGGCATTGCTGTTACGCCTATGACACCGCCGCGTGTTGCCGCCCCGCCGCGCTTTGCTTTGACCCAGGCCGTCTTACGCACCCTGGCCTATGCGGATGTCTTCGACTACGCCCTGCGCCTCGCCGATGTTCAGCGTTTTCTCATTGCGGCAACCGGCTCGGCCTCAGAGACCGAAGCCGCGCTGGAAGCCGGCGTCCGTGCAGGCCGGTTCACGCATGACAACGGCTTGTATAGCCTGTGCGGGCGAGATGAGATTCTGAAGCTGCGCCCGGAGCGGGAACGCCTCTCGGCGGAATTGTGGCGACACGCCCGGCGCTGGGGCGCGGCAATGGCCGGGCTGCCCTTCGTGCGCATGGTGGCCGTGACCGGCGCGTTGGCCATGAGCAACGCCACGTCCGGCGACGACGACATTGACCTGCTGGTGATCACCGTGCCGGGCCGCGTCTGGCTGGCGCGTGCCCTGTGCATCAGCCTGGTGCGCGTGGCGCGGCGCTTCGGCGTGAACCTGTGCCCCAACTATGTGCTCTCGGCAGCTGCGCTGGAGCAATCGCCACGCAACCTCTACATCGCCCATGAGCTGGCGCAGATGGTCCCGCTCTCCGGCTTCGCGCTGTACGCACGCATGATGGCGGCGAACGAATGGGTGCTGGGCTTTCTACCGAACTCACGGGTTGGAGGCTGGGAGTGGGTAGAAAGTAGAAAGTACCCTTTGCAGGGTCTGGGGGAGCGCGTGCTGAGCAATGGGCTGGGCGACCGGCTAGAGCGCTGGGAACGCGAGCGCAAGCAACGCAAGTTCGCCCATGAAGCCACACACTCCGCCGCCGCCCGTCTGGATGCCGACCACGTCAAAGGCCACTTCAACGACCACGGCGTGCGCGTCCTTGCGGAATATGAACGACGGTTGAAGCAGTATCAGGTTGAAGATTGAAGACTGAAAGAAAGATTGGAGATGAAGGTTCGACGTAATTGCTCAGAATGCTGATTTAGCCGCAGATTGAGCAGATTTTCGTAGAGAAAATCTGTGGCCATCTGTGACATCGGTAGACTCTTTTCAACGGCCGGAAGTTATTGCCTGAGCAGTTCTGGTTCGACGTACAGTTTCTGACCTGTAACCTGTAGCTCGTACATATGGACATCCTTTTCGGCCAATCCTATTTTCTCCGTTTCGATCCCAAGTTGTGGGAAGCGATGCAGCCATACCCACCGCTTGGCACGCTCTACGCCGCCGGCTACATGCGCGCGCGCGGCTACTCGGTCGCCCTGTTCGACGCAATGCTGGCCGGGAGCGAGCAGGATTGGGCTGCCGCTCTCGACCGGCACAAGCCGCGCTTTGCCGTGCTATATGAGGACAACTTCAATTACCTAAGCAAAATGTGCCTGCTGCGAATGCGCCAGGCCGCATTCCTCATGATTGCGATGGCGAAGGCGCGTGGCTGCACCGTCATCGTGGCCGGGGCCGATGCCACCGACCACGCCGACTTGTACCTGGAGCGCGGTGCGGATTTCGTCCTCCTCGGCGAGGGCGAGGTTACGCTCGGCGAACTGCTCGACGCGCTGACAGGGCGAACGGCGCAATTGCTCACCGGCATCCTGGGCCTGGCATGGCTTGACCGCGAACGGCAGACGGTGGACGGCGGCAAGACGGCAGCGGTCGGCGGTTTGCGATCTGCGGTCGTCACCACTCCGCGCCGCCCCGACATCAAACATCTCGACAATTTACCGTTCCCGGCTTGGGATTTGGTGGACATCGAACGCTACCGTCGAATCTGGCGCGAGCGGCACGGCTACTTCTCGCTCAACGCGGTCACCACACGCGGCTGCCCTTATCACTGCAACTGGTGCGCTAAGCCCATCTGGGGGCAGCGCTACAACACGCGTTCACCGGAGAACGTGGTGGCCGAGCTGGTGTACCTGAAGCAGCACTTTGCGCCCGACCATCTGTGGTTCATGGACGACATCTTCGGCCTCAAGCCCGGCTGGCTGGAGCGCTTCGCGGATTTAGTGCGTGAGGCCGACGTAGTCACGCCGTTCAAATGCCTACTGCGTGCCGATCTGGTCACCGAAAAAAACGCCGCCGCGCTGGCCGCCGCCGGCTGCCGCACCGTGTGGATCGGCGCAGAGTCCGGCTCGCAGAAGGTGCTGGACGCGATGGACAAGGGCCAGACCGTGGACGACATCCGCCGCGCCACGGCCCTGCTGCGCCGGCACGGTATCGAGGTCGGCTTCTTCCTGCAATTCGGCTACCCCGGCGAGACGTGGGCCGACATCACCCTGACGCGGCGGTTGGTACGTGAGTGCGCGCCCGATGATATCGGAATCTCGGTCTCTTACCCGCTGCCCGGCACGAAGTTCTACGAGCGGGTGAAGCTGGAACTGGGCGCAAAGCAGAACTGGGAGGACTCCAATGACCTGGCGATGCTGTATCGCGGGCCGTTCCCCACGCCGTTCTACCGTGCGTTGCATCGTCTTGTTCATGCTGAGCATCGGCTGGCAAAGTGGCGGCGCGGAACCGCATGTGAGCGTGCGGCTACGCACAAGCACCTGAAACGCTGGGGCCGCCGGCCACATTTGGCACTGGAGCTTGTACACTGGCTGTGCTCTCGCCTGGCATTGATGTTCTATATGCGGCGTATTGCATAAGGCATTCTGAACACGAGGATGTGCTTATTCGCTTACAGCATTGACTTCGTGGCGGTGCAACCCGGTCATATTCGGAACAACGAGAGTCGGCTCGGCGACCCGGAGCGAGAACGCTGCCGACAATATCTTGTGCAGCGCGGCTGGGGGACGACCGCAATGGATAACGGCACGAGTGCGATAGCCGTTCCGAAGTGTGCACGCAAACCATGTCAGCCGCACCCTGAGCGGACGCTGAGCGAAGCGGCAATCGAAGGGGAGGCATGTTCCCTGACAACCTTTGCGTGCACACGTTCCGAACAAGAACGTCTATATCTACAACAACCTGGTCTATAATCTGCCCGGTTTTCCGCAACGCATGGCAGCATTTTGCCATCCACAGCACACGGGAGAACCCCGCTTCGAGCAACATCCCTTTCGTGTTCATTCGCTTCAATTCGTGCCTATTCGTGTTAACCGAACCTACCGGGCACAAAGGCGCATGAAGGAAATGCAAGCCTCATTCGTACCCATTCGTCATCATTCGTGCCCATTCGTGTCACCCTAAACTCACATGAAAATCAAAGCCGCCGTCTTTTACCAACCCGGCCAGCCCTTCCGCGTCGAGACCCTTGACCTCGAGCCGCCGCGCGCCGGCGAAGTGCTGGTCAAAGTCGCCGCCGCCGGCGTCTGCCATAGCGATTGGCACCTGATGACAGGCGCGACCAAACACGTCACCCCCGTTGTGCCCGGCCACGAGGGCGCAGGCGTGGTGGAGGCGGTCGGGCCGGGCGTCACGCGCTTCAAGCCCGGCGACCACGTTGCGCTCAGTTGGGCGCCGGCCTGTGGCAACTGCTTCTACTGTCTCAACGACCGTCCCAGCCTGTGCGAGACCTACGTCGGCCCCATTTGGGACGGCGTGATGCCGGACGGCAGCACGCGCCTGAGCAAGGAAGGCCGGCCTGTCTATCATTTCAGCGCGCTGGCCTGCTTCGCCGAGTATTGCGTCGTGCCGCAGGAATGCTGTGTGCCGATGAGCCGAGAGGTGCCGCTGGAGATCGCCGCGCTGATCGGCTGCGCGGTGACCACGGGCGTGGGCGCAGCGCTCAACACGGCCAAGGTGAAGCCCGGCAGCAATGTGGCCGTGTTCGGCGCGGGCGGCGTGGGCCTGAGCGTGCTGATGGGCGCGAAGCTGGCCGGCGCGAGCCGCCTCATTGTGGTGGACAAGGCCGAAGGCAAGCTCGACATCGCCAAACAGTTCGGCGCGACCGACGTCCTGCTGGCCGGCCCGGACACCGTCGAGGCGATTCGCAGGCTAACGCACGGGCGCGGCGCAGATTACGTGTTCGAGGCCATCGGCATCCCGGCGGTGCAGGAACAGGCGCTGGAGGCCACGCGCAAGGGCGGCATGCTGGTGCTGGTGGGCATCTCGCCGATGGGTAGCACCACCAACCTGCCCGGCGCCATCATCGCGCGGCAGGAAAAAACGGTGACCGGCTCGTACTACGGCTCGGCCAACCCGGTACGCGACTTTCCCCTCTACGCCCAGTTCTACCGCAATGGCCAGCTCGACTTGGGGCGGCTGGTCTCGCGCCGCTACCCGTTGGAGAAAATCAATGAGGCCTACGCCGATATGCTCGGCGGCGAAATCGCGCGCGGAGTGATTGTGTTCTGAGTCTTCAGTCTTGAGCTATGAATAAAGACTGAAGACCGATGATTGTGTCTCCCACACAAGCCCGGTTCGCAATTGTTGTGAGCGCCGACCGTAGGTGACCTTTCTCCCTTCCCCTATGATTCGCACTCGGGTCACAGAGTTGCTCGATGCACACGGCATAGCCTACCGCGTGCTGCCGCATAGCGAGCCGGTGTTCACCGTGGAAGCGGCCGCTGCCCAGCGCGGCGTGGTCAAAGAAGAGATGGTCAAATCCATCCTGCTCAAAGACCGCGACGGGCGCTACGTGATGGCCTGCGTGCCCGGCCCGGCGAAGCTAGACCCGCAGGCGGTGCGGGCGGCCCTCGGCGGCGAGTGGAAGCGGCTGACCTTCGCCAACGCCGAAGAGATTCGTGCGGTAACAGGTTATGTGCAGGGCGCGGTCGCGCCGCTCGGCCTGCCGGAGGGCGTGCCGGTTGTCTTCGATGAATTCTTCGCGACATGCGCCAAAGTCAACATCAGCAGCGGCGACCCGATGGCCGGGCTGGAACTGCGCGTGCAAGACCTGATTGCGCTGACCGGCGCGAGATTAGCGCCAATATCCATCAACGG
>JAVQXV010000152.1:0-7381 GCA_033577755.1 Anaerolineales bacterium
AACAGCCGGACGGCGAAGGAATCTGCTTTTATACAGGCCGCCCGACAAGGCAGCAAGCTATCTTCGCACGCGCCTATTAGTCCGATGCGACGGACGTGACCGGCGTCTGCCGAGGCAGCGCTGCCACGTTTGACTCAGCTGGTAGGATACAGAGGTCGTTGGCCGTTGCCGGCTGGAAGCAGAGACTGAATGGTTTGAGCCAGACTGCGTAGCGAATAGGGCTTGATCAGCACTGCGCTGGCGCCCAGCTATCTAAGCAAGGCCTGTTCGTGTGTCAGAGTCAGCGCCGTTCAGATGATGGTGGGGATAGAGCCAAAAGCTTCCTGATAACGCAACCAGCGGACGTAAGCGGCCTGAGCCTCGTTCGCCGGCATAGCTTCCAGCGCAGCCTGTAAGAAAGTTGTGTTGGAAGTGGTGAGGTCAAGCAGGGCGTTCATCGAGCCTCCGTTCGTGCTAGAGTGATGGTAACGGCCAATCCGTCGCCTGCCTGTAATCATCTTACTCCTATTTGAGCCTGTGGGATACACCGAAAAATCGGGATTTTCGCACCGGCCCCGGCAAGGAGACGTAATTGCCCCTGTCGGGGTAGGCTCCGGCATTAAGTTAAACTATAGCCAGGCTGCACTTCAATCAGTTCCCTCATGAACATTGCCCCCATCACCCTTACAGGCCGATTTGTCCGGCTCGAACCGCTCTCCGAACAGCATACGCTCGACCTGGCTCAGGCCGGCGCCGATGAGAGCATCTGGCTTTACATGCCCTACGGCCCTGTCACCACCGAAGCGCGGATGCGCGCCTGGATCAGAGACTTGCTCGAACGCCAGCAACACGGCACCGACCTGCCCTTCGCCGTGATTCATCTGGAGTCCGGCAAGGCCATCGGTGCGACACGCTACATGGACATCCGCCGGGAACATCACGGGCTAGAGATCGGCGGCACGTGGTACGGCGTGGCTTACCAGCGCACCGCGGTCAATACCGAGAGCAAATACCTGCTCTTCAAACATGCGTTTGAGACTCTCGGCTGTATCCGCGTGCAACTCAAGACCGATGTGCGCAACGAGCGTTCGCAGCGCGCCATCGAGCGACTGGGCGCGATGCGCGAGGGCGTGCTACGCAACCACATGATCTTGCCGGACGGCTATGTGCGCTCTTCTGTGCTCTACAGCGTAATTGCAGAAGAGTGGCCGCAGGTCAAACGCCGCCTGGAAGAGAAGCTCGGACGGTCGTAAGCTCGCTAAAGCGCTGAAAAGGATGAAAACGCTGAAGGAATCGTCTCAGCGGCTTCAGCGCTCTCAGCAATTTCAGCGCTCCAGCTCCCGCAGTAACCGCAGCGCCGTCTCAGCCAGCATAGCCGCGCCGATCGGCAGCGCATCCTCGTCAATGTCAAAGTCGGGCGTGTGGACGTAGCGCGGCGGGCCACCGGGCTGGCGCACGCCCAGGCGGAACATCGCGCCCGGCGCCAGCTCAAGCATATAGCTGAAGTCTTCAGCGCCCATCGTCGGCTCGCGCGGTGCCAGGCCGCCTTCACCCAACAGGTCACAGCCCACCTGCCTGATCACCTCGCACACGCTCGCATCATTAAACATCGGCGGATAGCCGCGCACAATCTCCAGATGGTAATCGCCGCCCAACGCCCGCGCAATTTGCAGGCAGCGCTCGACCTCGGCATGCAGCGCCGCGCGCGTCTCCGCTTCCATGCTGCGTAGCGTGCCCTCGAGGTAGACCGAGGGCGGGATGACGTTCTCCGCCGTGCCGGCCTGCACAATGCCCACCGTCAGCACATTCGGCTCGAACGGGTCAATGCGGCGTGAGGGCACGGCGTAGAGCGCGTTGAGCACCTGCGTCGTCAGCCAGATCGGATCGAGCGCGACGTGCGGGCGTGCGCTGTGACCGCCCTTCCCCATGATCGTCGCTCTAAACGTGTCCACCGCCGCTGCGACCTTGCCGGCTTCGATGCCGATGCTGCCCGTCTCCAGCATGCCGTCCACGTGCAGGGCAATGACGCGCTGCACGCCCTGCAATGCGCCGTCGGCGATCATGCGCGGCGCGCCGCTCACGCCCTCCGTGTCGAAATCCTCTTCCGACGGCTGAAACAGGAGCCGAATCTGTCCCTTGAACTTCTCCTGTGCGAGCAGCCGGGCCGCGCCGAGCAACATGGCAGTGTGCGCATCGTGGCCACAGGCGTGCATCCGGCCCGCAATCTCCGATTTGTACGGCACATCGTTGGCCTCGAGGATCGGCAACGCATCCATATCGGCGCGAATGCCGACCACCGGCCCGCCGGCGTCGCCGAGGTAGCCGACCACGCCCGTCTTGCCGACGCCGGTCTGCACCTCGACCCCTAGCTCACCGAGCGTGCGCGCGACCAGCGCCGCCGTCTCGTGCACATCGAAGCCCAGCTCCGGGCGACGGTGGATGGCGCGGCGCAAGTTGACGATGAAGGGCTTGATTTCACGGGCTTTGGCGAGCATGGCATGTCTCCGGGGTTCATTTTTCGTTTTCCTTATCCCAACATTATAAACGCCGCGCAACGGTGACCCATTAGGGAGGCAGTGCTCCCATTCACTGCGTCTTCGCGCCAAGCTCGCAACTGCACCTGCAGCCCTACCCTCCTTCCCTCGACCAACCCTACGGCCCCATCTTTCAGTTGTGCGCCCTTTCGCGGATAATGGGCGGCGTATGTCCGGCCTCCTCCCCCCGCCCCATCTCATCGAGTCTGACGCCGACGTAGCGCAGCTGATGAAGGTGCTGGCCGCCGAGCCGGCGCTGGCCGTGGATACCGAGTCCAACAGCCTGTTCGTTTACCGCGAGCGTGTCTGCCTCATCCAGTTCTCAACGCCGCAGGCCGATTACATCGTGGACCCGCTGCGCGCCGATGTGCGCCCGTTGGCCCCGCTCTTCGCCAACCCACAGCAACAGAAAATCTTTCACGCCGCCGAGTATGACATACTCAGCCTCAAGCGTGATTACGGCTTCGAGTTCGCCAACCTGTTCGATACGATGGTGGCCGCACGCACCCTCGGCTGGACGCAGACCGGGCTGGCCGCGCTGCTCGAGCAGCACTTCGGCGTCAAAATGAACAAGAAGCATCAGCGGGCCAACTGGGGCAAACGTCCGCTCTCCGCCGAGCAGCTGGATTATGCACGGCTGGATACGCACTATCTCTTTCAACTGCGCGACTTGCTGCTGGCCAAACTGATCCAGACCGAATGCCTGGCCGAGGCACAGGAAGAGTTTGACCGGCTGGCGCGGCTGAAGCCGGAGTCAACAACGCCTGACCCGCACGCCTTCTGGCGCGTCAGCGGCGCGCACGACCTCGATGCGCGTCAAGCCGCCATCCTAAACGAGCTGTTTCTCTACCGCGACCGGCAGGCCCGGCGCCATGATGTGCCGCCCTTCAAGGTGATGAGCGATGCGACGCTTGTGGCGCTGGCGAAACAAGCCCCGCAGCGCAAAGAAGACCTGCGCGGTGTGTTCGGCATGACCGCGGGGCAGATTGCGCGGCACGGCGAGGAACTGCTGGCCGCCGTCAAACGCGGGCTGGCCGCCCCGCCGGCGCGTCGCCCCAAATCGCTGCCGGAGCCGGACGAAGTGCGTGAACGCTTCGAGAAGCTGCGCCGGTGGCGACGACAAAAAGCTCAGGCGCGCGGCGTCGAGTCCGACGTGATCATGCCGCGCGAGGCGCTCTGGGAGCTGGCCCGTCGCGCGCCCCGCACCATTGACGAACTGGCCAAGCTGGAGCACCTCGGCCCTTGGCGGCGGCAGAAGTACGGTGCAGAGATTTTAAAAGTTCTGGCGGACAAGTGATACGTGCCGCGTATTGCGTAGTGCGTATTGCGTATCACGTTCCCTACGCTACACGCAACACGCCATACGTAATACGTAATACGCAATACCAATACGTTCCATTCACTCTGCAACGAAAGAGAATCTGCTATGCAAATCACCTTCCACGGCGCAGCGCAGACCGTCACCGGCTCACAGCATCTGGTCGAGGTCAATGGTCGGTGCATTCTGCTCGATTGCGGCCTGTACCAGGGGCAGCGCGCCGAAGCCCGCGCTCGCAACCAGACCTTCCGCTTCGACCCGCCAAAGCTCGACGCGGTGGTGCTCTCACACGCGCATATTGACCACTCCGGCAACCTGCCCTCGCTGGCCAAACAGGGTTACCGCGGCCCCGTCTATGCCACGCCGGCCACGCGCGACCTGTGCGAGCACATGCTGCGCGATGCAGCGCGCATTCAGGAATCGGACGTGGAGTTCTACAACCGCAAGGCTGTGCAGCGCGGCGATGCGCCGGACGCGGAAGCCCTGTACACCGAAGAGGACGCCGCCGCGGCGCTGGCGCTCTTCCGCACCCATCCGCTGGATCGGCCCTTCGAGGTCGCGCCCGGCGTCGTCTGCACCTTCCGCGAGGCCGGCCATATCCTCGGCTCGGCCATGGTCGTGCTCGACATCGAAGAGAAGAGTCGCAGGCTCCGTCTGGCTTTCTCCGGCGACCTGGGCCGATTGGGCTTGCCGATTCTGAACGACCCCGTCTTCCTGCAGGACGTGGACTACCTCATCATGGAATGCACCTACGGGCGCAAGATCCACCGCCCGCCGGAAGAGGCAGAGCAGGAATTCCGCGCGCTGGTGCAGGCAACGGTGGCACGCGGCGGCAAGATCATCGTGCCGGCCTTCGCCGTAGGCCGCACGCAGGAGATCGTCTATTACCTGAACAAGATGATCCGAGCGGGCGAGGTTCCTGCCATCCCTGTCTTTGTGGATAGCCCGCTGGCCGTTGACGTTTCGGCGGTGTTCAGGGCGCACGCCGAGCTGTTCGATGCCGAGACGCGCCGCCTGCTCCACGAGAACGGTGATGCTTTCGGCTTCAAATCGCTGAGATACACCCGTACGGTGGAAGAGAGCAAGGCCATCAACGACGTGCGCGGGCCGTGTGTCATTATCAGCCCATCGGGCATGGCCGAGTCCGGGCGCATCCTGCACCATCTCAAACACAATATCGAAGAGCCGCGCAATACCGTGCTCATCGTCTCCTGGCAGGCGCCTCACACGCTGGGACGTCGCCTGGCCGAGCGCGAGTCGCAGGTGAAAATCTTCGGCGAGTGGTACAAACTACGTGCGCAGGTCGCCACCATCAACGGCTTATCCGGCCACGCCGGCTGCGACTTGCTGCTCCGCTGGGCGGCGGCCCTCAAGCCGCGCGTGAAAAACGTCTTCCTCGTCCACGGCGAGCCGGAAGCCGCCTCGGCGCTCAAGGCCTCATTGGAGACCGAGGGACTGCGCGGCGTACATGCGCCGGTTTTGCACGAGAGCGTCGCGGTGTAAACTATCCCCGGCGCTAAGCATCTACTTGACACTTGACACTTGACACGTGGCACTTGACACCTGAAACGTGAAGACGATGAGCTTCGATAACCTGCCTCCCGATACCGATGAAAAAGCGCTGCGTGCCTTCCTCCGGCGCATCGAATATAGTCTGGAGATGATCAATCGCCGCCTCAAGCGCTTCGAAGAAGATTTTGGCATGGATTCGGAAGTGTTCTATGCCAAACTGCAAAACGCCGAACTGGAAGAACGTCTGGAGTATGCCGAGTGGGCGGGCACGCATGAGATGCAGCAGCGCCTGCTTCGGCAACGGGACGAGCTGCGCCGGCGCCTGATGTGACTGCCGGCAGCAGGCCGTAGCCTACCGCGATCCGCTGTTGGCAATCCACCGGCATAACAAAAGGAGAGATTTGTGAAGAGTGACCTCGATCGGTTGATGAAAAGCCGCCGCTTCGACGCCCTGCTGGTCATGGGGCCGGGGCCACACAACCCGCCCATGTATTACCTGACCAACGGCGTCTCTATCGGCGCGGGCAGCGTGCTCATCAAGAAGCGCGGCGCAGCGCCCATCCTGTTCGTCAACGGCATGGAGCGCGATGAAGCCGCCAAATCCGGCCTGCGCGTGGTGGACACCGGCCGGTACCGCTTCCGCGAAATCCTCAAAGAGGAAAAGGGCGACCAGACGCGGGCCCTGGTGCGCTACTACGGCAAGATGCTGGCCGAGGCCGGCGTGAAGGGAACCGTGGCCGCCTACGGCCTGCGGGACGCAGGCGCCGCCTATCACCTGCTCAACGCCCTCAACCACAGCCGGCTCGGCGTCACCATCGTGGGCGAGGTCGGCGACAACCTGTTCAGCCTGGCGCGCGGCACCAAGGACGCCGCCGAGATCAAACGCATCCGCGCCGTGGCGAAGAAGACGCTGGCCGTGGTGGCCGAGACGCAGGAGTTCATCACCTCGCACCGCGCCCGGAACGGCGTGCTGGTCAGGAAAGACGACGCGCGCCTGACCGTCGGCGACGTGAAGCGCTTTATCAACTTCAAGCTGGCCGAGCAGGGGATTGTGGACGCGGAGGGCGGCGCAATTTTTGCCATCGGCCGCGACGCCGGCGTGCCGCACTCGCGCGGCAATGACCGCGACCCTCTCACCCTCGGCAAGACCATCGTCTTCGACATCTTCCCCGCCGAGCCGGGCGGCGGTTACTGCTATGACTTCACCCGCACCTGGTGCCTGGGCTATGCGCCCGACCATGTGCTGGCCGCCTACGAGGACGTGCACGCCGCCTACACTCGCGCGCTTAAAGCCTTCCGGCCCAACACGCCGGCAAGTGAGTACCAGAAAATGACCTGTGACTTCTTCGAGTCGCGTGGGCACCCGACGATTCAATCCGACCCGGAGACCACCTGCGGCTACGTTCACTCGCTGGGGCACGGGCTGGGTCTGAGCGTGCACGAGTGGCCGAGCCTGAGCGACTACGAAGGCAACGAAGCAAAGCTGCTGCCCGGCGCGGTCTTCACCGTCGAGCCGGGGCTGTACTACCCTGATCACCCCAAGGGCGGCTTCGGCGTGCGCCTTGAGGACAGCGTCTGGCTCAATCCGGAGACGCTCAAATTCGAAGTGCTGGCGAAGTATCCAATGGATTTGGTTCTCACGGTCAAGGAAGTAGGAAGGAGGAAGTAGGAAGGAGTCACCCCATCCTTCTTCTTCCTTCTTCTTTTCTCTTCATGCCCCGCATCCTCGCCCTCGAAACGTCCTGCGACGAAACCGCCGCCGCCGTAGTGGCCGACGGGCGAGTCATCCTGTCGAACGTCATTGCTTCGCAGGCGGCCAGCCATGCGCAATACGGCGGCGTCTTCCCCGAGGTCGCTTCGCGCATGCACATCGAGGTGATTTACGCGGTGGTGCAGGCGGCACTGAACGAAGCGCACGTCGGCCTGGGCGATATTGATGCGATTGCGGCCACGCGCGGCCCCGGCCTGCCCGGCTCGCTGGTCGTCGGCCTCAACGTGGCGAAGGGGCTGGCGCTGGGGCGCGGCCTGCCGCTCCTCG
>JAVQXV010000153.1:0-7252 GCA_033577755.1 Anaerolineales bacterium
TCCAGCACGCGCGCACGCTGGAGCGCGTTGCCGCCAACTTCGGCGATGGCGCTCAACAGACGCAGTTCAGCATCGGTAAAGGTACGCGGCGCAGGCGCATAAATCGCCAGCACGCCGTTCGGCGAGTCGCCCAGACGCAACGGTGCGTACATCGCCCGGCGTAGGCGCCGATCGGGCCAGGGCCAGTCGGTAAGTTCCAAGCGAGCAATTTCCGCCAAGCGGGGTTTTCCGGAAGTCGCTACCTGTTCAACGAGGAGGGCTTCAGAAGACCGATGATCCGGCTGAGGCTCAGCCACCGAGCCGATCTGGCTGACGACGACGAGGCGGCCGGCTTCACCTGCCGGCATCCACACGCGCACTGTTTCTGCGCCGATGATGCGCCGGCTGCGCTCGAGCAAGACGCGTAACACGTCGGATGTGGTATCTACCGAGCGCAGGGCCGCGGAGACATCTGTCAGCGCTTCCAGTTCGGCAGTGCGCCGAAGAGTTTCATCCAGTAGACGCTCTTTCTGCACCGCCAGAGCTAGAGCATCGGCGATTTGCCCCAGCAGATGCGTGTTCAAGCGAGCATAGCCATTCGGCTCGGCCCACAACAAGCAGAGTAGGCCGCTCACCTGCTGGCTGTCGCGCAGCGGCCAGAGCAAGCCGGAAGCACAGCCGGTTGAGCCGAGCACGCCGTCCAGCAAGCGCGGCGACGTGCTCAGCTCCGACACAAACCAGGGCTGGCCGGCGAGCAGCGAATCCGGCACAGTATTTGCGTTGATGGGCACACGGAGTCTGTTTTCAGGACTCGGCAAAGCCCGGTCTTTGGCCACCAGTTCAAGGTGCCGGCGGTCGGCGCTCAGCAAGAACATGCTCACGCGCGCACACTGCGTCAGCTGCTTCAGGCCGGCGATGATGGCCGGGAACTCCTGTAGGACGCGGGGCGCAGTGCTCAGCCTGTGCAGCAAAGTGCTCGCCACTTCCAACTCGGTAGCGTTGCGGCGAGTCTCATGAAACAGGCGCGTGCGCGCGATGGCCAGCGCCACCTGACGCGCCGCCTGCTCGTTATGCTGGCGCTCGCGCAGCTGAAAATGATGTGGATATGGATAGACAATCAACGCAGCGCCTAGCTTCTGGTCGCCGGCCAGCAGGGGCAGTGCCATCACACTGGAGCGCGGCAGGCCGTGTTCTCGAGATGACTTAAAGTAGGGTGAAGTGTATGTATCCTCGACGATAAGCGTATAGGCGGTGCGCAACACGGCTTGACTCAACGAGGCGAAGCCGGCAGCATAGGTTGCCCGCTCGGCGCCGTAGATGGCTGCCGATACCGGCTGTTGGCGCTCCTCATCCCACAAATCAAGGTAACAACTCACGGCGCCGGCCAGCTCGCCCAACCGCTCTGCCAACACTTGCACCAGCTCCGACAGGGACTCGATGGTGACGGCTGCCTGGGTGATTTCGTTGAGCAGGGTGAGGTGATAGACCTGTCGGGCCTCGGTTTCGAACAGGCGCGCATTTTGCAAGGCAAGCGCCACCGGTACGCTGGCCGCGCGCAGCAGGGGAATCTGCTCCTCGGGCAAGAAGTTTGGCCGATCACTCATCAGGCTCAACACGCCGACCAACTCGTCACCGGCTAGCAGCGGCAGCGCCAGCGTGGCGCGAATGCCGTCATCCAGGAAGGGGATGTGAAGCCAGTGCGGGTCTTGGGTGACGTCGCTGGCGAGCACCGGTTGACGTATCTGAGCTGCATAGCCGCTCAGTCCCTGGCCACGCTGCAGACGAACCTGGGCCAGTTTTTCCTTAGGCACATCGCCATAGCCGTACAGCCGTACGGGCTGTAATTCGCCGCTTTCTAGGTCGTGGATAAAAATGATGGCCTTGATCGCGCCGGTCGTGGCGCAGATCAGGTCCATGGCTCGATAGGCCACTTCCTCGGGATTGAGTGTAGAGGCCAGGCTCTGGCTGAGGTTGAAGAGCAGTTCGAGGCGACTCTTCTCCATCCCGACTGCGGCGAGCAGGCGCACGTTTTCGATGGCGATCGCCGCCCGGTCGGCGAACAGATTGAGGATATCCACATCTGCTTCGCTGAAGCGCTGCGGCTGTTCATCCAGCAAAACAAGCACGCCCAGCAATTGCGCATGCAACTTTATCGGCAATCCCAGCGCCGAGCGCGGCAACGGCGTCAGTGCGCCTTCCGGGCCATCGCGCAGACGGGCATCATCGTGCCAGACCAGCGTCTGATGGCTGGCTGCTACCGCGCCGGCCAACCCTTGACCGAGGCCAATGGTCTGGCCTGGCTCCAACAGCGGCAGGCCGTGGATAGCCCTCAGGGTCAGGTGAGATGTCCCTGCAGAGTAAGTGTAGAGGGTGCCGGCCTGAACTGCGAGCAGGCGGATTGCACTTGAGAGCAAGCGCGGCCACAGCTCCGAAGGTTCTAGCTGTGCGCTCAATTCCAGGCTCAGGGCATGCAGCGTGGTCAGGGCGGTGACGCGGCGACGCTCGGCCTCATAGAGCTGCGCATTTTGCAGCGCCAGAGCAGCCTGTCCGGCGAAGGCCGCCAGCCGTTCGACGTGCGCCTGACGATAGAAGCCCGGCTCAATCTTTTCAAGGTTGAAGAAGGCAAGCGTCCGTCCCTGCAAGACCACCGGCGCACCCGCCCAGGAGCAGATAGGAAGGGAAGGAAAAACCGCCTGCCACTCCGCAGACCCTTGCACATCCGGGATGACATGGGGTTGACCGCTTTCTGCCATCCGCCGCAGATTAGGTATGGTTGCCACATCGAACGCAGAGGTGGCAAATCGCTGCGCTACCTGCTCGTCGAACTTCTCATAGCCGCGATGCCGAACGACGCGCGCCTGGCCGGTGGCAGCATCCAGCAGCATCACGTTCGCCATATCGTACGGCACAACCTGCTCGATCTGCTCGAGCAACCGGTCAAGCACAGAGCCTAACTCCAGGCTGACGCTCAGCCCGATGGCGATTCGGTGCAGGGCCTCGGCCAGCCGGCGCTGTTCCCGTTCCGCCTGGAAGAGGCGGCCGTTCTCGATGGCAACGGCGACCTGGTCGGCAATGGCGCGCAGCAGCCGAAGCTCGCCGGCAGAATATGCCCGTTCGGGCGCGCTACTGTATAGCTCCAAGAGGCCCACCGACCGCCCACCGGCGCGCGCCGCCAGCATCAGGAGATTGCGACGACCCAACGAATGTAGCAGGGCAATTTCGGCAGGGTCACTGCCAACGTCGGCCACGTTCACCTGCACGACTTCATCATTCTCCATCACGTGGGCCGTCAGCGGGTAGTCGGCCAAAGCGAACGTTGTGCCGACCTGCTTCAGAGGTGAGGGGTTGGCAGCAGCATAAATGCCGAGGGTCGTCAAGGTGCGCGCCACCGGATCGTAGATGGAGATGGAGCAGGCCTCTACGGCAAATGTCTGCGCCACGGCGCGGGCGACTTCATCCAGAACCGATTTGAGTTCCAGGCTCGATGAAACGATGCGGGCAACGTTGAGCAGGATGGTCAGTTCGCGCTCGCGCCGGCGCGTTTCTTCCAACAAGTTCAGCCGCTCCAGCGCTGCCGCCGCCTGATTGGCAAAGGCCATGACCGAGTCGACATCCGCCGCCGAGAACTGGCCGGGCTGTTCGCCATCCACATTCAGTACGCCGAGCACGCGGTCGTGGACCAGCAACGGCACACCGAGCCAGCAGCGGATGTATTCGGCGCCGGCCACCTGCCGCCAGAACGAATGCTCCCCGGTCCGGTCAATCAGCAAAGGTCGGCGCTCGCGCAGCACGGTGGACAGCGTTGGCCAATCTTCCGGCAACAAGGGTTGAAATATCTGGGCAGAAGTGCGAAAGCCGTGATGCGCCACCATCTTCAACTTGCCACCCTCCAGAAGCATAACAGAGGCGCTGGCGAACGGCACCAGTTGATTGAGCAGTTCGAGCAGGCGCTCCAGTAGCGCGCTGCGTTCCAGGGCGATGTTGGCCAGATTGGCCACCTCACGCAACGTTTCGGCCTGACGGCGCGCGGCGCGCTCGGCTTCCAGCAGACGCACCTTTTCGAACGCCAGCGCCAGCTGGCCGGCCACCGTGGTCAGCAGCCGCTCGTCGCGCTCGCTGAAGGCGTTCAACCGCTCACTTTCCGCGTCAATCACGCCGATCAGATGATCGCCACTCTTCAGCGGCACGCAAAGTTCAGAACGGATGGACGGATGCCAGGGCAGATAGTCGGGGTCGTGGCTAACGTCGCCCACACGCGCCGGCACTCCCGTCACAGCTACCCGGCCTGTAATCCCCTTTCCCAGAGGCACGCTGTAGTTCAGGTCCGGCGTCAGCCCCAGGAAGGAGGGATGCGGGATCAGGTTCGCACCTGCTTCATCGAGCAGCATGACGCCGCAGAAGCGGGCGGGGATAGTCTGACCAATTAACTGGGTGGCGCGTGCGATCAGCTCGTCGGAGGTGCGGCTCTCGGCGGCAGCAACGGCGATGGAGTGTAGGAACGTTAGCTCTTCCACTTGCGAGCGCACCGCATTGAACAAGCGGGCGTTCTCGATGGCTGCAGCGGCCTGTTCACCTAACAAACTGAGGATGCGCAGCTCGGCCTCGCTTGGCTGGTGTGGCTCGGCATAGGAAATCACCATCACTCCGACTACACGGCGGCCATACTTGAGCGGCAGTCCCATCACCGCCCTGCTCCACAGGTTAGGAGCATTCGCGAACAAGGGGTGTGAGCGCGTGTCGGCCACAATCAAGACTTCGCCAGACCGTGCAACGGTGTAGGTAAGCCCTTCGGGGCGAGGTGGTGGCAGGGCAATCGGCCGGCCGGCGTTGTTGAGGGCTGCGCCGAACTCCAGATGCTCCTGGTCATACAAGTAAATACCGGTGCTCTGCAGGTCAGGCAGAAGGCTGAGAGTACCCTCAAGAACAGCGTTGAGGACGGCCGGCAGGTCGAGGCTGGAGGTCAGGCTAAGGCTGGCGGCGCGAACGGCCTCCAGCTCGGCAGCGCGGCGCTCGGCAGATTGAAACAGACCGACGTTGCGCAGGGCTAAGGCTGCATGGCCGGCAAAGGCCGCCAGCCGACGCGCGTGGCAAGGTCGGTAAAAGTTCGGTGTCTCGTGCTCCACCGAGAGGAAAGCTACGCACCGATCCTGAAGCATCACCGGAGCGCCGGCCCAGGCGCGCAGATATTTGCTGGACGCAGTGGGCTGCCAGTCAGGGTCGGCGAGCACATCCCCAACGATCAGTGGCTGGCCGGTCTCCGCCATACGGCGCAGATTCGGCGTGCGGGCAACGTCAAAGAGCAAAGCCCGCACCTGGTCTGCCACTCCCGGCCCAAGCTGTTCGTAACCACGCAGTCCGGCCGTGTGGGCTACGCCATTCTCGACCAGCAGCGCACAGGCGGCACGATAAGGCACCACGCGCGCCACATAGTCTAGCAGCCGATCCAGCACGATTTCGATATCGGCGTCCACGGCCAGCGCCAGGCCTACGTCGCGCAGCGCCTCCGCCAGCTCACGCTGCTGTCGCTCGGTCTCCAACAGGTGCTGTTTCTCTATGGCCGTAGCAAGCTGGCCGGCGACGGTGACCAACAGCCGCTCATCGGAAGCAGAAAAGGCGTTGACCGCCGAACTTTCAGCGTTGATGACACCGATGACGCGAGTACCGACCTTGATGGGCACGCAACATTCTGAGCGGGTGGTCGGCAGAAGTTGCAAGTAATCGGGGACGGTGGAGACATCGGCCACACGCATCGGTCGGCCGGTCGCGGCGACCCGGCCCACAATGCCAACCGACAGTGGAATGGTGAAGTCATGTCCAAAAGGAGCATCCGGCTTGGACGCCGGCCGAAAGATGCCGGCATCTTCATCCACTAACAGCACGACCAGGTCATCGGCACGCAGAAGCGGTTTGAGAGCAATGCGCACCTTTTCGCACAGGTCGGCCAGGGAGACCGACTCGGTTGCGGCCACTGCCACAACGTTCAGAGCGGTCAGCTCGGCCAGTTGGCGCTGTGCGGTCTCAAAGAGCTGCAGTCGGTGCAGGGCGGACGCTAACTGCGCGCCGAGCGCCTCTGCCAGCGCCAGCACAACCGGCGTGAACGGCCGGTCGCTCCAGCCGTTGTCCCATATCATGATCGCCGTCAGCGTCTCCGCGATGAACACCGGGACGACAAGAACATCGGCCTTATTTTGAGATAACGGCCGGTCGGTGGGCACGCCTGCATACACTTCCGCTGCGGTCAGGCGCAGCGGGCTACGCGACTGAGAGAGGCGTTGTTCCAGGAGCGTCCCCGGCCAGCTCAGGCTGTTGGCCCAAGCGAGCTTCTGGTCGGCGGCCGGGGTTGCGGCAACGAGCGTGAATTCATTCGACTCCGGCTCGCGCAGAAAAAAGGCGCAGCGGTCACACCGGAGCCAGCGCGGCAGGTGTTCGGCCAGGCGTGCCAGAAACTCAGGCGGTGAGGTTGCACTCTGCGCCAGCTGAGCGATTTCCAGCAGGATGCGCCGGACTTCAGCGTCACGCTTTTGGGCTTCAAACAACTGGGCATTGACGAGTGCGATGGCTGCTTGGTCGGCGAAGGTTATTAGCAAATCCAGGTCGCCCTGCCGGAATCGGGCATGACGGGTCTTGGTATCCACATACAGCACGCCCATGGGCCGACCCTGATAGCGCAGCGGTATGGCTATGATAGAACGTAACAGGAAGTTAACGACGGAAGCCTTGCTGAGGAAGCGTGGGTCTTTTTGCGCATCGAGGGTAACGACGGCCTGGCCGGTTTGAATGACCTCCTGTACCACCGAGCGACTGATCTCGAAGGCGTCCTCGGTCAGCGTCTCGCGGTTGGCGTTCCGCGCCACACGGAAATGAAACTCCCCGGACGATTCCTCAAGCAGCATCAGGAAGCCCCGTTCGGCTCCACTCAGGCGAATGGCCGCATCAATGACAATGACCAGGGCCTCTTCCAGCTCCAGCGAGGAATTCAAAACGCGGGAAACTTCGTACAAGGCGGACAGCCGGTCATGCGCCGTGAGCGTCGCGGTTCTGTGCAGCGACATAGAGGCCTCGAATCCGAACGGAGGAACCTCTCCGGACGAATCGAGTCCAATTTTAACAACAGATGGACGGCCGCGAGCGATGGGCATGGTTGGCGTGTGCACGCAAAACCTGTCCGCCGCACCCTGACCCTTCGGCTTCGCTCCGCTGAGCGCGCTCAGGGGAGCGGCGGGCGTCCGGCGATTACCGCTTCGGCTTCGCTCGGCGTCCGCTCAGGAGGCCT
>JAVQXV010000154.1:0-7218 GCA_033577755.1 Anaerolineales bacterium
CGTGCTCTGTAGCCGCTGGGAACATATCGCCCGCATGGCCTGCAATCCGTTCCATGACGGATGAAACAGATGATACGGATGAAACGGATGGGACGGATGGTATGGCCGGTGTCCTTCTCCGTTTCATCCGCTCCCAATCCGTTGCATCCGTTTTCTATGACGACCGGACGCTTCATTAGATTAACTTCGCTTGCTTCGTGCGCGGGTTGAGCAGGCAAGCTTGGGCCGGAGGCCCTGGCGCACGTGTTGCGCCCGCTCGCCAGCACTTTCCTCGCCGCGGATTATCCAGACCTGCTCGTCGGCCTCGCCGCGCCGGACGACGCTGCCGTGTACCGTTTGAACGCGGAGCAGGCCATCATCGCTACCACGGACTTCTTCCCGCCGGTGGTAGATGAGCCGTATCCCTACGGCGCGATTGCGGCAGCCAATGCCCTCTCCGACGTGTATGCCATGGGCGGCGAGCCGCTCCTTGCCCTCAACCTGCTGGCCGTGCCCGACGATATGCCGGCGGAGCTTGTCTCCGAGATCTTGCGCGGCGGTGCGGAGAAGGTACGCGAGGCAGGGGCCGTCATCGCCGGCGGCCACACCGTCACCGACAAGGAGCCGAAGTATGGGTTGGCCGTAATCGGCCTTGTCCATCCCGACTGCCTGCTGACGAAGGGCGGCGCGCGTCCCGGCGACCGGCTTCTCCTCACCAAGCCACTGGGCACGGGCACGATTACCACCGCCAACAAGCAGGGCAAGGCCGAGGCCGCACACATCGAGGCCGCCATCAGCTCCATGCTGCGACTCAACCGGGCGGCTTCCCGCGCCGCGCAAGCCGCTCACGCGCACGCCCTCACCGACATCACCGGCTACGGCTTCCTCGGCCACGCGCATGAGCTGGCACATCTCTCTCAGGTGAAGCTACGGATTGCGTGGGAGGCGCTGCCCTGGCTGCCCGGCGCGCGCCAGTATGCCGAGAAGTGGATTTTTCCCGGCGGCGCGGGCCGCAACGCCGAGTTCTATAGGCCGTGGGTGACGTTCGAGCGCGCGCTGGCGGAGTGGGAGCAGCATTTGCTCTTCGACCCGCAGACTTCGGGCGGGCTGCTCATGGCCGTCCCGCCGGAGCAGGTCGAAGTTGTACTGGCGGAGTTGCGCGCCGCCGGCGAAGAGGGCTGGGTCATCGGCTCGGTGGAGAGCGGCGGCGGGGAGATTGTGGTAGGGTAGTCTTCAGTCATCAGTCATTATTCGGAAGACTTATGACTCTTCCCCCAGCACGCCCTGCATCGGCAGTGTGGCGCCGCCGTCTATGAGGATGACCTGGCCGCGAATCATCTCGGCGGCGGGGGAGCAGAGGAAGGCGACGACGCCGGCCACATCTTCCGGGGTGACCAGCCGGCCTGCGGGCGTTGCGCGTGCAGCTCTTTCGAGCACATCGCCGCCGCGCATGGTTGCGAAGTGTTTGAGCGCATCGGTGGCCACAACGCCGGGCGAGACCGCGTTCACCACAATCTTCATCGGGGCCAGCTCCACCGCCAGATAGCGGGTCACCGCTTCGAGCGCAGCCTTGCTCGCGCCCACTACTACGTACTCCGGCAGAACGCGGAACGAGCCGGGGCTGGTAAGGTTGACGATGCGGCCGCCGCCGCGCGCGGCCATGCCCGGCGCGGCCCGCTGCGCGGCAAACAGTGCTGCCCGCGCATTGATGTTCATCGTCCAGTCCCAGCCTTTGATTTTCTGCTCCATCACCGGCCGGTTGTAGCCGGAGGCCGCGTTGTTGATGAGGATGTCCGCGCCGCCGAACTCGCGCTCGGTCTCCGCAAACAGCGCCTCGATGCCTTCGGGCGTGCCCATATCGGCTTTGACCACGAGCGCGCGCCGGCCCAGCGCGCGGATGGCCTCAGCAGTGGCTTCGGCGGGCGCCCGGTTGCGGAAGAAGTTGACGACCACATCTGCGCCCTCGCCGGCGAGCTTGAGCGCGATGGCTCGGCCGATGCCGCGCCCCGAGCCGGTGACGATGGCGATTTTGTTTTCAAAGAGCATGGAAGAGTGCCCTGAAAAAAATAAGGATTTTAGCCGGCGAAATGAACGCAGAGCGAAATTCGAAAAGCGCCCAGGAAGCGTCGCCAGGCGCGGACGAAAAACAAAAAAGCTTCCACATTTTGCGCCGAAGCATAGGCGCCGTCGGTGACCAGCGTGTCCAGCTCCGTGCGTTCCTTCAGGTTGGGCAGGGCTTCGTTCAGGAGTTGGGCGTCGCTGGTGTTGTTCGGGGCGACCTGGACTTTGGTAATCAGCTGAAGCGCATTCTGCGGGTCGCAGGTCTCGGTCAAGTTGACGACATAGCCCTTGGAGTGAGCGGTGCCTTTGGTGTGATCGCTGGCTTCCGGGTCATCCGGCGATTGCAGACAGCCGGAAGACAGCTCGTGGTTTTCTTTGGCACGCGCCTGCTGCTCATGGACGTGAAAGTTCTCGGTGAACAGGCGCTGCACCACCTGGAAAGCGGCTTCGGCGGCATGGTTGGGCGCCGGCGCCTGCAACAGAACGTACAACGCCTGCCCGACCGCCTGGAGCTGGGCCTCGCTGCGCACTTGCAAGGCCACCCGTTGCTGGTCGGTGATGGCTTCGAAGGCCTGTTCCAGCAGGTTGACCCCGTGCGTCAGCGGGTAGCGGCTCAGCCGTTGCCGAAAGTTATACAGCGTCCGCAGCTTGAACTCGCCTTCGCCCAGTCGGCTATAGCCCAGCGCATAGCGCACTTGCAGGTTGTACAAGCACTGCTCATACAGCTCTTCATCGCTCCAGCCAAAGTCAGACTTGAGCGCTTCCAGACCGACCAAGACATTTACCCGCACATTCGGGCGCGACAGTTCTTGTGAGTATAGAACGGCAAGGGCCTGTCCGTCAATCCGGCAGAAGAAATGGGTGAGTGCACTGAACAAAGTCCATTTGAACCGCGAAGACGCCAAGAATGCTAGAAAAACAAAAGCGAATCCTTGGCGCTCTTCGCGGTGAGATCATGGTTTTTTCAGTGGACTCATGGGTGCGTTTCTATAATTTTTGGCCGGGCCGCACCCTGAGCGGAGGCTCACTGCTTTCGTGGGCCTTGCTTCGCAGTCGCGAAGCACGTCGGAAGGGGCGGCCAATAATCGGCAATGCATTCGTCGCGGACTCCGCGGGGCACGGGGCAGTGTAATCGTTGACACCAGCCCCGTCTCGACGTACACTGGCGGCGTTCGTTTCCACTCGATTTCCGATCGCAGCCATGTCCGGCCCGGACGACTCATCGCGACCTAGTGGCTCTTCCCTCGCCTGACCGGCCGCCCACCTCCGGGTGAGCGCCCACGTGCCCGGCGCGGGATCGAGCGTTCCTTCGGAGGTGAGCATGCGGCGCTTCCGCTACAGCCCGGCGCTGCCACAAATCCCAACCTTCACCCTCGGCGATGGCCTGATTCTGCTCGGCCTGGCCGCCCTGTTGTATCTCGGTACACGCCTGGCCTTAGATGCCCCCGCCGTCATCAAGGGGCCGGAGATTTCACTCTCCCCCGCGGCGCTGCCGTGGTACGCCGCGCTCTCGGTCGGGCGCATGCTGGCCGCCTATTTGCTCTCCCTCCTCTTCAGCCTGGTCTACGGCTATGTCGCCGCCCGCAATCGCAGCGCCGAGAAGGTGCTCATGCCGTTGCTCGATGTGCTGCAGAGCGTACCCATCCTCTCTTTCCTCCCCGTCGTGCTGCTCAGCCTGACGGCCATCCTGCCGGACGCGCTGGCCGCCGAGCTTTCGGCCATCGTCCTCATCTTCACCTCGCAGGCCTGGAATATGACCTTCAGCTTCTACCAGTCGGTCAAGACGCTCCCGCATGAGCTGCGCGAGGCCGCCGCCATCTTCCGCTTCGACCCCTGGCTGCGCTTCAAGACGCTGGAGCTGCCCTTCGCCGCCCTCGGCCTGATTTGGAACAGCATGATGAGCTGGTCGGGCGGCTGGTTCTTTCTGATGGCGGCAGAGATTTTCACCGTCGGCAGCCGCGACTTTCGCCTGCCCGGCCTCGGCTCCTACCTGCAAACGGCCGCCAACGCCGGCGACCTCACCGCCATCCTCTACGGCATCGCCGCGCTCGTCCTGGTCATCGTCCTGCTCGATCAGTTCGTTTGGCGCCCGCTGCTGGCCTGGGCGGATAAGTTCAAGGTCGAGATGACCGAGGGCGACGAGCCTCCACAGTCCTGGTTCTATGACCTGCTATCGCGCTCGTGGCTGGTGCAGCAATTCGGCGCGCGCCTCGTCGAGCCGTTCATGGAACGGACCGATGCCGTTCTCCAGCGTCGCTGGCGGGTGGCGTCGTTGCCGGGGAACACCGCCCACGAGCAGCGGCCGGCCTGGGTGCTGATGGGCCTCGCGCTCGTCTTCGGCGCGTTGAGCGTGTACGGTGGTTATCGCGCGCTCGAAATGTTGCTCACGCTTCCGGGCAGCGCCTGGGTGCAGGTCGGCCTCGGGTTGCTGGCCACCTTTGCCCGCGTCGCGACCTCGCTCGTCATCGCGCTGCTCTGGACGATCCCGGTCGGCGTGGCCATCGGCACCAATCGCCGGCTGGCCGCTGTGCTGGGGCCGGTCGTTCAGGTCATCGCCGCCGTCCCGGCGACCGCCCTGTTCCCGGTCTTCCTGTTATTCCTGCTCAATCTGCCCGGCGGCCTGGACATCGCCGCGGTTGCGCTGATGCTCACGGGCACGCAGTGGTATCTGCTGTTCAACGTCATTGCCGGCGCTTCGGCCATCCCGCAGGATTTGCGCTACACCACCGAGCTGCTGCGCCTCTCGCGCCTGGAACGCTGGCGCACTCTCATCCTGCCGGCCCTGTTCCCCTACATCGTCACCGGCGCCATCACGGCCGGCGGCGGGGCCTGGAACGCCAGCATCGTGGCCGAGCACGTGGAGTTCGGTGGGCAGGTGCGCACTACCCTGGGCGTCGGCGCGCTCATCGCTCAGTCCACCGGCACGGGCGATTATGCCCTGCTGCTCGCGGCCACCCTCGCGCTGGTGGTCGCCGTCGTCCTCATCAACCGGCTCTTCTGGCTGCGACTCTATCGTGTGGCCGAAGAGCGTTTCCGCATGGAGTGACCGCAGGAGGTCGAACATGACGCTGCTGAACCCCTCCACCAACGGCAGCCCGCTGCTCACCGTCCGCAACCTCGAGAAGGCTTACGGCCGGGGACCGCGGAAGTTCATCGCGCTGAAGGACATCAACCTGGTCATCCGGCCCGGCGAGTTCGTCTGCCTGCTCGGCCCGTCGGGCTGCGGCAAGTCCACACTGCTGCGCACCATCACCGGCCTCAACCGGGCCACCTCCGGCGAGGTGCTGTATCGCGACGAGCCGCTGCGCGGCGTCAATCCGCATGCCACCATCGTCTTCCAGACCTTCGCGCTCTACCCCTGGCTGACCGTTCAGGAGAACGTCGAGGTGGCGCTCAAGGCGCGCGGCGTGCCGCCCGCCGAACGCACTGCCCGCGCGCTCAAGCTGATTGACACCGTCGGCCTGGACGGCTTCGAGTCGGCCTACCCGCGCGAACTCTCCGGCGGCATGCGCCAGAAGGTCGGCTTTGCGCGGGCGATGGCCGTCGAGCCGGAGCTGCTCTGCCTCGATGAACCGTTCTCGGCGCTCGACGTGCTCTCCGCCGAAGCCTTGCGCGGCGAGTTGATGGAGTTGTGGCTGAACAAGGCCATCCCCACTCAGGCCATTCTGATGGTGACGCACAACATCGAGGAGGCCGTGCTGATGGCCGACCGCATCGTGGTGATGGACAAGGACCCCGGCCGCATCGTCGCCGAGGTCGCCGTGCACCTGCGCCATCCGCGCCACCGCAAGGACACGGCCTTTCAGGCGCTGGTGGATAAAGTGTACGCCGCCGTGGCCGGCAAGACCGAGCCGGAGGCCGAAGTCCTGGGCACCGCGCCCGGCCAGCCGGGGCGCACCAAGCCTCTACCTGTGGCGCGGCTCAACGCTCTGGCGGGCCTCTCGGAGAAGCTGGCCGAGGAAGGCGGGCGCGCCGACTTGTACCGGCTGAGCAATGAACTGGTGATGGAGCTGGACGACCTGCTGCCGGTGGTGGAGGCCGGTGAGCTGCTTGGGTTCTTCATCGTGCAGGAAGGTGACCTGACGCTCACGCCGCTCGGCCAGGCTTATGCCGAAGCCAGCATCCTGACGCGCAAAGAGATCGTAGCCGGCCGCATCCTGCGCCAGCCCACCATCCAGTGGATTTACGAGACTTTGCAGCGGGACGACAACCACCGCGTGTCCTGGAATTACTTCCATGAGCGCCTGCAGGCGGACTTCGGCGACCTGGCCGAGGCGCAGCTGGATACGGCCATCAACTGGGGCCGCCACGCCGAGTTGTTCGCCTACGACGACGACTCGGCGGAGCTGTATCTCGAAGAATGAAGCCGGGGGCTTTGCTCGGTGCGCTCCGTCGTGGCTTGCCGGCAATGCCGTTTGAACTCACAACAAGAAGACGTGTGCGCTCATGCTATGCGGCTGCGCCCTTTGCCGAGCAGATAGAACAGCGGCGCCGCCGACAACTGGGCGGCAACGGCGAACGCGACGAGTGCCGGCAGGGACACATCGTACAGGCCTCCCATCAGCGCGCTGCCCGCGAACCAGGCCAGGCCGAATCCGGTGTTGAAGAGGCCGTAGGCCGAGCCGCGTCTGTCCGCCGGCACCATGCCCGCCACCGCAGCCCGCAGAATCGATTCCTGCGCACCAAGGCCGACCCCCCACAGCGCAACTCCGACCAGCGCCGCGGACTCGTTGCCCAGAAAGACCAGCGGCGCAAAGAAGGCTGAGAGTATCGAGACAATCACCAGCGTCGTCAGGCCGATCCGGTCGAACAAGCGCCCGAAGAGCAGGGCGGCCAGCGCATCCACCCCCATCGCCACGGCATAGAACACCGGGATCAGGGCCGGCGCCAGCAGGTTCGTCTTCTCGAAGTGATAGGCGATGAGCGGGAAGTCGGCGTAGCCGGCGGCGACCAGCGCGACGGCGCTCAGATACAGCCAGAAGACGCGCGGGAAGCCCCGCGTCCTCAGTTCGGGCGTAGTCGCCTCCAAATCCTGAGGCCGCGGATAGATCACGCGCGCGGCGAGCAGCACGCCGAGGGCCAGCAGCGCGGGGATAAGCAGCAGGGCGAAGCCGGCCCGGTAATCGCCGCGCAGGTAGAGCACGGCGGAGACCAGCAGCGGCCCGAGGATGGCCCCGA
>JAVQXV010000155.1:0-7214 GCA_033577755.1 Anaerolineales bacterium
TGGGCGCCCGATCTCGCCTTCGGCTACGGCTATCCGGTCTTCAACTACTTTCCTTATTCGTCGCATTACCTTGTTGCACTGCTCATCCTGACCGGTCTGAGCGCCCTCACCGCCTACAAAATCATCTGCGCTGCGGCGCTGGTCGGCTCGGCCTGGAGCGCCTACGCCTTCGGGCATGAATTGTTTGACGAATCCTCTGCCGGACTGGTGACGGGCGTGGCCTATCTCTACAGCCCGTATCTGCTGTACGACGCCCATATCCGCGGCTCGGTTCCGGAGTCGCTGGCACTGGCGTTGCTGCCGCTGGCCCTGCTTCATCTGCGTCGCGCTGCATATGGCCAAGCACGTTCGGCGGTCTGGGCCGGGCTGGCGCTGGCCGCCTGCATCTTCGCCCATCACGGCGTCACCTTGCAGGTCATGCCCTTCTTGGCCGCCTATGCAGCATTTGAGCTATGGCAATTCCACAAGCGTTCGGCAGCAAGCATCGGTCAAAGCCTTCTTCGCACCCCCCTTTTCCCCTCTCCCTTCTCCCCTCTCCCTTCTCCCTTCTTTCTCCTTCCTGCTTCCTTCCTCCTCGCCTTCCTCCTCTCGGCCTTCTTCTGGCTGCCGGCGTTGCTTGAGTCGCAGTATGTGCAGACCGAGCGCGGCACGCTGAACGGCGGGATGCTGTACACCAACAACTTCCTCTCGTTTGGCGAGTTGTTCGCCTGGCCGCGCCTGCCCGTTGACCCAGACCTGCTCAACCCGCCGGTGGTGCGCCCGTTGCCGCTGGCGGCGCTGCTCTTCGCCGGGCCGGCGCTCATTCGCTGGTGGGGTCGGGGGACGGCCGCCTCGCCCAAGTCGGAGCAGAGCAACAGTTCACCAATCTCTACTCTCTACTCTCCACTTTCCACTCTCCTCTTCTTCACCCTCGCCTCCGCGCTCGCCGTTCTGCTGATCCATCCCGTCAGCCGGCCTCTGTGGGATAACCTGCCGCTGCTGCGCCTGACGCTCTTTCCGTGGCGCCTGCTTGGGCCGATCTCGCTCTTCGTGGCCGTAGTGGCCGGAGCGCTGTTTGTCGGACGACGGACGGCAGAGGGCAGACCGCAGATTGCTGCCGCTCACGGAATACGAAATACGCACTACGCAACACGTTTCACACTTCTGCTCGTAATTGTTGTCCTCGTTATCGCCGGCCTGCCCTTCGCCTCGCCGCCCTTCGAGCCGGTCCCGCCACGCCCGGGCCTGGCAGACATGGCTGCATTCGAGATCCCGCCCGACTTCATCGGCACGACGACGGTGGGCGAGTACCTGCCACGTGCGGTGCAGCAGCTGCCCGCCGACGTGGGTGCGCGCCGCGACCTGAGCCGGCGCCCGCGCTTCAGCGCGCCCGGCGCGCAGGTGACGCACACGCCGCTCTCGCCCACGCAGGACGCCTTCACCGTCTCCGCCGCTGCGCCGGTCACGTTCATCTACAACCGGTTCTACTTTCCGGGCTGGCGCGCCATGCTCGACGGCAAGCCGGTCGCGCTGCGGGTCACCGCGCCGGAAGGGCTGATGGCCCTCGACCTGCCGCCGGGCACACACACTCTCACATTCGAACTGGCCGACACCTGGCCGCGCACGCTGGGAAACCTGCTCTCGGTGGTAGGCGTGGCCGTTGCGGGAATCGCGCTGCTGCTGAGTCGTAGACATGACTTGGAAAGTAGAAAGTGGGAAGTAGCGAGTGACGAACCGGGATTTACTTTCTACTTTCTACTTTCTGCTCTTGCCCTCGCCCTCTTCCGCCCTCTGCTCTACGACGCCGGCCTGACGCCCCTGCTGCAACGCGGCCTGACGTCGGAAGGGCTGCGCCATGTCGCCGTCCCCCTCAACCACAACTTCGCCGACGAGTTGACATTGCTTGGCTGGGACACGCTTCCATCTCTCCAGCAGGGCGAAGGTGTGAGAGTCGGCGCGGACGATGCCTTCACCGTCAACCTGTACTGGAAGGCAAACCGCCCGCTCGGTGTGCCCTATGGCTTTGAGGTGAAGCTGGTGGATGCGCACGGCTTCATCTGGAGTGAGCGCGAGACGCTGCGCCCGCGCAACTGGCGCTTCACGCCCGGCACCGACCGGTGGCCGCTCGACCAGTACATCCTCGACCCATATGTGATTACGCCGCTGGCCGGCACGCCGCCAGGCGAGTATCGGCTTCAGGTCGAAGTCTTCTCCCACTACGACCTGCGCAGCCTGGGCAAATTGCAATTTGGGACTGTGTACATCACCGCACCCTCACGCCGCGCATGTGAAGGCGCGATCGCGAGCGCTGTACCCGGACTTCAGTTCGTCGCGTTCAGCCAGTTACAGGCCGCACCCGGCGACGACATCACGGTGACCACCTGCTGGCGCGGCGTGCCGTCCCCTTTCATCTTCAACTTGAAACATGACAACACCCTGTTTCTAGATGGCAATGACCACATCGTTCTGGACACAAAAATCGAGATTATCGACCCAAAGACGGTGACGCGCCATCAACTCTCGGTGCGACTGCCTGCGGATTTGGACACCGGGCGTTATACCTGGACGCTACAGGTAGGCGACGAGTCGTTTGAGCTGGGTGTGCTGGAGGTCTTTGCGCCGGCGCGTGTTTACACCGCGCCACCGGTGGGCCAACGCCTGGACGCCGACCTCGGCCCGGCGGCGCTCTACGGCCTGGACGCGCCCACCACACTGACGCCTGGCGACGTCCTGCCGCTGACCCTGGTCTGGCGCGCAGACGAGTTGTTTGCCGACTCTTATCACGTCTTCGTCCACCTGACGGACGCGGACGGAGTCATCGTGGCTCAATCGGATGGAGCGCCGGCAAACGGAACGCGGCGCACCACCGGCTGGCTGCCCGGCGAGTACGTTGTCGATCCGCGTACGCTCTCCCTCCCCGCCGGGCTGACCCCGGGCGCATACACGCTCACCGCCGGCCTCTACCGACCCGATACCGGCACGCGCCTGACCACGCCGGAGTTCCCGGAGGGCCGAGTATGGCTGACAGAGCTTCCGTTCCCCTGAAAAGCGTGTGCAGCTCCTCGGGCCTCAACGGAACAGCCTGAGCAATTACCCCCTTAGGTCAGATTTGGAGCCTTAGGCTTTTCGCTCTACAATCCTAAGCACATGAAACGCCCGTTTTACCGACAGAACTGGTTTGTAGAGTGGGTTACCGTCCTGCTGACCCTTGCCGGCTTTCTATTTCTTTTTCAGTCGGAACTGTTCGCCTTCTATCAGGTTTACGTCAGCTGGGCGACGCAAACGGCGCAAGGCGTAGAATTGCTGCTTGCCCTTGTCCGGCCAATCGGCACGCTCGGCGTTGCCGTCATCGCCGCGATCTTTACCTACCTGAGCTTTTCAGCGTTGGTCTCCCAGTTCGTGCTACCGGTCAACACGCCAGAGGAGCGCAAACAGGCACTGGAGTACTTCTTTCAGGGCGCATCCGGCCCGGCCATCCTGGTGCGCAACGGACGGTTGGAAGGCAGCGCTGCCGAGAAGGAGCGGCGCATCAAGTCGGCGGGCGTCATCCTGGTGGACAGCGTCAGCGGCATCGTCCTGCGCACCGACACCGAGTTCAAGCGTGCCTGTGGGCCGGGCGTCGTCTTCACCCGAGAAGGCGAATACATCGCCGAGAACGGCACGCTCGACCTGCGCCAGCAGGAGCGCATTGAGCCGGGCGTTAGAGCCTTCACCCGCGATGGCATCGAAGTCGAGGCCGACTTGCGCGTGGTCTTCGTGCTGGATAGCGGCGAACGCAGCCCGCTGCGCGACTGGCGCGACCCGAACACGCCCCCTTTCGCCTTCAACCCGGAGAGCGCCTATCGTGCCGTCTATGGGCGCGCCTACCGCGACCGCGTTGCCAGTGAGTGGGAGCGCCTGCCCTGCCTGCTGGCCGCCGACGTCTGGCGTGAGCTGCTCGCCCAGCAGGACTTCGAGCAGCTCTTCACCGACCCCGACCCAGACCTTGCCCTGCTGGAAGACCTGCAATATCAGATCGAACAGCGGCTGACCGGTTGGGCCGAGTCCGGCCAATCGCGCGAATATCAGGTGCTCAAGGAGCGCGGCCTGCGTGTGCTCAGCGTGCGCCTACTCAATCTCAAGCTCCCCCCTGCCGTAGAGCAAAAACGCATCCTGCAACTTCAAGAGCAGTTGCGGGCGCAGGTCAAAAGAGCCGTTGAAGAACAACATCCCGACCTGAAGGCGGCGCGTGAGGAGGGCCGGCGGCAGGGCGAGCTGCACCTGCTGCGTGCTACGACCGAATGGCTGCGCGAACAACTCGCACAGGGCGCCGCGCCGGATGCCGCCGAAACGGCCTACTCTCTGGTGGAGGGCACACGGCGCGTGCTGAACGAGTTGGAGTTCAGCCCGGAGCAGGAAGAGATGCGCAAAACGTTGACGGAGATAGAAGTCTGGCTGCGCCATAACCAGGTCAGGGAAACGGCGCTCGGAGCCGCAGAATGAACCGCTATCGTGACCCGCGCTCGACGTGGCAGCGGGCATTAGACCTGTTGCTGGGCCGCAACCGCACCGGCCCGTTGTTCCGCTTGTTAGTGGTTGCCGGCGCGTTCATGCTTTTGCTGGCTCTGGCTACTGCCCTCGAGTTCCAGTCGCAGAATCTGGTGCAAGTGCTGCGTCACTGGTTCCTGCCCACCATCGTCCTTTTCGTCGTGCTGTACGGCGGCGCACGCCGACTCAATGACCTGTTCAATCTGGACGAGACCCCCGAAAGCATCTTCCGCACCATGGGCTATCTCTGGAACGCACTCTTCGGAGACTTCCTGTGGCCTTATGAAGTGATTGAAATCAAGGATGGCACGCTGACACCGAGAAGTAAGAAGAGCCGCGTCAGCGTCATCGGCGGGCCGGGCCTTCTCAAGATTCACCTGGGCAACGCTGCCCTCTTCGAGCTGGTCAACAACGCCTCCATCATCTACTCCGCCAAGCGCGGCCAGTTCCTGCACGGCTTCGAGCGGTTGCGTGAGGAAGTGATTGACCTGCGCGACCAAATCCGCGACCTGGGAGACCTATCGCTGTACACCCGCGACGGTATCCCCATCACCGCCGTTCAGGCACAGGTGGCATTCCGCGTCTATAGCCACCAGCCACGCACCGAGCGCAACCCTTATCCCTATGAACCGCACTCGATACGGCGGCTCATCTACGGCCAGCTGGCCGGGCCGGGTCACACCACCCGTCCCTGGACGGATATGGTCGCCGACCTGGCGCGCGCCGAGATTGCTCATTACATCGGACAGCGCCGCTTCAAAGACCTCATTGCCCAAAAACAGAAAGGGATGCTTCCACCACCGCCGTCTTCTCGCGGCGACACCACCAGCGCTGTACAAAGCAGCCCGCCCACCTCCCGCGCCGCCGCCACCGCCAACCCGCGCCGTGAACTGACGCTCTCGTTCTACACCGAATCCTTCGCCCGCCGCTGCCGCCAGCTGGGCGTGGAGCTGATCTGGATCGGAGTCGGCACGCTCCAAACGCCGCCCGAAGTCTCGCAGGAACTTATCGAATCGTGGCAGAGAGAATTCATCGCCTTGACCGGCGTTAACACAACCACGCTGGAAAACGAGATGCATAACGCGCGCCGACGGACCTGGTGGAATTTTTTCAACCACCTCCGAGAATACTGGCTTACGCACACCTGCATCCCCTCTTCCGAGCCAAAGGTGCTTCAGCTCCTGCCCCAGAGCGAGTGGCCGCTGCCGTTCAACATCGTCAGCCTCTATGCCATCAAGCTGCGTGAGATGCGCCGCAATGCCAGGGCGCCGATCGAGCCGGAGATTGACGCTGCGCTGGATTACCTCGATCAGATCAGCGGGCCGCGCATGCTGGGCGGCGATGGCCACGAACCGGAGCGTGCCGGAGCGCCATCCGGCTCGGCTTCATCGCCCTCCGACACAGCCGGTTTCAAGCTCCGCTCCGATCCGACGCAAGGCTTCGGCCTGCCGCCACCACCACGGTGAAAACGCGCCGCCGGTACAGACACGCCGCCGTAGAGACGCGCCGCCGTAGAGACGCGCTGCGGCGCGTCTCTACGCACACAAACACATGCCCACCCCTCCATTCCTCGTCTTTCACCCGACGGTGCACGCCGCGCTTGACGCGGGCCGCCCGCTCGTCGCTCTTGAGTCTGCCGTCATTTCTCACGGCCTGCCCTGGCCCGATAACCTCGCGCTGGCCCGCCGCCTGGAAGCCACCGTCCGCGCGGCCGGGGCGGAGCCGGCCACCATTGCACTGCTGGACGGGAAGGTGCACATCGGCCTGAGCGAGGCGCAGCTCGAACACCTGGCCACGGCCAAATCCGTGCTTAAGGTCAGCCGCCGCGATTTTCCCGTGGCGTTCGCGCAGCGGCGCGACGGCGCGACCACGGTCGCCGGCACGATGATCGCCGCGCACTGGGCGGGCATTCGCGTGTTCGCTACCGGCGGCATCGGCGGCGTCCACCGCACGGCGGGCGGCGGCCCTTCCACCGACATCTCCGCCGACCTGCCGGAACTGGCGCGCACGCCCGTCATCGTGGTCTGCGCCGGCGCCAAGGCCATCCTCGACCTGCCCGCCACGCTCGAATGGCTGGAGACTCATGGCGTGCCTGTGGTCGGCTACCAAACCGATGAGTTCCCGGCCTTCTATTCACGCAGCAGCGGCTTGAAGCTGGAAGCGCGCGCCGACTCGCCGACAGAAGTCGCGGCCCTAGCGCGCGCGCTGTGGGATTCGGGGCTAGGCGGCGGGATGCTGGTGTGCGTGCCCTGTCCCGCCGAAGCCGCTCAACCCGCCGACGAGATGGAGCGCGCGATTGCGGCAGCGGTGCAGGAAGCGGAAGAGCGCGGCATTCGCGGCAAGGACCTCACGCCGTTCCTGCTCGCCCGCGTCGCCGAGCTGACGCACGGCGAAAGCAAGGCCGCCAATCTAGCACTGCTTCAGAACAACGCGCACGTAGCGGCGCAAATCGCCATAGCGTTGGCAGCGAATTGACCGGACGGCGAAGAGATGGTCAGGGGGCGATGGTGAAGCGCGTCGAGTCCAGCCACCGGTCGCCGATGAAAATCTGCACTTCCCACTCGCCTGCCGGCCAGGGCCGGCCACCGTTGTCGAAGTCGGCGTAACCGCAGCCGCCGGTGCTGCCGTCCCACAACAGCGTTTCCACAAGCAACGGCTGTCCGTTATACAACCAGACGTTTGACCAACGCACGCCCGGCAGCCAGTTG